>CAMWSN010000035.1 GCA_947176925.1 uncultured Porphyromonadaceae bacterium
CCTCCATAGCCGTGAACCTATGGTTATAATCGGTGCGCGCTCGTCAGTGTTCCTGCCGTTCCGACGCTTAGGCTTCATCATTATAGATGAAGAACATGAGCCCAGCTTCAAGCAATTTGACCCCGCGCCGCGTTATAATGCACGCGATTCAGCCATAGTCCTGGCCGGAATGCATGGCGCCAAAGTTCTTTTAGGCAGCGCGTCTCCATCAGTCGAGACATACTATAAAGCGAAAACCGGACGATACGGTATCGCAGAACTTACCGAACGCTACGGCGGAGTCTCCCTGCCGGAAATCAGCGTGATTGACATGAAAAAAGAATGGAAGAGATTCCGCTCGATCCGCCCATTAGCCGAAGAAATGCACACCCGCGTCAACTCGGCTCTTGCCGCAGGAAATCAGGCCATTATCTTCCATAACCGCCGCGGATTCGCTCCGATGGCTCGATGCAAGGCGTGTGCTCATGTTCCTAAATGCGAGTATTGCGACGTATCACTTACTTACCATCGCCTTGAAAACCGCCTTGTCTGCCACTATTGCGGAGCTCAATACCCGCTCCCTACCCTCTGCCCGGTATGTCAAGAGCCCTCAATCGAAATTGTCGGCTACGGCACTGAGCGCATCGAAGATGAAGTAGCCAAGGAGTTTCCGCAAGCCAAGATCCTCCGAATGGACCTTGACACGACCCGTAATAAAGATGGATATCAGGAGATTATCAACGCCTTCTCAACTCATAAAGCCGATATCCTTGTAGGCACTCAGATGGTCACCAAGGGTCTTGACTTTTCAGACGTCAGCATCGTTGGAGTCCTGAACGCAGACATGATCATCAATCTGCCCGATTTCCGATCATCAGAGCGTGCGTTCAATATGCTTCTTCAAGTGGCAGGCCGTGCCGGCCGACGCGAACAAACGGGCCAAGTGATGGTCCAGACCTCGCAGCCGGAACCCCCGGTGATTACGTCACTGCTCCATCATGACTATGAAGGCTTCTATGCCCGGGAACTTGAAGAACGCAAAAAATTTGCCTACCCGCCCTTCTCCCGAATGATATTTATCTACCTGAAACACCGGGAGGAAAGTATCGTAGAACTGATGGCGCAACGCTACGGAGCCGAACTCCGCGCGCTATTAGGCTCAAGAGTCCATGGCCCGGAAAAGCCGGTAGTGGCCCGCGTGCAGTCGCTATACATTCGCCGCTTCATGCTCAAAATCGAACCCGAAGCCTCCATCTCGAAGGTCCGCACCCTCCTGCGCGACACCTACAACCAACTTCTCTCCACTAACCCCGACCTCAAAGGTGTCCAAATCCACTACGACGTCGACCCCGCCTAATTGAGGGTGACGACGGTGATGCCGGTGCCGCCGAGGCGGACGTCTTCGTCAGCGTAGCGGCTGACGCCGTTGACCGTGGAGAGGTATTGGCGGATGGCTTGGCGCAGGGCGCCGGTGCCGGTGCCATGAAGGATGCGGACGCGTGAACAGCTGAATCGGATTGCGTCGTCGATGAAGTAAGTAACGGCTTGGAGGGCTTCGTCGGCACGCATGCCCCTGACGTCAATTTCCTGCTTGAATTCGAGGCGACGCTCGCGCTGTTGTTCATGGACTGCAATAGCCACCTGAGTGGGAGCAGAGGCTCCGGATTGCGGCTTTTGAAGAGTGTGAGTCAGGCGGTTAAGTTTAACCTTGGTCTTGAGCATACCGAAGCTGACAGTCGCGTCCTTACCCTCAATCGAAAGGACCACTCCGGGAACATTCTGCCCCTCTAACTTCACATAATCACCTACGGCAATAGGGCGCTTGGAATCCGTCGCGACCGGAGCAGCCTTCTGCTTCTTGGCCTTAGGTGCCTTCTTCAAGAGCGGATGTTCGGGCTCTGCAGATTGACTTTCAGCCTGTTCGGCGCGAAGCTTTTGGCGCAATTCACGTGTCTGCTCCTTATCAGCTTGAGCCTTGCGGATTTCATGAATGGTACGCTCGATGGCGGCATTCGTTCCCTCAATAATCTTGCGAGCCTCTTCCTTGGCGTCTGCAAGGATTTCGCGGCGACGGTCGCGGAGGTTCTGCGCATCATTTTCGTATTCCTGGAGAGTATTTTCGAGTTTCTTCTCCTTTTGGCGAATCTGCATGCGCTTGTTTTCCCAATACCGACGGTCGCGGGCTATATCAAGAAGATATTTGTCCATATTGACGTAATCCTTGCCAACGATTTCCTTTGCGCTCTCGATAATATCTTCAGGCAACCCGATTTTGCGGGCAATCTCAATGGCGAATGACGACCCGGCAGTACCGACTAAGAGCTTAAACATCGGCTCCATGCGCTGGCGGTCATAAAGCATCGAGCCATTGACCAATCCCGGAGTAGTCTCGGCCATCTGCTTGAGGTTCTGATAGTGAGTCGTAATGACACCCCACATTCCTTTTTCGGCAAAACGACCAAGAATCGATTGAGCTATGGCTCCGCCAATCAGCGGCTCCGTGCCCCCGCCGAACTCGTCAATGAGAACAAGCGAACGGTCTCCTCCCTTGGCCATAAATTGCTTCATGTGGGTCAAGTGGGAGGAATAAGTAGAGAGGTCATTTTCAATAGATTGATCGTCGCCGATGTCAACGAAAATATCATCAAAAAGTCCGATATGAGAGTTTTCATAAACCGTCGGTAGCAACCCGCATTGGGTCATATATTGCACGATTCCGACAGTCTTGAGAGTGACAGATTTGCCGCCGGCATTCGGGCCGGAAACAATCAGCAGTCGGCGCTCAGGAGTCAGGTGAATATCCAGTGGGACAATCTCCTTGCCTTGGGCGCGCAGCGATGCAAGAAGCCCGGGATGACAGGCATGATACCATTCAATTTCCGGATTGCGACCAAGATGGGGCATGTTGCCGCCCACTTCCATGGCATAGAGAGCCTTGGCATGGATAAAATCAAACTCTACGACAATAGCATAAGAGTCTACAATCTCAGGAATCGAGGGGCGAATCTCGGCCGTCAACGCCGTCAGTATACGGGCAATTTCGCGACGCTCGTCCATCTGGAGCTCGCGAAGACGATTATTGGTTTGCACGACTTCCGCCGGTTCAATGAAAACTGTTTTGCCGGAGGCGGATTCATCATGGACTATACCCTGGATTTTGCGCTTGTTCATCGGCGAAACGGGAATAACCATACGGCCATCACGCACGCTGGGCGCAGCGTCAGCGTCAATCAACCCGGCAGCGACGGCCGAAGCCATCACGCGCCTCATAGCCGCCGCAATGGCGCCGGAGGCGGAAGCGAGTTGGCGGCGAATATCGCCCAACTCCGGCGATGCCGAGTCAAGTACGTTGCCATAACGGTCGATAACCCGGTCGATAGCGCGTACCAGTTCAGGGAAATCCATCAGGGGCTCAGCACGAAAAGCGAGGCGCGGATACGTCTTGACAGATTCTTCACGACGAAAATAACGGGAAATAGCAGAAATTGCTTCGAGAGTATCACGCACGCTGCGAAGTTCATCGGCGGGGAGGAATGTACCGTCAATGCGCACCGAGGCCAAAGCTTGGCGAAGGTCAGCAACCCGACTGATAGGCAATTCGGAAGCCTCGCCTGCGCGCTCGATGGCCACCATTTCAGCCGTGGCCTCAAGCTCAGAGCGAAGATACTCAAAGTCAGAAGAAAACTCAATCCGCTCCGAGCTGAATTCAGCTCCCGGAGCGGTCAAGCATTTTGAGCGGACGGACTCGCGCACGGAGCCGAATCCGATTTTATTTTCAAACCCTCGAGGGTAAATCATATTCAAAAAATTTCGTTAGCAAGAGAGGTGTTTTGCGCGCTGACATAATCTTTAAAAGCATTTATATAAGCGTCGGCGCATTGGTCTGAGCCATTACGGCGCATTTCCCATTCACGGGCTTTGACGGAAAGCAAAGCCGAATGGAGTTCCTTGATGTCAGACACTTCAATGTTGAGCAACGCCCGGGCATCGCTTTGACCGCGCTCGGTTGCCTGCGGAATGTCTTCAGATACCTGTTCCTTTTCAGAGCAGGCCACCAAGGAGAATATAGACAGTAAAAATACAAAAATCAGTTTCTTCATAATATATTTTCTTTAACACGTTCCATCAGCCAACGGGGAGTTGACGTAGCCCCGCAAATGCCTATCGAATGGGCTCCTTCGAGCAGGGAGAGGTCAAGTTCATCCGGGCCAGAAATGAATTGAGTTCGGGGATTGACGGCACGACATTCGTCGAAAAGGAACTTGCCATTGGAGCTTTTCCGACCGGCCACAAACACTATAGCATCATGACCGCGGGCAAATTCGCGCAGGTTATCCACCCGATGGGCCACAGAGCGACAGATGGTATCAAACGTATGGAATTCGACATCGGGAGAAAGATACTCACCCAGTTTATCGGCAATATGCTTGAGTCCGGTAAGGCTCTTGGTGGTCTGCGAATAGAGGTGAGTAGTCTTATTGGGGTCAACCTTGGCCAGATCCGCTTCGGTTTCAACGACCCTGGCATTACCGGATGTCTGACCGACAAGACCATTGACTTCCGCATGACCGGACTTGCCGTAAATCACGATCTGAGGGGCATCCATCGAATCGTAAGCCTTCTTGATTCGCTGTTGAAGCTTGAGAACCACCGGACACGTCGCATCTATGATCTCAATATTATTCCGGCGGGCAAGCTCGTAAGTCTCCGGGGGCTCACCATGGGCCCGCAAAAGGACTTTACAGTCATGAAGCTCGGCCATCTGTTCGTGGCTGATGGTCATAAGTCCGTGACTGCGAAGGCGTTCAACCTCATCAGAGTTATGAACAATATCACCAAGGCAATAGAGCGGAGTGCCCTTTGCCAATTCCTCTTCGGCCTTTCTGATTGCGGCAGTCACACCGAAACAGAATCCGCTCCCGGCATCAATTTCAACAGTTCTCACTCTGCGGCTGCGGCTCGTTTATATTGTTCAATCAACCAAGCGTTTTGCTCTTCAATGGTCATCCGGCCATTGTCAAGGTCAATCGCATCATCAGCACGGCGCAAGGGACTCTCGGCGCGAGTTGAATCGATATGGTCACGATGGCGCACGTTTTCAAGCACCTCCTCGTAAGTGGTTTCGACGCCCTTCTCGGTCAATTCCTTGAATCGGCGCTCAGCACGCACTTCCGCCGGAGCATTGACATAAATCTTGAGTTCGGCATGCGGGAAGACCGTGGTGCCGATGTCACGCCCGTCCATGACTATTCCCTTCTGACGACCGTATTGCTGCTGACGCTTTACCAGGTCATGACGCACCGCAGGAATTGCAGCGATGGTCGAGACGTAAGCACTGACCTCAAGCGAACGGATTTGCTGCTCGATATCAGCCCCGTTGAGGAGCGTATGCTGACCGTCAGGAAGCACGGCGAAATCAATGTCAAGGCCGGGAAGTGCGGCAATGAGTTCGTCTTCTTTGACCGTGCCGTCAGGGGCAATCAGGCGCGCCTGCATGGCATAGAAAGTCACGGCGCGATACATTGCGCCGGTATCGATATATCTGTAACCTATGGTGTGGGCAAGCGCCTTGGCCATAGAGCTTTTACCGGATGATGAGAAGCCGTCAATAGCTATGATTATCGGCTTCAGTTCAAGCTTAGAAGAAGTCATAGAGATTGGTCGTAAGGTTCAACATGAAAGTAGCGGCAGAGCGGTGAGGCTGAGCAAAAGCGACGCCGACTCCGATAGCCTTTACCCGAAAGCCTGCGCCCACGGAAAAACCGCTGAGAAAGTTACGCTGATACGTCGCCATATCAGTGTGGGTTTTATAGTTATAGCCCAAATCGACATAGAATCGGTCATTGGGTTTCCATTCAAGTCCGAAAACAAGATGGCGGAACAGATTGCTTGCGAAGCCGTCTTTTTTGACGGGTTCATTGGTGCCGTCGCCGTGGTCCCAATAAGGCAGATGCCATTTGGTCAGGTTCCAGGCGGTAATGCTGAGATTCAGGGGCGCGGAGCCGAGTCCTTTGCTCCATCCGATACGGACGTCAATCGGCAGGCGCTCCGAGCGGTCATTAAACTTCTTGACCTGTCCGCCAAGATTGCTGACGGTGAATGAGAGCGAGGAATCATGGTCCTCATCAAACCAGTTTACGCCTAAATCGGTTGCAATAGCCAGGGCGGAATGACTGTGATAAGAACTGTAAAGGAACTTAATGGCGAAACCACCGCGCCAGTTGCGTCCGAGATTATGGGAGTAAATGCCGCTGAAAGCGACATCAGAGGGAGAAAAAGTCCCGACGATGGTACCGTCAGGGAGAGCTTCTTTGACCGAACCATAGCCGAAATAGTGAAGTCCTACGCCCCATGCGCCATTTTGACCGGCCGCACCGATATACTTGGCGTTGGCAAAGTTAGAGCCGCCGACGTAGCGCATGTAGCCCAAACCGATTCCACGGCTCATCTCCGGGCCGGCGAGAGCCGGATTCTGGTCAGTGGCCATGACATCATCGGGGTCTACAAGGGAGATATTGACTCCGCCAAGGCCGTAGATTTTGGCCGAGCCGCTGATGTCCAGGTAATTATAAGCCGTCGACCCGCCGGTTTGAGCCATCAGAGGCACAAACCGACAGGCCAAAGCAGCCATAATCGTTATCAAAATTTTACACTTCACGCATAAATAACGCATCCTCCACGCGGTTTATTGCGTGTTTCCGCGATATATTTTCCGTTGACCGGATATAATAATTCCCTTATATGATTCCGGATTAAGAATTGGACGACCTAATAAATCACAGGCATTCCCGAACTCATCCCCGGAGTCAGTCTTCACCTCATCAACACCGACAAATACCCAGTTATTAAAGGCATCGGACTGCAGATATTCATTAAGCCATTCTATATTTTCTTTCAGGCGGGAAGCCGCAAGGGCACCGCGCCAGTACATAGCCTCGCCGATTCCCCAGACAAGGAAATTCTGTTCTCCGGCTGCCGCCGTACGCTTAATCCAATCATTTTTCACATCATCAATCCATTCCGTTCCGAAAGAATAGAAATCATCCCAAACCTCACGGATTATTCGATGGAAATCTTCGGAGTTAAGCATTTCGCGAATAAGATTAGGACGGCCGTAACGGCCGAAGAATCGAAGATATGATCCCGCCCCTTCCTCTCGTTCAATCAGTGCATAACCATAATCCCATGCCGGGCCGGCGATCCACTTGGTCCCTTTATCTTTATGCCAAAAGAAACTGCCGCAGAATCCATCCATATTCCGCATAATCTCATTAAGAATATAATGGCGAGCAATGGATTCTCCGTCAATAATATCAAGCCAGTCTCCGGCATTGCCATCGATATTATGCACTCGCCGAATGATCTCGTTAAACTCTGACTCGATATATTCCAATTGCTGCTCAGAAAGAATCTCGGGACTCTTGAATGTCAGCAAAAGGCTTCGCCCATTTGGCTCGAAAAGCTCAATCTGATTTTCATCGGGATTATTGTCAATCTCAACGAGCCAGCCGGAATCAATTTTCTCCGGGTCTGTTTCTTCGTCAAGCTGCTCGGTAATATTAACGCGATGCTTACCGACCCTGACTGTCTCGGTCAGGAAATATAGGCCCAAATATTCGCCGTTGAGGACCACTTCGCAGGGCTTGCACATCGGCACCCATTCATCACCCAGGAGCTCCGCGGCCCGAAAAGCCAACGGCTCATGAAAAAAACTCGTAACCGGCCCCTGAAGGTGAAGCAGCGCGTAATGTCTGTTCTTTTCAGACCCGAAAATTGATTGTTTATCGTCAAAACGAAGTTTATATGGTTTCTTTACAGATTGAAACCACGTAGCATTCCCTCGGCCGCGAATCCCGAGAGTAACAGGCTCTGATTCCGATCCTAACGACTCAAATTCATCAGTCATTGACGAATCAAGCCATGCAGTCTCTTCAATATAGACCTCCTTTTGGTCAACGGGAGTTTGATCAACCGTGTTAATATACAGAACGGGAAGAGTCCCAGACGGAGGAATGACGGCGACTACATCATTATCATCGTCAGCCTTAATTAATTGAGTGATAGAGAAGAGAATAAAAAGCAGAAGGAGTTTACGCATTTTCAGTTGATTCTAATCGGGCTTTACGGCGCTGGATACGTTTGGTAAGCGTCCAACTATAGAGGAGCCAAGCAACCACGTCTATCACCAGCAGCACTGCAGGATTCAAATAAGGAGAAAGAAGAACGTTGAAAACTACGAAGGCCACGGAAATCAACAGGATGCTGACCATGGCACGAGGGGTTGACATCCCAAGGTTGAGCATCTTATGATGTATATGAGTGCGGTCAGGCTTAAAGGGACTGACACCGTTACGAATACGATTGAAGAACACCCTGATGACATCAAGACAGGGCACCAACATCGGGGCAAAAGCACAAACAATCGGGTTAATATCCGTACATTCGAAACTATGTTTACGGGCTATGATGACCGAAAGATACGTCAGGATGAAACCGATACAGAGAGCGCCGGTATCACCCATGAAGATTTTCCGCCGCTTCTGAGTGCTCCCAAAGACGTTGTAGTAGAAAAATTGCATCAATGCGGCAAGAGTAGCGAAGGCGACCATGGCGTTATAAATATCTCCATTTATCGCGAAGACTATGCCATAGAAAATCAAAGCGACACTACTGAGTCCGCTTGCAAGTCCGTCAATACCGTCAATAAGATTTATCGCATTCACGAAAAAGACACAGACAAGAATAGTCAGCATACATCCGCAAATGTCAGGCCACTGCTCTACCCCACAAAATCCATGAAGGTTGTTGATCCACAGTCCACCAAGGACAAGGAAACAAGCCACGATAATCTGAACAATGAACTTAGCCCGGTAAAGCACACCGATAAGGTCATCAGCCACCCCGACGAGATATAGCAACATCAGTCCACAGACTCCAAACGAGAGCGCACGCTCCTGGTCCGTGCTCATTTCAGGCATAAAATTAGTGGTCTGCGGCAGAAGCGATAGGCCAATAACGAACGCCAAGGAGAAAATTATAGCGGGGACAAAGGCAATTCCGCCCAGGCGCGGAACCTTGCCATGATGAATCTTACGCTCATCAACCTCATCGAAAAGATTTTTACGAAAAGCAATAAGAAGGATTTGTGGTATAATAAGTCCGGTTATAAAAAGACTGATCAAGAACACCGCGGCGTTCACAATGATCATTATTAAGTGTGTGACCGGTAAGTTATGCATAAGGTAAATAGAGTCTGGTAAGAGATTTTTCGCAAATTTAACCATTTTTTTCCAAAGCAGCAAATAAACCGACATTCAATTTACGCTTTTTAACTTAACCGGGCATTAGTTTAGCCCATCATCAATGTAACTTTGCGGTGTAATTAACAAGAAGTATAACCACTCAAACCTTAAAAAAATATGTACTCCTCAACCGACTCCATCTTTGTCACCGTTTACCACATGGGACTCCGACTGCTTCAATTTCGAATCTCAGGCATAAATTCACAGGCCGACCTGATGGCCGACCTGAAAAATAAACTTACGGGATATGCCGGAAAGCTCCTGACCATCGAGACGCGTAACGCCACTCAGGGTTGGAGCAGAAAAGCTCCGGTATTATTTGCGGCGTGACTTAGCGCCGTGTTTGTGGTCTCGCTTACGGGGCTTGGTATAGGGATTCTCAAGTCCGTTGCCACTGTCCGTTACAGGAACAAAGTCAAGTTGGCGGCGCTGAATATCGGCGCGAGCCACCCGGACCACTACTTCATCGCCTAAACGATAGCTCGTACCGGTACGCTCGCCAACAAGGCGATAATTACGTTCGTCAAGGTTATAATAATCGTTTGCAAGGTCACGTACGGGAATCAACCCTTCACACATGTTTTCCGTCAATTCAACGTATAGGCCCCATTCGGTTACGCCGGTAATCACTCCGGCATATTCCTCGCCGAGGCGAGTGCTCATGTATTCTACCTGCTTATATTTGATTGACGAGCGTTCGGCCTGAACGGCGGTCTGCTCCATCTTTGAGCAGTGTTCACATTCATCTTCGAGCTTGTCGAGATTCACGGAGCGGCCTCCGTCAAGGTATTTGGCCAAAAGTCTGTGGACCAACATATCAGGATAGCGACGGATAGGCGACGTGAAATGAGTGTAATAGTCAAAGCAAAGTCCGTAGTGGCCTATGTTATTTACGGAATAAACAGCCTTGGCCATGCAACGCACCGCAAGAGTAGAAAGCAAGTTTTCTTCACCTCTACCCTGCACTTCCTGAAGCATCTTATTTATTGACCGGTTGATTTCCCGGGGAGTTCCCTGGGTCTTTATCTTATATCCGAAGTTAGCGGCGAGTGATGCCAAATCGGCAAGCTTGACGGGGTCCGGTTTGTCATGTATGCGGTATACGAATGCTTTGGCTTTCCTGAGTTTACCCGGATCGCCAATAGTCTTGGCTACGGTTCGGTTTGCCAAAAGCATCAGTTCCTCAACGAGTTTATTGGCTTCTTTTGACACCTTATAATATACTCCGAGGGGAGTGCCGTCAGGCGCAATGTCAAACTTGACCTCTGCACGATCAAATTCCATGGCACCCTTTTTCAGACGTTCGGCACGCAGGGCCTGGGCGATAGTGTTCAGCACAAGGATAGCATCGGCATGGTCGCCCTTACCGGTTTCAATGACTTCCTGGGCCTCCTCATAGGTAAATCGTCGGTCAGAGAGAATCACCGTCTTGGCAATACGCTCCTTGTAGACTTTACCATCAAGGTCCATTTCAAAAATGCAGCTGAAAGTCAGTTTCTCCTCATTCGGACGAAGGGAGCAGACTCCGTTACTGAGATGCTCCGGAAGCATCGGGACCACACGGTCAACGAGATAAACCGAAGTAGCGCGTTTGTATGCTTCGCGGTCAAGGGCAGTCTCGGGGTGGACATAATGGGTAACATCGGCAATGTGCACGCCGACTTCAAAATGTCCGTTGGGAAGCTTACGGATTGAAAGGGCATCGTCAAAGTCCTTCGCATCCTTGGGGTCGATGGTAAACGTCAGGACTCCGCGCAAATCCTCTCGCCGGCTGATTTCCTCAGGGGTGATTCCGTCGGTAATTTTCTGAGCCGCGCGTTCTATATGCTCGGGATAATGATATGGCAGACCATACTCTGCCAATATTGCATGAATCTCAGTGTTGTTCTCTCCCTCTTTGCCAAGGACGTCAAGGACTTCACCTTGGGGCATATTGGCATGTGCGGGCCAGTTGGTAATGCGAACTACGGCCTTATCGCCCGACTTGCCTCCCTTGAGTTTATTTTTGGGAATGAAAATATCAGTAGCAAGAAATTTAGAATCAGTAACCAACAGAGCATAAGCGCGTTCCACTTTCAGAACACCGATAAACCGGGCGTCTGCCTTTTCAATAATCTCGACCACCTCTGCCTCAGGTTCGGAACCTCGACGTCCGGCAGCAACGGAGATTTTGACCTTATCTCCATTCAGAGCATGCATGGAATTTGCTTCAGCCACATAAATGCTTTCCCCGTCATTATCAGTAACGACATGGTTTTTACCATTGGAGCGGCGCACGAAAGTACCACTCATGAAATTTGAGCGTGAATGGACCTTAAACTTCCCGGGGCTAACCTCAACAAGCTCGCCACTCTCGCCTAACTCACTGAGCCGAAGCGCCACTAAGCGTTGTTTGGCCGGAGTCTGTGCCCCGATGGCAGCCGACACCTGTTTATAATTAAAGGTATTGTTCTTCTGCTGCTTTATATACTCGGCAATTTGGCCGTTGATTTTCTTTTGGTTACGATTCATAGTCAAAACATTTTTTATATTTTAACACTCAGGCGGGGCAGTTTGTTCTGAGAAAAGGGCCGCTCGCATTGTCCGCTGAAAAGATTAGCGAACGCAGAGAGCGACCCTTAAAGACTTTATTATGCGTCGATATTTGCGTAATGAGCGTTGGCTTCGATGAACTCCTTGCGGGGAGCAACGTCTTCACCCATCAGCATTGAGAAGATGCGGTCAGCTTCGGCCGCGTCACTGATGTTGACCTGCTTGAGAATACGGTGTTCGGGATCCATAGTGGTTTCCTTGAGTTCCTTGGGGTCCATTTCACCAAGACCTTTATAACGCTGCACGCGGGCACCCTGACCTAACTCTTCAAGGGCTTCGCGGAGCTGACGGTCGTCCCAGCAGTAAATTTCATTTTTGCCTCGACTCACCTTGTAGAGCGGAGAAGAAGCGATGTAGAGATAACCCTGTTCGATTACGGGGCGCATACGGCGGAAGAAGAAAGTCATCAGAAGAGTGTCGATGTGAGAGCCATCGACGTCGGCATCAGTCATGATGATAATCTTGTGATAAGCGATCTTGCTGATGTTAACTTCGTTTTTATCTTCTTCAGTGCCGATAGTGACGCGCATGGCACGGAAAAGAGCTTGAATTTCCTGATTTTCAAACACTTTATGCTCCATGGCTTTCTCAACGTTGAGAATCTTACCGCGGATAGGGAGGATAGCCTGGAAGCGGCGATCACGCGCCTGCTTGGCCGAACCGCCTGCCGAGTCACCTTCGACGATGAAGAGCTCGCAGTCCTCAGCCGTGCGGCTTGAGCAGTCGGCCAATTTACCGGGAAGTCCGGCGCCGGCAAGGGGCGATTTGCGCAAGATTTCGGTGCGAGCCTTATAGGCGGCGTGGCGGGCCGTTGCGGCAAGGATGATCTTATCAACGATGGTCTTGGCTTCCTTGGGATGCTCTTCAAGATAGTCACGCAGAGCCTCTGAAACGGCAGTCTGAACCGCGCCAATCACCTCGTTATTGCCGAGTTTGGTCTTGGTCTGGCCTTCAAACTGCGGCTCCATGACCTTGACGGAAACCACGGCGGTCAGGCCCTGACGGAAATCGGCAGGGTCAATCTCAATCTTCTGCTTGGCGAGCTTGTCAAGCATCTTATTGTCCTCGGCATACTTCTTGAGAGTGGCAGTCAGGCCACGGCGGAAGCCGGTCAGGTGAGTGCCGCCTTCAATCGTATTGATATTATTGACGAAGGAATAGACGTTTTCGTTAAATGAAGTGTTATAGGTCAAAGCGACCTCCACGGGGATGCCTTGGCGCTCGGTATCCAAATGAATTACGTGTTCAATCAGGGGCTCCTTGCTGACGTCGATATAGCGGACGAACTCTTCAAGGCCGGTCTTGGAATAGAACGTCTCGGTGCGGGCGTTGCCGTCGGAATCAAGTTCGCGCTTATCGGTCAGTGTCAGCGTGATACCGGCGTTGAGGTAAGCCAAATCACGAAGGCGATTGGCCAGCGTGTCATAATTATATACGGTATCAATAAAGATTGAGCCGTCAGGCTTGAAATGAACAGTGGTACCCGTGGAGTCGGCCTCCCCGATTACGGTCAGTTCCGAAGTAGGCTTACCGCAGGAATATTCCTGCATATAAATCTTACCGTTTCGACGGACTTCTGCACGGAGATAGGTCGACAAAGCGTTCACACAGCTGACACCGACGCCATGAAGACCGCCGGAAACCTTATAAGAGCCCTTATCGAACTTACCACCGGCATGGAGCACGGTCAGAACCACCTCAAGGGCGCTCTTATGTTCTTTTTCGTGCATGTCCACGGGAATACCGCGACCATTGTCAATGACTGTTATCGAATTGTCTTCGTTAATAATGACGTCAATATGATCGGCATATCCCGCAAGAGCTTCGTCAATTGAGTTATCTACGACTTCATAGACAAGATGATGAAGGCCCTTGGTCGAAATATCGCCGATATACATTGCCGGGCGTTTACGGACTGCCTCCAGGCCTTCAAGGACCTGGATGGAACTTGCGCCATAATCAGCGCCTGACTTTTCTTCTAATTCTTCTGACATAGAGATTGGTTGTTTTCACTTTTTCGATGCAAAGTTACGAAATTTTTCAGTTTTTTCCAAAAAAATTTGGTGGTTTAAAATTGTTATGCTACCTTTGCGCTGTACTTATGTACATCACCACAGCAGTAAAACAAATTTTAATAACACTATCAACAATGAAAAAATTTCTCATTTTAGCCACCCTGGCTCTTGCTTCACTGGCAGCCAACGCGCAAGTTCTTTGGAAAGTTTCCGGCAATGGTGCCGCAGGCGATTCATATCTTTTCGGAACTCACCACGTTGCTCCCCTATCCATGCTTGACAGTATTAAGGGCACGATGCCCGCTCTTCAGAGCGCTGACTTGGTAATGGGCGAAGTCGATATGATTTCAAATCCGGAACAGATGGCGCAAATTTCGATGAAATATGCCATGGCGCCGGCAGACTCTACGCTGACCAAGGTCTTCACCCCCGAACAAATTGACGAAATCAATACAGTATTAGGCAAATATACCGGCGGACAACTTTCATGCGCAATGCTTGACGCCGTGAAACCCGCATTGGTAAGCACTCAATTGGCAATGCTTCAAACCCTGACGGCCTTTCCCGGCTATAATCCTGCCGAGCAGCTGGACCAGACCATTCAGCAAGTAGCCATTGCCAACGGCAAGAAAATCGAGGGTCTTGAATCAATCGAATCTCAATTCCAACTCCTCATGGGCAATCCCATCAGCGAACAGGCCGAGGATCTCCTGGAAGCAGTCAAGAAAGATGACGAATCAGTCGGTAAAGCTCAGCAACTTGCCGAGGCCTATATGTCGCAAGACCTTGACGCAATTAATAACTTAATGTTCAATGATCCGGACGCGGACCCCGCCGAACTTGAACGCCTGATCACCAACCGCAATAATGCCTGGGTTGAAATCCTCAAAGCCAGGATGCCTCAGCAATCTGTGTTTGTCGCCGTAGGCATAGGTCACTTTGTCGGCGAAAAAGGACTCATCAACCAACTTCGTCAAGCCGGCTTCACCGTAGAACCCGCCGAATAAACAATAAACAATAAGCCATAAACCAGTGGAAATCAAACTTGAAAATATAAGCTTCCGCTATTCCTCGAAGGGTCCCATGGCCCTGCAAGGAATCAGCGCGACGATACGCCCCGGAATTCATCTGCTCATGGGCGAAAACGGCGCCGGAAAGACTACTCTCCTGCGCCTGATTGCCGGGCTCCTCAAGCCAACGGATGGACGTTGCCTGATTGACGGGGCACGAAGCTATGATCTCTTGCCGTCAATACTATCGAAGCTCTTCATCTGCGGAGTCAACGTTGACTTTCCGATGAAGTCCATTGACGAGATGGTCAAATATCATGCGCCTTTCTATCCGAACTTCTCCGAAGATATGCTTCGACGCAATCTCTCGGCCTTCGGAATCGAGTCCTCTACCCTACTTTCAGACCTCTCCACGGGTAACGCTCAGAAGGCGAAGTTGGCCTACGCACTATCCTTGCGCACACCTATTCTCCTCCTTGACGAGCCGACGAATGGAGTTGATATCGACTCAAAAAAACAATTGCAGCGGATGATTGCCGAGTCTATCACCGAAGAGCAGACGGTAATTATCTCCACTCACTCCGTCGCTGACCTTGAAAACTTCTATGATGCAGTCATTGACCTCCACACCGGCAAACTGAACTATGCTCTGACGGTTGACCAAATCCTTGACCGTCTGAGTTTTGGAGTCGGACCGGAGGTACCTCCCGATGCCCTTTACTCTGAGCCGTGGATTGGGAGCTTTCGCTTTGTTTTGGTGAAAGCTGACGAAAAATTGACCGATATTGACTATGAGCTGCTCTATATGGCGGCACGTAAAACAAAGTTACCCTTATGAATACTCAAACGCTCTCAAATACTGATCGAACGAGCTGGAAACGCATCGCAATGGTGTGGAATTTCTACCTCCCCTACACCCGCAAAAAACTTATCGGGTTTACCATTTTATCCTTTTTGGTTGAAGGTATGATGTACTATGCCTACACATATATGCCTCAGCAGACGGCAACACCGATTTTATTGATGCTTTCCGTTATGATTGCGGCACTTATGTCTTTTTCCGGCTTGGTTTTCGCAAAACCTCGCGGTCGGGAATTGCAAACTCTGCTCCCGGCTCTCGGAATGGAAAAGTCCATTGTCATTATCGGCTATGTTGCGGTCGTGATTCCCCTGCTATTGTCTATCCCGTCACTGCTTTCATGGCTTTTGGGCTCGCTTTATACTGAAAGGAACGTAGCTCTGCTCTTCGGGATTGAATTGAACGCATCTGTAGTCGTTTACTCGGTTCTGATGCTTGAAAGCATGGCGCTTTCATGTCTTTGGGCCGTACTTGGCACATCACGAAAATTCGCCATGCGCAACGGGATACTGGCCGTCATCGGGTACTACTTGACGCTATCTTTTGCAAGCGGTTTCGTAACAGGATTTATCGCCGGAATCAAAGGCTACTCGGATAACTTTATGGATGATTATTCTCAAACAATTTACTCGGTTTTAGCTACTATTTGCGGAATTTATATTATCTTTGCAATGATTAAGTGCTGCCGCATAATCAAACATGGAATATAATAACAAGCAAACGATCTATCAGCAGATAACCGACTATTGCCTGCGCCGCATTAGCTCCGGAGAATGGAATCCGGGCGAACGAATACCCTCCACCAGAGAGCTTTCGCTTCGCCTTGGAGTCAATTCGCGCACCATAATCCGAGCCTATGAGGAGCTGGAACAGATGGGGATAATCTACACTCAGCGAGGGTTTGGCAGCTTTACCCATGCCGACGTGCTTTCCCGCTTGGCTGTTATCAGGCGACAGGAATTTGCCGCCACCGGCCTTTGGGAATTTATCCGCATGGCCCGCGAGGCCGGTTTTTCCCTCCCGGAGGTTATCGCCGAGATTGAAAAACAATGGAATAATGGCTCCGATATCTTATCTTCAGATTGACAAACTGACTAAAAGTTATGGTGACAGACTGCTCTTTGGCGACGTTACCTTCGGCATAAATCAGGGCGACAAAATTGGCCTCATAGCAAAAAACGGCACAGGCAAAAGCACTATGCTCCGGATCATTGCAGGCCAGGAGAGCGCTGACAGCGGCAACATCATTGCCCGCAGCGGATTGAAAATAGCTTTCGTCGAACAGAAACCTGACCTCGGAGGCCGGGAAGCTACCCCGCTGAGCGCATGCGCCGATTTTGACCCCGCAGAAGCCGAACGGATGTTGACCCAGTTAGGAATTTCTGACGTCAACAAACCGGTTGATAAAATGTCAGGCGGCCAGCAGAAGCGCATCGCCATAGCTCGTGCCCTCTTAGCCGAACCGGACCTGCTGATTCTTGACGAACCGACCAACCACCTCGACATCGCAGCAATTGAATGGCTCGAAAAACGACTCGCCCGAGCAAACACAACTCTTTTGCTTGTCACTCACGACCGTTATTTCCTTGACCGCATCTGCAACAAAATCATTGAAATTGATCTTGGACAAATTTTCACTTATCAGGGCAATTACAATGAATATCTTCGCCGCCGACAGGAGCGCATTGATGCTCTGACCGGCGAACTGGCAAAGGTGCGCAACACATTGCGTCGCGAACAGGAATGGATGAGCCGTCAGCCACAGGCTCGAGCCGGAAAAGCCAAGTTCCGCATTGACAACTTCTATGAGCTGAAACGCCGCTCCCGGCTTTCAGCCACAGACTCAACGGCCAATGTGCAACTCGACGTGAAAGCCTCGCGCATCGGCTCCAAAATCTTCGAGGCCGAGGGGGTCAGCAAGCGATTTGGCGACACGATAATCCTGGATGATTTCACCTATAACTTTGCCCGATGTGATAAGGTAGGCATTGTCGGGCCCAACGGCATAGGTAAATCAACTTTTATAAAGATGCTCCAGGGTCTCATTCAGCCTGATTCGGGCCATTTTGACGTAGGCGAGACCGTGCGCTTCGGTTATTACAGTCAGGAGGGTCTCAATCTGCCCCCGGAAAAGAAAGTCATTGACGCAATCACAGACCTTGCGGAAGACATTGTCCTGGCCGGTGGTGAACGCCACTCGCCAATGCAATTCCTTCAGCGATTCCTCTTTTCCCCCAAGGATCAGCAGAAATTTATCTCAACTCTCAGCGGGGGCGAGAAGGCGCGCCTTCATCTGGCCACGGTGCTGATGCAATCTCCCAACTTCCTGATTCTTGATGAACCTACGAATGACCTTGACATCCTCACTTTAGGAATTCTGGAAGAATACCTTGCGGAGTTCAAGGGGTGCCTGATAGTAGTGAGTCATGACCGTTATTTCCTTGACAACATAGTGGACCATCTCTTTGTCTTCACCGGAGAGGGCACCATCAAGGATTTCCCCGGAAATTACACCGATTACCGGCGCTTCCTGGCCGAAACCGCCGCAGCCGCTCCTAAAGAAGAAAAAGCTAAGAAACCGACCCGTGAGAGTGCCCCGAAACAAAGAAAGCTGACCTTCAAGGAGCGCAAACGTCTGGAAGAGCTCGAGCAGCTCATTGAAAAATTAACTGATGAAAAATCAGCCCTTGAAGAAACTTTCTCCTCAGGGACCCCGGAGGAAATCACCGCCGCATCCATGCGCTATGAAACCCTAAAATCCGAACTTGACGACGCCGAACTCGAATGGCTCACCCTCTCGGAAATTTAAGGCGAGGTTCAAAACCCTAAAAGCTAAACTCTAAACCCTAAACAATTCAGGCGGAGGGGGAGATATTAGGGTAT
>CAMWSN010000036.1 GCA_947176925.1 uncultured Porphyromonadaceae bacterium
CCCCCACCCAACTCAACGCCCCCGGAATCCGAGGCCCCCTATTTTGATTAACCACAAAATAACGACAGATTTCGGGGGAAAAATTTGCGGGAAAAGAAATAAATTTGTACATTTGCAAGTAAAATAAAACAATCACAAACATTTCATAATATGAAAAAATTATTACTCTCTGCTCTCTTTGCAGCAGGCGCCCTGACAAACGCCTTTGGAGCCAACATATTAATTGGCGACGCAAAAGATGACGCCCATGTCTACGTAGGTGAGGGTCTCTCGTATGATAAGGATGCTAATATGGGCGTAGCCCTACGTATTCCGGCCCGAACCCTTCAAGCCTATGCGGGCGCAAAAATTGTCGGCCTCCAGATAGCCGCCGGCCAAGACGTAAAAGAACTCGAAATCGATGCCTTCCTCAGCAAAGGCCAAATAAAAGACGGAACATTGGTTCTAAGCGAACCCGAACTAGCCCAATCCGGATGGATAGGATGGATTCAAAACGAATCCAGTCAAATGTACGGTGATTGGGATCATCTCATGTTTACCGACCCATATACGATACCGGCTGCGTCAGACATAAAATTCGATCTTTACTTCGGTTTTTACATGTCAATTCAGGCCCATAAATACGTACTCGGCATTTCAGCGCTGAATCAGTCAATCGGCAAAAACAAGGTCTACATTACCGCATCAGAAGATCTCAGTGTTAAAAAGCCTGACACCTGGCAAGACATTACAACCATTCCGGGCATCACGAACGGCAACATCGCGGTATGTGCCATCGTAGAGCTTCCGGAGGAGGTAAGCACCAACGCCATGTCATTCCAGACCGTCTATACCCCCCACATCGGACTTCTTGACAACACAGTCAACAGCTACGTCTACCTTACCAACGACGGCCCGACCGAAATCACCAGCTTTGAAGTAACCACCACCCATGGCGACCAATCCGTAGCTCAGGTCTATAACTTCCCTGATGACGAACCGATGCCTATCGGCTACGTAGCCGGCAACCGTCAGGCCATGCCTATACCCGTTCCAGTTTTAGGTACCGGCGCACACACCATGACCATCACTAAGGTGAACGGTGAAGAAAACCTTGCCGACCCGGAAGCCGCCAAGCATGAATTCAATATCATCGGCGTCAGCGAAGATGAGGCCAAGAAACACCGCCGTCGTCCGGTCGTAGAGCAATATCTCGCAGAAGACAACCATAAATCAGGCGTATATCAGGATGACATCATCCTTCCCTCTCTTGAACCTTACAAGGGCTACTGCACCTACCTTCCGCAGCACTCCAACGACAAATTCGGCCAGAATCCCCAGGATACTCCCGCCTTTGTCAACGGTCAGCAAACAAGCTTCACCTTGACGGATGCCGACCGCCTGTTCATCAATCTCGTCGGTGACATCAACATGGTTCAAATGCCCTCACAGACCATTGACCGCTCCATCCAGATGCAGGAAATCGTCATTGCCGGCAAGACCCAATCAACCGTGACCTCCACTCTCTATCCCCAGGCAATGATTTACTACATGAACGAGGCCCTGAACACCCCGACTTTTGCCTCCGTAGAGCTCTCAAACACTTATAATGCCAATACCAACTCACTGAAAGTAGAAGCCTCCGGCTCAGTAGCCGATGTGCTCCCCGCCGGCGAAAAGGCCCGCCTGGTGCTCTACCTGATTGAAGAAGGCGTTGAATCAGACTCTCAGGAATTCCCGGATGATCCGAAGATTCCGGAAATGTATCCCGACGGTATCTTCACTCACGCCCGCGTCGTTCGCCAGATGATCACCAGCTTTGACGGCGACGAACTGGAGCCGGGCGAATTCGTCAAAGATTATACCATTGAAATAGAAAATCCCCGCTGGGAAGCTAACCACATGAAGGTTATCGCAGTGGTTCAGCGACCGATGACCAATGATCTGCTCGAATGTAATATCATCAACTCAGCAGAAGAACCTATTTCACCGGACTACGAAGAATTCGTATTCTCCTCAATCGACGAAATCGAAGCTACAGCTGCATCCACCGGTATCTATGACCTGCAGGGTCGCCGCCTGACCGCACCGATCCGCGGTATCAACATTATCAACGGAAAGAAAATCCTGATTAAATGAACAAGATTCTCCTGTCACTGACTCTCCTCCTCCCCCTGAGTCTCGGGGCAGAAACCTTCAACTATGGTTTCTGTCCCGAGGACGTTACGGAGGAAGAATCGATAGCCCACGGCTCAGGCAAGAATAACGACATCGAAGTAATGATGCGCCTGAGCCCGGCAGAGATGCCCCAGATTGCCGCCCTCAAAGGTTCGAAAATCACGGGTGTCCGCGCCATGCTGCGCAATGATGTGGAGCGCAAAGCCGCAATCATTGCCCGCATAGGCTCACTTGAGGCTGAAGTAATCAAAAAAGACTGCTGGCTCAACGCCGGCTGGAACGAGGTGAGGTTCTCCGAACCGATTGAAATCGGCGACGAAGATATCTACATAGGTTATCGCGCCAACGAGACGCAAGGCTCCGGCCATCACCCGGTGGTAGCCTCCAAGATGCCGGCACCTTCGTCAACGTTCTTCCTCAACGTCAACCTCTCCGGCTGGCAAGACATGAGCACCAAGGGAGCAATAATGGTTCAAGCCATAATTGACGGCGACGCCACGATTCTTGAAACTCCGGCAGCAACGGCTACCGTTTCAGACTTCCCCCAACTCGTGGCTCCTCTATCTCCCTTCCAGGCCACAGTAACCATCAAAAACCTATCCTCCAAGCCGGTAAGCACACTTACGGTGGACTACTGTCACGGCTCCGTTGAACTCGAAAAGGAAATTGCACCCTTTGAAGTGTCACAATCAGTCGTAACCCTGATGACCGATGAGCAGGAAAGCACTGATCGCCCGTTTATTACCTCCGTCAGCCGCATCAACGGTCAAGACATCGAAGGCTACAAGTCAACGACTCACCTCTACGTAACCCGCGACGTCTTCACCCGCATCCCCCTGATTGAGGAATGGACCAGCCAGACTTGTCCCAACTGCCCCTTCATGGCTTATTATCTTGAAGAAGCCCGTGAGATTTATAACAAACCGCATACCTACGTGACTCATCATGACGGATTCGCCAAGGACAAGATGACCAAGCCAATCGATACGGAGCTCCTTTTCCTATTCGGCGATCCGAGCAATCAGCTTAATCCCGCCATCATGTATGACCGTTCCTACCTTCCCGGCGAGACGAAGATAATCTTCTCGGCCCTCAACGAGATAGGCCCGCGTCAATACCTGGAGCGTATACTCGCCGCCGAGATGATTCCGGCTCTTGCCGAAGTCAACGTTAGCATTGACGAAAAGGACGTAACGGTAAAAGGTAAAGTCAGCACCGGCCCCAAAACCGAGGATGGCAAGGTCTTTATTTCCGCTTACCTGATTGAAGACGACATCAAACCGACCGATAAATATTTGCCTCAGCTCGGCGTCAATGCCCAGGTAGCCCCGGATGCTCCGGCCGATATGGTTAAGAAATTCAGACATAACGGCGTGATTCGCGCCAATCTGACGACGGTCAGCACCGGCGACCACTTTGACATTGACCCCGAAGGATACTACGAAGTTCACTATACCCTACCCGACTTCCAGGAAGACTGGAACGCGGATAACCTCCATGTCGTATCCCTCATCCACCGCTTTGACCCGACGGAAACCACGGATAACTACGTGTTAAACTCAGGCGACAGCAAACCCTTCGAGGCCTCATCCCTGCGCGAAATCTCCACCTCAAAAGAGACTCTCCGTGCAGTTCGCAGCACCGACGGACGCATCATAATCCTGACTCCGATTGAAAAAGCGGAGGTCTTTGATCTTCAGGGACGTAAGCTCAACCTTAACACGCCCGCTCCCGCCGGCCCGGTAATCATCCGCGCCACCCTCCCCGACGGACAGAAAATAACCGCAAAAATTAAATAAACAGCCCTATGAGTGTTTGGATTATATGGCTTTCTGTGGCTGCTCTACTGCTGATAATTGAAGTGTTCACCCAGATGTTCTGGACCCTCTGTCTGGCCATCGGATGTTTCGGTGCCCTCATCGGCGAACTCTGTGGAGTCGGCACGGCCTGGGAACTGATTATCCTTGCCGCCGTATCGTTTGTTGCCTATGCCGCCCTTGCTCCAGTGTTTCAACGTTGGCACGAACGCCAGCTTAAAAAGGAAGGACGCTCAGACCGCACGGGGATGGAAGCCCTGTTAGGCCGCCGCGCAATCGTCACTCAGGAAATCAAACCCGGAGAGACCGGACGCGCGCGCATTGATGGCGACAACTGGCAGGTAGTAGCTCCCGGCCTCGATGAACCCGTCAAGAAAGGCCAGGAGGTTGTCGTCGAAGGATATGACTCAATCATCCTTACCGTCAGCACCCGGCTATGAGTGACGTCATCAAGCTGCTGCCGGACTCCGTAGCCAACCAGATAGCCGCAGGCGAGGTTATTCAACGCCCGGCATCCGTAGTCAAGGAGTTGGTTGAAAACGCTGTCGACGCCGGAGCATCGGAAATCTCCGTCATTATTAAAGATGCGGGGAGGACGCTGATCCAGGTTGTCGACAACGGCTGCGGCATGTCGGCCACTGACGCGCGCCTAGCCTTTGAACGACACTCCACCTCAAAAATCCGCAAGGCCGACGACCTTTTCGAACTCCGGACCATGGGCTTCCGCGGCGAAGCCCTGGCCTCGATTTGCGCCGTCAGCCAAGTGGACCTGCGCACGATGCGCCGCGACGACAACTGCGGCACACGCCTGATTATCAACGGCTCAAAAGTTGAAAGCCAGCAGCCCGAGGCGTGCGTCCCCGGGTCAAACATGATGGTCCGCAACCTCTTTTATAATGTCCCTGCCCGCCGCAAGTTCCTCAAGAAGGACTCAGTGGAGATGGCCAACATTATCCATGAATTCGAACGCTTAGCTTTGGTTAATCCGGAAGTGGACCTAACGCTGATTCATAATGACCTGACACTCCATAAACTCCCGGCCGCATCACTCAGAAAACGCATCATCGACCTGTTTGGCAAAAGTCTTGATCAGCAGCTGATTCCCGTTGAGACGGACACTGCCATTGTTAAACTCAGCGGATTCATCGTGCGACCCGAACACTGCCGCAAACGCGGTGCCCTGCAATATCTCTTCGTCAACGGCCGCAACATGCGCCATCCCTACTTCCATAAGGCCATCATGCAATGTTACGAAGGGCTCATTCCGGCCGACGAGATGCCCAACTACTTCATTAATTTTCAGGTAGACCCGCAGACAATCGACGTCAACATCCACCCCACTAAAAATGAAATCAAGTTCGAGGCAGAACAGGCCATCCGTCAGATTCTCTATGCAGCCGTCAAGGAAACCATCGGCCGCTACAACACGGCCCCTCAAATCGACTTCCGAAGCCTGACGGAAGAGCACCCCGATATTCCGGCCCTTAACCTTGACCACGAGCCGAAAATCCACACTCCGGCGACATCATCCGGAAGCTATAATCCCTTCACTCAACCCTCTTCGGTCAAAAACTGGGAGGACCTCTACAAAAACTTCGAAGCTGACCGCGCAGACGCCCTTCGCCGCGCAGAGACAGAACGAGCTGAGGCCTCGACCCTAAACGGTCTCGAAGACGTAGAACCGACCGTAACAGACGCCACGCTGCTCCCTATAGGCAACCGCTACGTGGCAGTTGCCGACACGAGAGGCATGAGGATAATCGACCTCAGACGGGCCCACCAGACCGTGCTTTTCGCGCGATTCATGAACTCCTCGACGTCTGCAGCATCCCAGCGCCTGCTCTTTCCGGAAACGGCCCATTTGGAGCCTTCGGAAACCCCGCTGATGGACGAGCTGGAACCGCGTCTTGCGGCAATGGGCTTTGACCTCGCCGCGCTCGGCGGAGGGGATTGGGCCATCAATGCCGTCCCGGCCGGAACCGACGGCTGTAACCCCTCCGAGATGCTAATTCAAATCGTGCATGAAGTTGCCGCCGATTCCCGCGGAGACTCCCTGCCTTTGGTGGAACGCGCGGCAGCGGCTATGGCCATAGCCGCCTCATTCCGCCCGACCCGCCGGATGACCCCGGCCGAGATTCAGGGCCTGATTGCCGACCTGATGTCGCTCTCTCTCCCCGGATTTTCACCCAAAGGCAAACCGGTGTTCACCGTAATTTCCGAACAAGATTTAGCCAAATTCCTGCAATGAAAGCCCTGCTGATAGTCAACCCCATAAGCGGCACCTCATCGACCGCAAAACAGGCCGCGATAAATGCCGCCAAGCACATGCTCCCCCAGGCCGGAATCGAGCTTGACATAGCCTATACGGAGGGCCGCGGCCACGCCACGGAACTTGCGGCAAGAGCCGCTCGCGCCAAAGTCCCCATAATCATCGCCGCCGGAGGCGACGGAACCGTTAACGAAACAGCCCAGGGCCTCGTATTTACCAACTCGACCATGGGAATTCTTCCCTGCGGCTCAGGCAACGGACTTGCACGCCACTTGGCCATACCGATGAAACCGGAGAAAGCCGTAGAGGTCATAATCCGTGGCCGCGAGGAAAAGATAGACTACTGCACGGCCAACGACGAGGCATTTTTCTGCACCTTCGGCATGGGATTCGACGCCGCGGTCAGTGACCGCTTCGCCTCCCGACCCGACCGCCGGGGGCTGCGAAACTATGTGCGCGCAGCAATAGAGGTTTTCCTATCCTACAAACGTCAGGAATACGAAATAATCACCCCCAACGGCAAATTCCATGACAAGGCTTTCATAGTGGCCTGCTGCAACGCCTCGCAGTATGGCAACGACACGTTTATCGCCCCGTGGGCCTCAGTCACTGACGGAATGATTGACGTCACCATCCTCAAATCGCGCACGTGGCTCGGTCACCTGATCAGCGGGGCCCAGACCATGCTCGGCTCGCTGAGCGAATCCGGGCGAGTGGCCCATCTGCGCGCCCCGGAAGTGGTCATCAAGCGCCGTCCCGGGCCCTCACACCTTGACGGAGAAGTGGCCTCCTTAGGTGAGGAAATTCACGTCAAATGCCTGAACCAGGCCCTCAAAGTCTTCACTCCCGGCGAGATGAAAGTCAAACCCTTCTGGCGCCGCAGATGAAAGAGTTCAGTCGCAACCGCGGACAGGGAATACTGATGGTTATCCGCATCATTATCGAAGCGGCATCAGCCTTCTTCATCACGGCCGCCCTACTCCACTACGGTACCACATCCACGGCCATCGGCCGGGAACTCACAGGGGCCCAACCGGAAATTGCGTTGCTGACTCTATCGCTCTCTGTTATTACAGTCTGGCTTCTCATCACTCTGATTTTCGGCCGAATCTACTGCTCTACGCTCTGCCCCTTGGGAGCAGTCATGGACCTTGCGGCCCGTACCCGCAAGCGCGATAGAATCTATCGCTACAAAAAGCCGCTGACGGCACTGCGGCTGGCAGTAATGGCCGCGGTCTTCCTCCTGTTAGTGGCGCGCGTGAGCTTTCCGCGCGAATGGATGCTCCCTTACGGGCTTTATCAGTCGCTCATCGAGCGTATAACGGAGCCTCAGGTGATTGGCGCGACTCTGATTTCCGCCCTGATTTTCGCGGTGATAGCCATTATGGCGTTTCTCCGCGGGCGCATCATCTGTAACACCCTCTGCCCGATGGGGACCCTCTTAGGGATGCTCTCGCGTCGCTCGCTGTTTCATATCGATATAAACACGGACCGGTGCACCCAATGCCGCCGCTGCGCCGACGTCTGCAAGGCGCAATGTATAGACCTGCAAGACCATATTGTCGATATGAGCCGCTGCGTAGTCTGCTTTGACTGCCTGCCGCAATGTTCCGACGACGCAATAACTTACACCCCGGGGCGCCACACGCTCTCCGACCCTCTGATGATGCCCGAATTAGACACTTTTAATAAACCGAAAAATGAAACAATATCTTGACCTCCTGAACGATATCCTCACTAATGGAACAGAAAAAACCGATCGTACGGGGACGGGGACAATCTCAGTCTTCGGGCGCCAGATGCGCTTTGACCTCTCCAAAGGTTTCCCTTTGGTGACGACCAAGAAACTCCATCTGAAATCGATAATCCATGAGCTTCTATGGTTTCTGAAGGGAGACACCAACGTAAAGTATCTTCAGGACAACGGCGTCAGAATCTGGAACGAATGGGCCGACCCGCAGACCGGCGAATTAGGCCCCGTCTACGGCGCTCAGTGGCGCACGTGGCCCGACGGTAAGGGCGGATTCATCGATCAGATTTCAGAGGTCGTAGAGCAGATTAAACGGACTCCTGACAGCCGCCGACTGATTGTCAGCGCATGGAACGTAGCCCAACTTCCCGAAATGGCCCTGCCCCCATGCCACGCGTTTTTCCAATTCTACGTGGCCGACGGCAAACTGTCGCTCCAACTCTATCAGCGCTCGGCCGACTGTTTCTTAGGAGTGCCTTTCAACATCGCTTCATACGCCCTGCTGCTTATGATGATGGCACAAGTGACGGGCCTCAAACCGGGTGAATTTATACACACCACGGGCGACACACACCTCTACACCAACCACTTGGAACAAGCACGCCTTCAACTCACGCGTGACCCGCGTCCCCTACCCCACATGCACCTCAACCCGGAAGTCAAATCGATCTTTGATTTCAAATATGAGGACTTCACCCTGACGGACTACGACCCCCACCCTCACATAGCGGCCACCGTCGCAGTCTAAAATGTCCCTCCGGGACGCTTAGCACTACCTACGGGACTGAAAGAAGGCGCGGACCAGGGCAAGGCAATCGTCGGCCATTAGGCCGCGCATAATTTCGGTCTTAGGATGGAGCGCGGGACGATCAGAGCGCGTAAGATACGAGTAGCCTCGACGGGGGTCATCGGCGCCCCACACTACCCTTGAAACCTGAGCCCAGGCAATGGCTCCGGCACACATCAGGCATGGCTCGAGGGTCACGTAAAGAGTGCAATCCCTGAGATATTTCGAACCGAGAGTCTGAGTGGCCGCGGTTATGGCCTGCATTTCGGCATGAGCCGTTATGTCATGGAGCGCTTCAGTCATGTTATGCCCGCGCCCGATAACGCGGTCACCGAGAGCCACGACGGCACCAATGGGCACTTCGCCGGCATCAAAGGCCATCTGAGCCTGACGCAGGGCCGCAAGCATCATTTTATGGTCTATTTCAGGAGTCATAAGTCAAGTTTCAAACCTTCGTTGGCAATGATAATTTCGCCGGAGAATTCCTCAGCGGCCTGACGGGCTAACTCCAATTCCTCCTCAGCGCCATATCGCTTGGAGAAATGGCCGAGAATAAGGCGTTTAGCACCGGCCCGGCGAGCAACTTCGGCAGCCTCACGAGCGGTTGAGTGACCGCGCTGAGCCGCCAAATGGCCGGCATCGTCGCCATAAGTACAATCATGGAAAATCGTATCGACTCCGCGCACGGAGGCCACCACGCGGCGGTCAAACATCGTGTCAGTGCAGTAGGCGTATGAGGCCGAGGGCGAAGGGTCAGATGTCAGAAACGAGTTGGGAATAACCGTACCGTCCGACTTAACGAAGTCCTCACCCCGCTTCAAAGATTCCATAAAGTAGTTGGGAACACCGTGGAAACGCGCCATCTCTCCGATGATGTGTCTGGATTTAGGCTTCTCGGCAAATACAAACCCGACGGCGGGAACCCGATGATAAAGCGGGAACGAGGTAACGGTAAGGGCCTTATCATCTATCAGCGTCTGACGCCTTGTAGGGTCAATAATATTAAACCTCAGCTCAAACGGGGTATCACCGATAATGAAGTCAAGCATCGAGCGCAGGAGTTCGGCACCTCGCTCAAAAGTATGAACCGTCACGCTATGACCTTTTTCGTGGAGGGCCATAGTGGAAAGCAATCCGGGAAGCCCGAGGAAATGGTCGCCATGAAGATGAGAAATGAATATATCATTCAACCGGTTCATTTTAAGGTGCATGCGCATCATTTGGAGCTGGGCGCCTTCTCCACAGTCAATCATAAAAAGGCGTCCGCGATGTTCCAGCACCTGACTCGAAGGCATGTGGCGCAAGGAGGGTGTTGCCGAGCCGCAACCGAGAATATTAAGCGTCAGCGGATCCATCGGCAGGTATCATGTGAACATCCAATTGCGGGAAGGGGAACTCAATACCATTCTCAGGCAGGAGCTTATAAATCTGTTCATTGACGGCATAAAACGTGGGCCAATAGTTTTCCTCCAACACCCAGCCCCTGAGGCTGAGCACAACAGAGCTATCGGCCATCTCCTTTAGATAAACAACCATCGGGGCCGTCGGGTCATCCTTGATAACGTTGGGGTTGGCTTCAAGAATTGAGAGAAGGACAGACTTGGCATGCTCGAAATCAGTTCCGTAAGCGACTCCTACGGGCCAGTCCACGCGTCGGCGGGGCTGAAAGGAATAGTTATTGATTGAGCCGGTAAAGAGCGGTCCGTTGGGAATTATAATGGTCTTATTGTCAGGGGTGGTAATCTCGGTATTGAACATCTTGATGGCCTTGACCGTGCCTGCAAAACCCTGAGCTTCGATATAGTCACCGACTTTATAAGGCTTCAGGAAGAGAATCAGGACGCCACCGGCAAAATTCTGGAGCATACCGCTCAGCGCCATACCGATAGCGACACCGGCCGATGCAAAGAGCGCGATAAATGACGAGGTCTCAAGCCCGAGGATGCCAACGACAATAATTATCAGCAAGAAATAGAGCACAATCTGCACTCCGGAGAGGACAAAAGTCATTATCGACGCGTCGACATGACGTTTGGTCATCAGTCTGCTGACTATGTTATAGATTTTGCGAATCAGGAAGCGCCCACCATAGAATACCAGAACCGCCACAACCAAGTGGATGCAGAATTCCACAATACTGCGGGTCAGAATTGATATGACCTCATCAAGGGCCATCCCTTTTTCAAGCTTAAATTCCATTACGGAAGGATAACGTCTTTATACCACGAAAGGTTTTGGTAACTATAGTTGGGATTATACGGCTGCGGATTAACACTCAGTCCGCACATATTAAGTAAAGGAACGGAGGTCCACATAAAGGGAGTGTGACGCTCATAAAGGACGGCTTCTCCAAGTGCGAATTTAAGGGTTGCATGGTCACCGACAGAGTTTGCCGACAAGCGGACAAAATCCTCAAAATCAACAAAAAGCTTACAGAAAGTAGCGTTAAGCGAGAGTTGCTGCGGAGTCTCAGTCAACTCGTGGGAATCGGCATAAACAGCCGACGCTGCAGCTGCTAATTGATCCATCATCTTGAGGTCAACGAGAGCCATCGTCGATGGGCAACGTTCGTTAGGGCGGTCAATGTAATAATCAACATTGATGTCAATGGCCTCGGACAATCCGTTGATCGTATGAGCGTTAAACAGGCAGGGTAGGGTCTCGTCATAGGGCATGCCGGTCATAGGAACTTCACAAGGGGAGGCCACAAGATATTGGGCGCAATCCCTTAACTCGTAAGCTACTTCTACTCCGCCCATATAACATGAGTCAAAAAACAAGAACTCCAACTCCGGAACAGTACGCAGGGCCGCGGCCAAGTCGGGGAGCTCGATTTCATAGCCCCCGGCCTCCTGGCCAAAAGTGCGCGAAAGTGACGGGGCCTTGACAGCACCCTTCCAGCCGGTAGAGTGTGACCAGAAAACGATACCCCATTGGAGGGAATTAACCAAGGCACGCGAATCGGCAAGGACCTGAACCAAAGTCTCGGCATCGGCTCCAACGGTTGACGAAGGATAGGTTTTCAACGTTTTAAGCTGACCGCCGGTTACTTCAAAGAGCTGAGGATCACCACTTCGCGATGCTCGAAACACCAACAGGCGACAATCAGACGGAATATCAGCCCGCAGCATCTCGCCAATGTCGGCGGAATCAAAGCCGGATAAGGAATTTTTAGCCGCCATATAGACAAGAATCGTACGACGGGCGGGCGCCTCCGGTTCGTCTTCATGATTGCGGTGGCAAGCCATGAATGAAAGAGTCGCAAAAACGGATAATATGAGGTAGAGAAGTTTTTTCATTAGAGCAAATTTACGAAAAATTTCGGAAATACACAAGTTTTAGAAAGGTTCGTCGAGATGACGGCGCAGGGCAGGGGGTGCTTTCCGAGGCTTTTTAGGCGCTTTTTTCCTCACGGAATCACGCTTATTTTTACGAGATTCATAAGTTTTATAAGACTTACAAGATTTATAAATTTCCGCCGAATCAACCGGAACCGCAACCGGAGCAGCGACGGGTACCGGAGTAGAGCGCCGAAGCGCCAGCACCCCGATAATCAGGGCGCAGATAATCAGCAGAGTAATCAGGCCAAGGCGTTCGCGTCTGGTCAGGCGCATCATAGCAGGGGAGTTATCAGCACCAAGAAGATCAAACCGGGCGCCACGTAACGAATAATAAAGAGGCAAAGGCCGATTACGCGTGAACGGATACTTCCATCATTGGTCAGCTGATTGGACAACAACGACTTAGGCGCAATCCAGCCGACAAAGACACAGACTCCCATTGCCGCAACAGGGAGCAGAATCTCAGCCGTCAGAAAATCGAGGAAATTAAACATCCCCATGCTGACTGAACAAATACCGCTGAGGACCAGGACGGGAATCATCACCCAATAACAGGCGGCCTTACGGCTCATCCCTAGGCGGTCCTGAACGCAACGGATAACCACCTCGACGATGCTCACCGTCGACGTCAACGCCGCGATAGCTAACAGCAGAAAAAAGAGCGATGACCACAGTCCCGTCAGCGGCAGGCGCACGAAGACTTCCGGCAAGGTGCTGAACACAAGAGTGGTTCCGGCAACGCCATGGTCAGCCAATCCGAACGACATGACCGCCGGAAAAATAATTATCCCCATCATGACCGCAACCAAGATTGAAAGGAAAGAGACGGTGCCGGCAGTACGCACAAGGCGAGTCTCAGGCGGGTAATATGACGAATAAGTAATCAGAATACCCATTCCGAGACTGAGCGAGAAAAAGGCCTGGCCCAACGCAGAGAGAATAACCGAAGGAGTAACTTTCGAGAAATCAGGGTGGAAGAAATAAACAAGTCCCTCACCGGCCTTAGGCAACGTCAGTGAGACTATACAGAACGCGAGGAGGATAACGAAAAGAAGCGGCATCAGGATATTGCTCAGGCGCTCGATGCCCTTGGTTACGCCTCCCAAAAGAATTGCCAAGTTAATCAGGACCATAAAGACGGTGAAAACCATCGGACGCCAACCGCCGGAAATATATGTATCCATCTTTGAGGCGAAAGCCTCGCTCGTCGAAGCAGATGAAACTCCGGAATAAAGTCCGCCGGTAAGCGACTCGAAAAGATACTCGAGAGTCCATCCGGCCACGACCATATAGAAAATCGAAATCAAAAAAGCAGTGACCACGGAGAGGCCGCCGACGTAACGCCATCCTCTATGTTTGGGCGAGACGGCAGAAAATGAACCGATAGCATCGGTTCGTCCGGCACGACCAAGAGAAAACTCGGCGAGCATGACGGGAATCCCCAAAGCTACGACACAAAGGATATATAGAATAAGAAAAGCGGCACCGCCCCCGGCCTGAGCCTCGGCGGGAAAGCGCCAGATATTGCCAAGTCCTACGGCTGAACCTACCGTCGCGGCAATCAAACCGATTTTAGAGAAAAATTGAGTATTATTGGCTGACATAAACAGATGTTTTTTTGTTGAGGGTTTAGTGTTTAGTGTTGGAGAGCCGTAAAATGCTTTTATAGTGCAAAGTTACGAAAAAAGGGCGAATCTTGCAAATCTCAGAAATTTGTCGTAACTTTGCAGCCATCATAGATGCTCGAATGGTGGAATGGTAGACACGAGGGACTTAAAATCCCTTGACCATTGCGGTCGTGCGGGTTCGAGTCCCGCTTCGAGCACCGAATGGCACTTAATCTCCCAACCCGGATTTGCGGGGATGGGAGATTTTTTGTAAATTTGCGGGTAAGAATAATTTTGATTTATCACCCCTTATGACTGAAAGATATTGCGTAATAATGTGTGGCGGCGTCGGGTCGCGCTTCTGGCCCTCTTCGCGCCAGGCCAAACCCAAACAGTTTATTGACTTTATGGGCACCGGGCGGTCGCTGCTTCAGATGACCTACGATCGCATCCTCGAGGTAGTCAGCGCTGACCACGTAATCATCGTGACCAACGGCGATTACGCCGACCTTATCCATAGCCAGCTCCCCGACGTGAAACCCGGGAATATTCTCTTGGAGCCGGCACGACGAAACACGGCGCCCTGCCTTGCCTGGGCCGCGCATCACATCGCCGCGCTGAATCCCGAAGCGTCGATTCTCGTCACTCCGGCTGACCACCTGATTCTTCGCGAAAAGGAATTTCATACGGCCTTACGCCGCGGATTTGACTTCGTAGAGACCAACGACGCACTCCTGACCCTCGGAATTGAACCCTCACGCCCCGAGACGGGCTACGGATATATCCAGGTAGGCAAGAAGGTTACGGAACATATCTGCAAGGTCAAGACCTTCACCGAAAAACCGAACTTGGATTTGGCCAAGGTATTCCTTGCCTCCGGAGACTTCAAATGGAATTCCGGAGTCTTCATGTGGACCGCAAAGGCTTTCCTCAAGGCGCTGAGTGAAAACGCCCCGGAGTTGTCCCAACGATTTGAGAGCGGCGCCGGTAAATTCGGAACACCCGAAGAAAATGCCTTCATTGGCCGCGAGTTTCCCGCCTGTCCGGCAATTTCGATTGACTACGCACTGATGGAAAAGGCCGGTAACGTCTATGTCGAGGCCGTGGATCCGGGCTGGAGCGACCTGGGCACGTGGAGCGCCCTGCGCGAAAATTCGCCCAAAAATGCCTTAGGCAACGTCACTCAGGGCTGTCAGGTCTTGAGTTATGACACGGAAGGCACGGTCTTCTCCGTTGAGAACCCGCACAAAGTCGTCGTGGTCGACGGATTGAAGGACTATGTAGTGGCCGACACGGGTGATGTACTGCTTATATGCCCCTTGGCCCACGAGCAGCAGATCAAACAATATGTCAACGACGTAAAATCAAAGTTTAACGATAGTTATCTATGAACAACAAGAAACACTGGCTGGCGCTCCTGGGATGCGTGATTGTCATCGCGGCAATCTCATTAGCTTTCTTCTGGCCCGACGCGATTGATGGAAACGTCCTGCACCAACATGATATGCAGCAGGGTGCGGCCAACGGTCAGGAATTAGCTGAATATCAAGCCAAAACCGGCGAGAAAGCATGGTGGACCAACTCTCTTTTCGGCGGAATGCCGGCCTTCCAGATTTCGCCCTCCTACGCTTCCACGAATCTTTTCTCATGGCTCAACAGCCTTTACGGGCTTTGGCTCCCTCAGCCGGCCAACCTGCTCTGCATGATGATGTTAGGCATGCTGATTCTGCTGCTGACAATGAAGTGCCGCCCCTCCTTGGCCCTCATCGGCTCAGTGGCATGGGGATTGAGTTCCTATTTCGTCATTATCATCGGCGCGGGCCATCTTTGGAAATTCATCACCCTGAGTTACGTTCCGCCGACCATTGCGGGACTGGTCCTCGTCTATAGGAATAAGCGCATACTCGGCGCGGCGGTTGCGGCGCTGTTTATGGCGCTGCAGATATCGTCGAACCATATCCAGATGTCATATTACTTCGCCTGGGTGATGGCCGGATTGGCTATTGCTTACGGAGTGGAAGCCTATCGCGGCAAGAAGCTGAAAGAGTGGGGGATAAACACCGCCGTATTAGCCGGCGCAATGCTCTTGGCCGTCGGTGCCAACGCCCCGAACCTCTATCACACCTATGAATATTCCAAGCAAACTATGCGCGGACGCCACACGGAGCTGACAGCTCAGACTCCTGGCGCCCAACAGACCCAAGGCCTTGACCGCGATTACATTACGATGTATTCCTACGAAAAAGGCGAAACCTTCTCGCTGCTGATTCCCAACATCAAGGGGGGCGCTTCGGCCAAGCCTTATCAGGGCGGCATGGTTCCGACATCACTCACTGACACGGACGAGGGCAAGGAGCTGATGCGCAAAAGTCAGGAAATGACCTTGCTCCAACTCTTCGGCCCCTACTTCGGCGGCGCGGAGGGCACTAACGGCCCGGTCTATGTCGGCGCAATCATCATGGCGCTCTTCCTGTTAGGGTGCATCGTGGTCAAAGGGCCGGTGAAATGGGCCCTGGTGGTGCTGACGGTTCTTTCCATCTTCCTTGCATGGGGCCGAAATATGATGTGGTTCACGGACCTGTTCATCAACCTGATGCCGGGCTACAGCAAGTTCCGCACCGTGGAGTCGATTCTCGTCATTGCCGAATTCACGATTCCGCTGCTCGCCATCCTCGGCCTGCGCGAGCTTCTGCGCGCTGAAAAGCCTTGGGAAACTATGCGCAAGCCGCTGATGATTTCCTTTGGCGTCTGCCTCTTCTTCTGTCTTGTAGGACTCTTTGCGCCGTCGCTGTTCGGCTCGGCCATCATGGGCGAACGAGACCAGCAGACCATAGCTCAATACGTGGCCTACGGCATGCTGCCCGAGGGATTCAACATGCAGGACTATCCGACGGTGCTCCAGGCTGCCCAGAAGATGCGCCTTGACCTGGTCGAAGCCGACTCGCTCCGCTCGTTCCTCTTCATCGGCATTGCCCTGATTGCCCTCGTGGGCTTCAGTCGCGGTAAGATTTCAAGGAATGTGACCATCGGAATCGTCGGCGTTGCGGTCCTCGTTGACCTCTTTACAGCTGACCGCCGCTACCTGAACCATGACGCCTTCGTGGCTCCGGTAAGCGCCGCGCCCTTCACCCCCTCCAACGCTGACCGGATTATCCTGACGGACCCTGACCCCGATTACCGCGTTCTTGACGTCAATCAGTTCGCTTCGGCTGCCCCGAGTTATTTCCATAAATCAATCGGCGGCTATCATGCGGCCAAACTTACCCGCTATCAGGACCTGATTGACCGCCACCTGAACTACGTAGCACGCCCGGAAATAACCGACCTGCTGACCCTGCGTGACGATTCAATCGCCGCCTTGTATAATCCCGACGACGTAGAGTGGCTGCGCTCTCACCTCAATGTCCTGGATATGCTCAACACCAAGTATATCATCGTTGACCCCAACTCCGCGCCAATCCTCAACGAGGGCGCTTACGGCAACGCATGGTTCGTTGACTCAATTGATTACGTCAACAGCCCTGACGCCGAGATGGACGCCTTGGAAACCATCAATCCGCGCTATGAGGCCGTGGCCGACGAGCAGTTCCGCTCAATCCTCGGCGAAGCGGAGCCGACGGCCCCGGGCGATACTATACGCCTGACCTCATACGCTCCTGACTGCCTGACGTTTGACTACTCAGTCAGCGGCCCGCGCATTGCCGTCTTCTCTGAGGTTTATTTCCCCTGGGGCTGGAACGCCGAAGCCGATGGCAAACCCGTGGAATTGGCCCGGGTGGATTATCTGCTGCGAGCAGTCAGACTCCCTGTCGGAAAGGGTAAATTAGTCATGACCTTCCGTCCTGTTAGTGTCAAGACAACGAATAACGTGGCCTACGCATCAATCGCGCTGATTTATCTGCTCCTCATCGGCGGAGCCGCCATCGCCCTGCGTCGCCGCAATGAGTAAATTAGGCTACTACATACAAAGATTCAGAGTGAACCGCGGATTCACGGTTCACTCTCCCTTTGCATATAGATTCATTAAACTCGTGGTGCGCGAACGCCTGCCTTATTATGCTTTCCGGCGCATCAGTGACCCATACGAGCGCCTGCTTTTCCGAACTGCTGTCTATTTCAACCCCACCACTATCTCGGCCTCCGGGCCGGATTCAGCCCGCGCTCTCGAGATTCTCCGTACGGCTCTCCCTAACGCCCGTATCACCAACCATGAAGAATCAGAATTCCACTACGGCGATACTCCCGTCAACGGGCCGTCAACTCAGTTTCTCCAGGGCCAACACTCACTCCCCTCACTGACCACCTTCAATCTCCCCCGGGCCACTATCGCCGTCAGCCGCAAAGGGCTTCCTCCGGCATCGTATCCCCTGTCCCTTCCCTGATGTACAGTTTGAATGTGGCGTTTTTATTCGGCAAATTGTGGATAAAATCAGCGGGGAGTGGCCATCTCGGTCACTCCTCGTCAAATAATAAACCAATCATTATCACATTTCTTTCACAATGAAAAAAGTCAATCTCTTTTTGTGTGTCTTTCGATATTAAAACACTCGGCCCCGCGAAAAAGTTCAAAATTATTCAAGTATTTTTTACAAGGGTGACACAAGGATGTTACAAAACAAATACAGCGGAAACCTTTCGTGAACGGCCGATGTTTGGCTTTCGAAAAGGGCGATAAACCCGCCCGACACACCTCGCCGAATAAGCGACCATATCAATTATCACACATCATTTCT
>CAMWSN010000037.1 GCA_947176925.1 uncultured Porphyromonadaceae bacterium
ACGTCATGGCCTACTACAAGATGAACAAGTTCCACTGGCACCTGACCGAAGACCAGGGTTGGCGCATGGAAATGCCCGCATGGCCGCGACTGACCACCATCGGCGCCACTGCTCCCAACTGCACGTTTACCGACTATAAAGCAAAGACCGAATATTGGATTAACTCCTCTTATGGTCCTTTCTACTATACTGTTGACGAATTAAAGGATGTAGTGGCCTACGCCGCCAAGCTCCATATCGACATCGTGCCCGAGGTAGAAATGCCTGGCCACTTCTCAGCGGTCAATACGGCCTATCCGGAACTGTCATGTTACCCTGACGGTTCACACTCAGTGGCCCGCACCGGCGGAGTTTATTCCGACGTGCTCAACGTGGCCTCTCCCCGCGCCGAACAATTCTACAAGGACGTCATCGACCAGTTGGTTGAGATCTTCCCTTACGAACTTATTCACATTGGCGGCGACGAATGTCCGACGTCAGCGTGGCAGAACAATGAAGAATGTAAAGCCAAAGTTGCTGAACTCGGTCTCAAGGGCGATAACAATGATCAGAAGTTCCGCAAGCTTCAGAGCTGGTTCACCAAGCAAGTGGCCGATTATGCCGCCTCCAAGGGTCGCAAGATAGCTTGCTGGAACGAAACGATCAATGCTGCAGGCACGGACCTTGACCTGATCAAGAAAACCGGAGTGACCATCTATTGCTGGACCGGTCCGGACAATGCGGTGAACGTAGGCACCAATAACGGGCTTCCGGTTGTCTACACTCCTTACAGCTCCACAGCGGCCGACAAGGGCTCATTCTACATCAACCGCAAACAAGACCCCAACGACCCGCCGGCAAACGGCAACACCTGGGACACCGTTGACAAGGTTTACAACACCACACCGTTCACGACCAACGCTCTTTCCAAACACGCGGACCTATGCTTTGGCGTACAGGGAACATTCTGGACTGAGCGTGTCAGCGACCGCGAATATCTTGAATGGCTTGCCCTTCCGCGTCTTTTGGCCATAGCTGAAATCGGCTGGACTCCTCAGGAAAACAAGGATTGGACTAGCTTCCAGAAGCGTATGAGCCTTGACCGCGAGCTCCTTGACCTGCGCGACTACAAGTACTCCCACCACAAGCAACTTGACTATGAGGCTCCGGACTGGACCAAACCTGCCGGACCATACGAAGAAATGCCGGTGCCCGCCAAAGGAACTTACACTCTGCGCAACTCGGATTCAGGTCTTTACCTGAGCGATGACAATCAGCTGCAGACGCTTTTGGGCAACACGGAAACGCCCTGGGACAACACCATCTGGACTCTTTCTGGTGCAAGTAAAAACGCCGACAATTCCATCTCAGTGACGCTGACCAACCTCGGCAGCGGCCGCACCATTTCCGGCGCCGACGCTTATAATGACCCGGCAGCACGCGCGGTTCGCTTAGGCGAGCAATCCGCCGACGTCAAAATTGCATTCATGGGTTCCGGCGCAGTCAAACTGATGGTCAATGGCTTTACCTGCTGGACCATTCCCTCGACTTCGCACGTCAACCCCTCGACCGTCACCTCCGGTAATAACAAAAATGCCGAACATGACGCCTCAGAGATGCAGCCGATCCGCTGGGAGTTAGTAGCAGTCAACCCGACTACTTTTGTCTGCACCGACACTGAGGGCCATGAGATCTTCACGGGTGCTCGCGGAGTGGCCGCAGGCGCTAATGCCGCAGACTATGCTCCGGAAATCAAGAATTTCACCCTTAAAAGCGCTGAGAAGGGGGCTGATGGAAACGTCAACTGCGTCTATGAGCGCACGGCTTATACCATCACCACCCGCGCGGTACTTGAAAACGGGGCTCTCCTTGCCCTTCCGGTTGTTGAAACCATCACCCCGGGAAGCTCTGTTGCCGTAACTACTCCTGCTGTAAGCAAATATTTCACCGTAAAGGAATCACCTGCGGCATCAGTAACGCCGACCGAGGACCTTACGCTTGACTTTGTTTACACTACAGAAGCTTTTCTCGGCGTCAAGGAACCTGTTGCAGCAGTAGACGTACCGACCGAGGGCGTCCCTTACCTGATTCATGATGACCACTCGGAACGTAACGCCTATCGCATGGCCAATGCTCAGAAGAAGGTCGCAGGTACTTGGACCTGCTATGACCGCGACCCTTATTTCGTTTGGACTCTTGAGCCGAAAGGCAATGGCGTAGCCATCAAGAATGTTGGTTGGGAGCTTTATGTTCAGGCCGTTTCAAACAATGCTCAGGGCACCGTGGCCAAGACCGCCCGCGAGTTTGCCCTCGTGCCTAACGGAACTTCCTGGACCATCAAAAATGCCGCCAACGACCAGGCGTGGGACGGACAGACGAACCTCAACATGGTTGGCTGGACGGCTCCGGGACACCCTCACTCATTTATGGAATTCATTGCCGAACCATACTTCAAGGTGACCATCACCAAGGTTGACACCGAGGGCAAGAAGCTTGGCTCCGACTCTTCAGAGTTTGTCAAAGCAGGTTCAGCATACTCATACGAGGTTCCGACCGTGAAAAAGTATGAATTTGAAAAGGCCGAAGGCCACGTGAGCGGAGACCCCGTGGAGGGCAATACCGTGATTACGCTCACATACGCCTCAGAAACCTCCATCAGTGACTTGACCGCCACCCAAGCCAACAATAGCATCTATGACCTCCAAGGCCGTAAACTTGCCTCCCCCACCCGCGGCGTCAACATCATCAACGGCCGCAAGGTCGTCAGATAAGGTTGAAGGAATATTTAAACTTTAAACACTAAACAACAAAAAAGCGGCGCCCCGGAAGGGAGCGCCACTTTTTTTGTTATTATCAATTATTATTTTACTTCTTCGAAGTCTACGTCTGAGATTTCTGGTTCGTCATTACCGGGAGCGGCACCGGGGGCACCGGCTCCGGGGTTTGCGGCCTGCTGCTGGGCATTAAGGATGTCCTGCTGTGCAGCGCCAAATGCGGCTTCGATCTCCTTGATAGCGGCTTCGATAGCGGCAACGTCCTGAGCCTTGTGGGCGTCTTTCAGTTTGGCTACGGCAGCTTCGATAGTAGCCTTCTTGTCGGCGGGAATCTTGTCGCCGAACTCGGCAAGCTGCTTTTCGGTCTGGAAGATCATGGAGTCAGCCTTGTTGATGGTGTCAACGCGTTCTTTTTCCTTAGCGTCGGCAGCAGCGTTTGCTTCAGCTTCTTCCTTCATACGCTTGATTTCAGCGTCGGTCAAGCCGCTCGAGGCTTCGATGCGGATGCTCTGTTCCTTGCCGGTGGCTTTATCCTTGGCGCTTACGTTAAGAATACCGTTAGCGTCAACCTCAAAAGTCACTTCAATCTGCGGAATACCACGGGGAGCGGGAGCGATACCGTCAAGGTGGAACTTGCCGAGCACCTTGTCATCCTTTGCCATGGGACGTTCGCCCTGGAGGACTACAATTTCCACAGAGGGCTGATTATCAGCTGCAGTGGAGAATGTTTCGCTCTTACGGGTCGGGATGGTGGTGTTAGCTTCAATAAGCTTGGTCATCACGCCGCCGAGGGTTTCGATACCTACTGACAGAGGCACAACGTCGAGCAGGAGGACGTCTTTGACATCGCCGGCGAGCACACCGCCCTGAATAGCAGCACCTACGGCCACAACTTCGTCAGGGTTAACGCCCTTAGAGGGTTCTTTACCAAAGATTTCCTTAACCTTATGCTGGATAGCGGGGATACGGGTAGAACCGCCGACGAGGATAACTTCGTGGATGTCTTCCTTAGAAAGGCCGGCGTCTTCGAGGGCCTTGCGGCAGGGTTCGACAGTGGCCTGAATCAAGAGGTCGGCAAGCTGTTCGAACTTAGCGCGGGTAAGGGTCTTCACAAGGTGCTTGGGCAGGCCGTTTACAGGCATGATATAAGGAAGGTTGATTTCGGTAGAGGTAGAGCTTGAAAGCTCGATCTTAGCCTTTTCAGCTGCTTCCTTAAGACGCTGGAGGGCCATGGGGTCCATGCGGAGGTCTACGCCTTCTTCTTTCTGGAATTCGTCGGCGAGCCAGTCAATAATCACCTGATCGAAGTCATCACCGCCAAGGTGAGTGTCACCATTGGTTGATTTCACTTCAAATACGCCGTCACCAAGTTCAAGGATGGAGATATCGAAGGTACCGCCACCGAGGTCAAACACGGCGATTTTCTGGTCCTTGCCGTCCTTGTCCAAGCCATAGGCCAAGGCAGCGGCGGTAGGTTCGTTTACGATACGGCGCACTTTGAGGCCGGCGATCTCGCCTGCTTCCTTGGTGGCCTGACGTTGAGAGTCGTTGAAGTAAGCCGGAACGGTAATTACGGCTTCGTCAACGGTCTGGCCGAGGTAGTCTTCAGCGGTCTTCTTCATCTTCTGGAGAATCATGGCTGAGATTTCCTGGGGAGAGTATTCCTTGCCGTCGATGTCGACGCGAGGAGTGTCGTTAGCGCCACAAACAACCTTGTAGGGGACGCGTTTGATTTCGTTTTCTACGTCCTTGCAACGTTCGCCCATAAATCGCTTGATAGAGTAGATTGTGCGCTTGGGGTTAGTGATGGCCTGACGTTTTGCGGGTTCGCCGACTTTGCGTTCGCCGCCGTCGGTGAATGCTACGACTGAAGGAGTCGTGTTACGACCTTCGCTGTTAGGAATAACAACCGGGTCTTTACCTTCAAGAACTGCCACGCACGAGTTGGTCGTGCCGAGGTCAATACCAATAATTTTTCCCATAATAGTTTTTTAGAGTTTTGTTAGTTTCTACTTGAATAGTTTTATTTACATTTCATAAATCTAACAAATAACATGCCAAAAAGGTTGAGAGGTATCTGAACTGACAAAATGGCAGTTTTTGTTTATGGGTTATGGTTTAGGGTTTATAGTTTAGGGGGATGGGATGTTTTATAAACAAAAAAAGCGCCCGGGAAGGGGCGCTCTTTTATATGGGAATGTGGGAGGTTATTTTACGAGAACCTTCTGGCCGTTGATGATGTTGATGCCCTTGACGGGAGCAGCGAGTTTGCGGCCCTGGAGGTCATAAACCTTGGCAGCCTTAACGGCACCTTCGGTTTCAACTTCGTTGATGGCGGTAGAGGGATCTTTGTCAACGATTTCGAAGTATTCGACGGGATCTTCCGTAGCGGGCACGGCAATATGAGCCTTGAAGCCGGGAACGACATTGTTTTCAACATCATCATGAGCTTCGGCATAAACTCTGTGGAGACGGAAGCGGTTCATTTCGGTTTCGTGGAGGGTGTAGTAGTGAGTATCAGCCTGCTTTTCGAAAGCGAAGATGTCACCGTTGATGTCAGTTGAAGTAGCGCTTTCAGCCATAGTGCTTACACCTTCGTTAACGATGGGGAAGAAGAGGTAGTCACCGTGGTCGCCGTGTTGAACGCCACCCTTGTATTCGAGAAGGACGGGAGTATTGGCGGGAATGACGCCTTCGATCTTGGTCTTTTCAACGGCAGTACCGGTAAATGAGCCGGTGTATGCCTCTACATTGTCGATGTTTTCAAGAGCCACGGGAGAGTGGATTGAGAAGAAGAAGCTGGGAGTATCTTCAGAATCGGCATCCGCAGGAAGGTTGAAAATAGGCACGGGCAGAGAGGTCACGGGGATGATTTCCCACTGGTAACCGGCGTTAGCACCGGTACCGCAACCGATAGTGTTGTCACCGGCATTATGGATGTGACGGTGGTTATCCTTATCTACGCAGACAATGAAGCCGCCGTTTTTGCCGCGATGGCCAAACTGAATATTGGTAGCAGCGTGTGCAGAGCCTTTAACAACGAAGGTCCAGGGATTGTTGTTGCCCTGAGCGAACTTGCTGATTACTTTACCGTCGGCAAAAGATACGAGCAGAAGATTGCCTTCTTCATCCTGGTGGAGATAGAACACGGTGTTAGCACCGGCAGTCTCTACGCCATCTGCGGGGACTTCGTGAGCCAACAGTCTGTTACCACCGGCAGTAAGGGGGAGCGAAGACAGAAGCTTATTGCCGGTGACACTTCTTAAGCGATAGAAGCGGCCGGGAGTAGGCATGTTGACTACGAGAGAGTATTCACTGATAGAAGCGGCAGCGGCAGCCTTGTCGGCTTCTGTTGCAGAAGGATCAGCAGCTACGGCTTCAGCAGCAGCGAGGAGTTCAGCGAAGTTATGGTCAGCGTTGTTGTACTGGCCAACTTCGTCACCGATGGTGTAAGTCTTGGCAGCATAGATAGCGGCTTCAAGAGTGCGGCCGGTGTAGTGTTCATAGAGAGCGAGCACATTTTCGGGAGTAGGATCGGCCTTAGCGGCTTCGACGAGGTCGGAGGGAGCGAACTGGGCGAAGTCATTGAAGTCATCCTCAACGAGTGAAGTCAAACGAATCAGTGAGCCGCCGTCGTTACGAGACGCGGCAGCAGTCCAAAGACCGAGCTTGCCGTTAACGTCATTGAGATAAGAAGTGGTAGTACCGTTAACAACCATAGCGAAGTCACCAGGCTGACGGATACTTCCTTCAGAGCTTGACATCATCTGGAATTCGGTTTGAGCTTCAAGGAGAGAGCAGAGTTCGTTGTTGGCATTGGCAACATAGACACCCTTGTCGTAAGGACGGGCAAGGTTATGAATGGTATAGACACCGCCTTCGGTTTCAGTGGGGGCCTGAACCTCCTTGAAGTACCAGAAGCGTTCGAGTTCAATGGTGTTGAATGAAGTAGGACCGCCATTGCGGGTCAGGATGTAACCGATATCACCGGCTCCGACACCGGTTTCAACGTCATCGCGTACGTAGCGGACAGCTGCATTGTTGGTTTCGTTATCAGCGGGACGGATGTTGAGACGATAAACATGGTTGGGGACGAGTTGGTTAACCCAAGTTCCGGTTACGGTGTAGGTGTCGCCGGCGTTAACAGTGGTAATCGTGGGATAAACCGCGTTAACCATTCCACCATTATCAGCAATGTAATCATCGATAGCCTTTTTCAGATCATTAGCGCCTGCAGCGGAGTCCAAAGTCAATGTGGTAGACATATCGTCCATATTGAACTTAGGGAAGTTCACTTGAATATCCACAACGTCAATATTTTCCACAGCTTTTACGAACTCAAGCTGAATAGCAGTGCTGTTGACATTTGCATTAGCCCAATAGGAAACACAGACAGGAGTCTGAGCATTGTTATGAAGGAACGGATATGCGATTACCTCAGGTTGATTATCGACTTTATTATAGAACTGCGCATTCGTCAATTGAACAAAGAAACGAGTGTTTCCGGTAACGGTTCCTTCATAGGTGTAGTCATCGGGTAGACCAACCAGATGAAACTGAGCGATTTTTGACTCTTCATTAGTATCATACATGTCACCCTTTGACGGATATTCCACCTCATCTACGGTAAGCCCCTGAAGAGCTTTTATGCTCCAATACGTACCTTCGCTGACGCTCTGAACAGAAAAGAGCTTGCACTGCTCACCATTGAATTCACCATCAGTAACGGTGATATTCCAGAGCAGGGTAGCTTCTGACGTGCCCATTTCAGGAACGTTTAAGTCGGTGTAAAGTCGTGCAGCTCTATTTCCGGTGGAAGCACCGTCATAGTTATACAAGAGCTTTTCACCACGCGAGAAAGTCTTGTCATTATTGCCTGACTTGGCGTGAACTTTAATGAAGTAAAGACCGGAAGTGATACCATCTACAGATGAAACGGCCTCACCCTCGGTGTAGTAGGCTCCTTCCTTATAGGACTGAGCCGAAACTGCAGACGCGGAAAGCAACGCAGCTGCAGCTGAGAGTAAAAGTGTTTTCTTCATGTGAAATTAATGTTTTGATATTTTTGTTGATTTGAATAAGCATTGAGATTGTATCTCACTAGGGCGCAAATATACACAATATTTTTCAGATGTGCAAGCACCGCCCCCAGAATTTTTATAAAATTCTTATGGGTCAGAAATTGCGCTATTAGGAGCTTGCAAAATTTAGGGTTTTCAAATAGACTATTAAGCTATCAGAGGGCGGCAGTGAATGCGCGGATGGTTAGGGAGATGTCAGTCAGTGAGGCGGTTTCGCGAGCGGAGTGCATGGACCATAGGGGGATACCCATGTCAACCCCGTCAATGTCGAGAGTGGAGGTCAGGATATTTCCGAGGGTGGAACCACCGGGAGAGTCAGAATGGTTTACAAATTCCTGGACGGGAACATCGGCCATAGCGCAAATCTGCTTGAAGCGGGCGGCGGATAGCGCGTCGGTCATATACTTGCAATTTGCATTGACCTTAATGACGGGACCGGCGCCAAGGCGAGGAAGATTTACGGGGTCCATCTTTTCCAGATAATTAGGATGGGCGGCGTGGGCACAGTCAGCCGAGATAAAGAATGAGCGAGCAAGGAGGGCGAGGAATTGCTCGTCGGTAGCATCGGCGGCAATGCGACGGAGGATATTGCGCAAGACGGGAGAATGGGCGCCCTGGCGGGTGGCAGAGCCGGTTTCTTCATTGTCAAAGATGGCAGCGATACGGGTATTTTCGCCTTCTCCGGCTTCGATAAGCGCCTGAACGGCACACCAGGCCATGGCCAGATCGTCAAGGCGTCCGCAATTGATCCACGAAGAATCGGCGCCGATGCGCTCGGGGCCCTGGAGGTCATAGAGAGTTATGTCAAAGTCTATAATCTGGTCGGGATCAACCTCAAGATGATTGGCAAGGAGATTGCGCACGACATTCTTACCTCCGAGGGCCTTGGTCACGTAGCCGAGGACAGGGAGCATGTCCTTCTGAACAGAGATGGGAACGCCTTCATTGACAGCGCGATTGAAGTGAATGGCCAAACGGGGAATGACAAGGCGGGGTTCTTCGAGACGCACGATGCGACTTTCGAGCTCCATCGGGAAGTCAAAGTCAGGACACACCACTACCCTGCCGCAAAGGCCCAAAGGGCGATCCATCCAGGAGGAAAGAATCACTCCACCATATTTTTCAACGTTGAGCTTCACCATCAGGTCCTGACCGCCGGAACACGCGCCTACGGAAATCTCGGGATTTGGCTTAAGGCGAAAACCGGGAGAATCAGAGTGGGCGGCAATAATCCGGAAGGGAGCTACGGCGGGTTCTTCGCCGGCAATGAAGGCGAAGATAGCGGAGTCATTTTTAATCACAAAGTGGCGACCGCCGGGCTGCACATTCCAGCAGAAATCGCTTTCGCGCAACTCGGTGAATCCCTCAATGCGGAGGAGGTCAGCAATGGTTTCAACGGCATTGAAATTGCTGACCGCCGCCGACATGAAGTCAAAAATATCAGTCTTCCCAGAGGCCATAGTTGGGATCGGAGTTAATGTAATCAAAACGGTTTTGAATCCACTGACGCAGGGTTTCGACATGAGACTCCCAGCCGACGTATTGGTCACGATAACCGGCCTGGAGTTCGGCAGACGGAATCATTGATGCGGCATATTCATCAAAGGCGGCCCAGAAGTCGTCCTGTTTATTTTGATAGAAATCGTCCCAAATTTCCTTAAATTTGGCCAGGAAAACGTCATTGTTACAGAGGGCATAGAAGAAATAGTTGCCTCCCTGGTTTGAACTGTTGCCGAAGCCTATCAGAGGATTTTCATAATCGGGATAACTTACGGGGTTCCACCACCAAGAATTTCCCTGCTGACCTTTATTGTAGGTAGGCTGATAGCCATAGGCCCAGTCAAAATCCCAACAGGGTCCGAATTCCCAAAGTCCGCCGATGGTTTTATGAAGATATACGCTTTTTGGATGGTTAAGTTCCTGATTGCATGCAATATCATATACCATCACATATTTTACGAGAGTCTCCAGATTGCATTGTTCAAAAATTTTGGCGGCATTTTCAGTAGCGACGATGTCAAAGAATTCCTCAAGGTCACTGCGCCAGTAGTCAAGCCAGGTCTCACGCTCGACATAGTCTTCCGGAGCATCGGGGTCCTTGATTCGGATAGGCACACCATAATTGGAGTCAGTCGAGGGGTATTCGTCTTCTTCGGCGGCATTAGTATCAAGTTCAAAAAGGATGGAATTAGGTTCGTCTTCCTTGGAAAGATCAACGGATCCATTGTTGATGCCAATTTTTTCAGACAACTGATAGGCTCCCTTATAGTTGCCGTTGAGATAGACGTCGACGGCTAATGAGCGGTTGATGTAAGGCATCCCGATTATCTTTCCAAAGGCAAAGGCAGCATGATTCTTCATCATTGAGCCGTCAAGATAGTTGGCAAGGAGAACCAGATTCTTTGCCTTATGGACGTTTCCGAGTTTCTGCTTTTCAGCAAATTTGAGTCGATAAGGCTTTTTGCTGTAACCCCACGTAGAGTTGCCGCGACCACGAATTTTCACAGGGCAGACAACGTCATCGTAGATTCCACGCCCATTGAAAGTCAGCGTACCATCCAGATAGATAGTTTTGGAAACAATTTCCGATACTGGCCTTCCTTCGTAATTGCCGAAAGTCTCGTCATAGGTCTTGAGATCGGTGTCAATGTCAATGCGACAGACATTTGGACCGATTACAAATCGATCAATGGAGCTGAGAGAGATTGACTTGGAGCCGTCGGCATCGGTATTTACAGTCATGGTTCCGGCCTCTTCATCAAAGCTGATATCAAGGACGTCATCCATGTCATATTGCGTAAAATTCTTAGCCGATGGATAATATATATGAAGCCAAGGGTCCTGAGCGTATGCTCCGAAGGTCCCAATGGCAATAAAAGCGACTGAAAGTAATGACTTTAGTTTCATCTTAGAAAGAAATTTTCAAGGTTAAACCGGAAGCAGAGAGCAGATAAGCGCCTGAGGGGAGTGAACCAACGGGAATCACTACCTGACCGAGAGAAGAGGCAGTGGCAGCTACGACTTTGATGCCGGCAAGTGAATACAAAGCGACGTCAGAACTCGGGGTAATACCACCAAGATAGAGATTATCGCCCTCACGGCGGAAGGTCAGAGTAGAAACAGGCGCATCAATGATGCCCACAGCAGCGTCAGTCACGGTCACGGCGCAAGAAGCGGAGACATCGCCACAGGAGGCAGTGACCTCGGTAGAGCCGGCCTTTATGGCGGTTACGAGACCTTCTTGGTCAACGGTAGCGACGGCCGGGTCAGAACTTGCCCAGGTTATGGAGGCTCCGGGAGTGGCATTTTCCAGATTAGCGACCAAGGTAGCGGTCTTACCCTCCTCAAGGATCAGTACGGCACGGTCAATGGTCACCGTTAACGGATATTCATAGATGTCCTTCTTGGGCCCGACATAGAACTCCTCCTTGTCAAAGTCATAATGTTCGGGTTTGAAGTGTTTCACTTCGCTCATGGCATACTCGACGGTGATTCCGCTGTTACCCATGCGGATATTTCCGCCGGCCATGCTGAATGCAAGGTTGGTTCCATCAATGGCAATGCGGTGTTCATCACCCTCGGGAGTAACGATGCGGATAGCGTTATAGGAGGTAGAGGGCGAAGGTGTGTCGCCACCGTTGGAGGCCAAAAGGTTCATTTCGGCGCATGCGGCGGAATTTGAGCCGTTACTGTCAAGGTTGACAAAGAGGATGTAACGGGAAGTTACGGGAGTTGTAAATTGGACAAATTTTTCTTCAAGATCACCAGCCCAAGTTCCTGTATAGGCAGGATTTCCGAGAGCATAGATAATATCTTGCTCCGAAGTCGAGGGGGAATATTCAAGAGTCTTGTCAGCAAAATAGATAGCATAGCGGGTGCAGGCCGTAGCGGAATTGCCGCCATTCTGGCGGGGGAGGTAAGCGAGACCATAGGCGGGCGTGGTATCGGCATTACGATCAATCATCACCCAATGAGGGTTCTTGCGTTCCGCACTACCGCTTGCAGCATGATAGTTAGAGTGCCAGCAGGTATAGGTATTGCCGTCGGCAATACCTTCCAGACCGATTATGTCTTCTTCGGCGGCACATTCAGAGGAGGTCTTCCAGCTCCAAGCGGAGCGGTCAAGATAATCGGCCGCGCTGAGTGATGCAGGCAGGAGAGAGGCCGCCAGCAGAGGCAGAGTCTTAATAAAGTCCATAATTATTTTCGGGATTACCAATATACTTAATGCGATTTTTAATCCATGATTTGAGTTCCTTGACGGCCTTTGCATTTGTCTCCGTAGGGTAATGCTTTCCTGTATCGGTCAGCACTTCACGGTTAGCAGAAGGTTTGAGTTCCTCGGAATAAGCATCGAATTCCTTGAGCCAATCATTGACTTTGGGTTCAACCTCGGCCCAAATCTTGGCATACACATCGAGAAATTCCTGATTATTCTCAATCATTGCGAGGAAGAATTCGCCGCCATTGCCGAAGGGGCCGCTCTGAGTGTTCTTGCCAGTGGCGAGTAACGGCGACTCATAAGAGGGACGCGGAACTGAGGAATCACACTCCATATAAGAAACGAGATAGCCCTTGGAATTAAAACAGTAAATATCAAACTGACCGGGCACCATGTCTATCCACCAGCACAAAGTTCCGTCCGAATCAACAAATTGATAGTATTTTTCGCCGTATTCTTTCTTGCATTTCTCGTATAATTCCTCATAATGCTTTCTGCGCGCTTCAGAATCGGAGCTCTCTTCAAAGCTCTGATAAGTCTGCTTGTATCCGAAAGCCCAGTCGAAGTCCCAACAGGGGCCGAACTGCCACTTTCCGCCTTTAGTCTTCCAGAGCATTACGCTCTTCGGATGATTAAGTTCTTGATTACATGCAAGGTTATAGACCATAAGATAGCGTGCCAACGTGTCGTAGTCAACCAATTCGGAAATGTCTGAGCCGGACATGACGGCAGCCTCCAGTTCTTCAAAGTCCATGGCCCACTCTATCCACCATTCTTTAGCCTCAAGTTCGTCGGCCGGAGCATCGGGGTCCTTTAGCTGATAAGGAATACGCAGCAGAGGTGTGAATCCGCCATATTCCATCGTCACACCGGCAGCAGGGTCACAGGTATCAAGTTCAATCATGACGGAGTTTGCCTCATCTTCCTTTTTGAGATCAACGGAGCCATTATTGAAGCCACATTTCTGCGTCAGAGTGTATGTGCCCTTATAGTTATCGTTGAGATATACATCGACAGGGCGACAGCTGTTGCAATATGGCATACCAATCATCCGGCCAAAGGAAAATGCGGCATAATTGCGCATGAACGAGCCATCGATCCAGTTGGCCAACAGGACATAACTCTTCGCCTTTTTGAAGTCGCATATTCGGGTTTTAGATTCGAATTTTATATTATACGCCTTCTTCGGATAGTTGAGGGTCGAGTTTCCGCGGCCACGGAAAGTAATTGGAGTCGACTCTATATCTTCATAAATGCCGGCGCCATCAACGACGATATGAGCCGGATATTTCGTGGTTTTGTCAGAGATATCGAGAATCGGAGTGTCATCCGTAGTGATGTAAATCGTAGCTACGTTAGCGCCAATCACCCATTTGTCAAAGACCTCAAAGTCCATGGTTTGTTCGCCCTGAGAGTCTTCAAAGACAACCGAGGTGAAATTCGTACCCATGGGATTGAAGCGGGTGTCCTTAATTCGATCCAGGGGCATGGAGATGAAGGCCGATTCATCCGTGGAATAGATATGACACCACGGAGTCTGAGCTCCTACGGCAAGAGGAGCCGCCAACATCAGTGCAGATAGAATATTCCGGGACTTCATCATAATTTGATTTTAAGGGCAGTTTGGTTAACATTCAGAATATATACTCCCGCAGGGAACTGGGAGGTCTTAATCTCCACACACCCGTCAGATGGGCTGACGGAGAGGAGTGTCTTCCCTTGAAGATCAATAATTTTCACTTCGGAATTGACACCACTGAGGGTCACGAGTCCATCAGCAATGGAAAGAGTCATGCCGTCAACTTCGGGTGACTGAATAGAACCGGCTTCAGGATCATAAACGTGATCGCCAATGTAATATTGCCCGGCAGAAAAGCTCTGGAAACCCGGAGAAATATATTTAACAAGATCAAGAGGATAGCAGACAGTCACGGAAGGATGGACCAGAAGGAGGTCTCCCTCAGGTGATTGTTGCACCTTCAAGTCAGCATGGAGGGCCAAACGGTCTTTGACTCCGTCCGTGCGATTGATAATGAAAGCATTGACATTACGCGCGGAAGAAGCCAATGCCCCTACGCATAATGCTGCGGACAGAATAATTGCCCTAAGTTTCATAATTAATATACGATTTTGCGATTTTGAGAGGTTACATAAATTGAGCCTCGGACGGGAGCGGAAATCTTGCGTCCCTGGAGGTCATAAAGTTGCTCGTCTTTTTCTTCGGTCACCTCTTCAATGGCACTGTCCTCCTGATAATCATAAGGTGTCATGTACCATTGGGAACCGGATGCTCCTGAAGTCCAAATCACGACAGTACCACCAGCGCTTTTCAGGTGAAACGCGGGATAGGAGGCATTGCCAGGGGTCGAGCAGACTATAGCTGTATGTCCCGTAAAGTCACTTATGAAATCAAAAGTGCCGGCTGCGGCCTTGTCTGCAACCGCCTTCATCTCCGTTTCCGTACGGTCTGATGTAACAGGCAGATACGCTTCCGCGTTAGGATTGTAGATCAAGAGGCCACCATCTTCACCCTCTTCAATACGGAAGAGGGTGGTAGTCTCGTTAGCCTTGGTGCCGGTTGAGATTTTCTTATTAGATTTAATGACTGTAAGGAAGCGGTCTGTGGTATAAGAGTAAGCGCCATCGTGAGCTGAACGGAAGTGGTAATATTTACCGACTTCTGCTTTGACCTGAGCTCCTGCTACTCCACTCGCGATGGCTGAATTAAAAGCCGCAATGCCTTCGATAGAGGGGTTTGACTCAAACGCCGCGATAGCCTGTTCGGCTTCGGGGAAGGAGGGCTCCAACAGACAGCCGACATGTTCGCCACCGGCATTTTCAACGAGAGCGTTGAGGCGATAATCCATCATATCCTTAGCCATTTTGTTGGCGATATCATGGTTATCATCAGGGAAATACTCGTATTTGCCATTGGTGATGGTCTCGATTGAGAGCGGATAGTACATTTCGGTGTATCCGTTACCGTTGAAAGTACATTCTTCGAAAATAAAGCCTACCTTATTGTCTTTCTGAAGAATCATCGTAGAGTAAGCGGAGGGCATGTCGCTAACCTGATATCGGCCTCCCCAGGTGGTGAAGTCCGACGGTTCATCATAGTCCTGAGGATTCACCAGGGCTTTCCAAGCGATGGAGACGTTGTTGCGTCCGCCGCCATAGGGGAATGACTGGAGAGCGAGATAATGGCAGTCGCCGGTTTCAACGTTCTTGACGGGGACAAGAAGGATTTCGCCGTTGCATGCGTTGATACCGCCCATTCCCATGTTGGTGTTGATGTGCTGACCCCAGCGGCCTTCGGCCTTGGCAATGTCCGTATAGCGGAAAATGTTGAAGTTACGGTTACCGCCGTTGCCGCGAGCTGCAAGAAGGACAGACCCGTCAGGGAGTTCTTCACACTTGGGCTCATCGCCGCCGGAGCTCACTGCGGGATTATAGGGGTCGCCAAGAATATTCCAGTTATGTCCGAAGTCATCTGAGTAGAGAACCCAGTTGCTGATATTTCCGGACTCGGCGTGGCGACCGCTCATCACGGCATAGATACGGTAATAATCACCTACCTTGACATATTTGCTCTGCACCATACGTCCGGAACCAATGAATTGGCCATCAATAAAGCCGTTGGCACAGTTATCGTCAAAGAGCGCATAGATTTGTTCCCATTGGCCATAGTCAGGCTCGGTCCAGGTCTTGCCGCCATCCTTACTCCACCAGCGGGCTGAGGGCTGGGGATTATCGCGACGGCTGGAGAAGAAGTTCATGCGGCCGCAGCAAGCGATAACGAAAACTTCACCGGTCTCACGGTCAGTAACGATTGCAGGGTCGCCGAAGCCGCAGTCAAGGTTGGTAATGACATTGCCGGGGGCTCCGGTGCCACGGGCCACGGGGACTCCCTGAGCGTTACGCATATCGTCAGGTTTGCTCCAGGTCAGGCCGTTGTCATCGCTGATGCTGATATGAAGATCGATGCGGCCGCCACCGATGTCGCCGCCACAATAGCGATAGTCATTTACGGCAATCAGGCGTCCGGCATATTCGCCGTTTTCAATGCAACCGATGGCCGGAATGCGGTAAACAATCTGAAATTTAGGGTGACGGCGATCCATACGGAAGACGGCATAGCCATGAGGAGTGGCCTCGGCCTTGTCTGTCAGCAGGTAAGAGAGCCCTTTGATTTCAATCGGACCCTGGATGGTGGGAACGTTTCCTTCATAGGGGTAGCCGTCAAGGACGATTTTCTCGCCACCGGTAGTGGTGATGGCACAAACGTCAAGCGTCTTGTCCTCAGGCATGTTGAATTCCCAGACACCAGTGCCGAGGCTGACGATACCGTCAGTCATCAAGGCCGTAGAGCCGTTGGGGCATGAGATGGTAACACCTTCGCCAATGGTCCAGACGTTATTTGCCACGGAGCCGTTGAGCTCGGTGCCGATAAAAGTGATTGATGAGCCGGCATCCTTGCCTGCGGTCCAGAAAGCGAGTTTGCCGTCGCGATTATTTAAAACGGCTGATGCATTACCGGTAATGTTGACATAATAAGCGCCGTTGACGCTTGTCGACTCCTGAAATGTCCACGTATAGCTATATCCGCTCTTGCCCGGAGCCATGACCTCGGCATATGCCGTCAATCCGCTGGCGCCAAATTCTGAAGCGGCGGGGTTTGACGGGGCACCGAGCATCATCTCCGTGCCATACGCCTTATTATATATGGTGTACCCCTCCGCATCGGAGCCGACAATACACCAATAATCGGAATCGGCAAACTCCGTGTTGGCGTCAATCGTAATCGGGGCATCGGCTGCCGGCGCATGGCAGTAAGAGCCCTTGATTTGCATCAAGTACCATTCTGTATCGGCGGCAAACTTTCCGTCGGTAATCGTAGTGGCCTGAAAGGGTGACGCCGAGGCGGAAGCGGCGGCGAGAAGCATTGAGGCCAGTGAAGTGATTTTTTTCATTTATGATTGGTTTATTTGTTTATTAATCAAAGTTTGCGGAGCACCATGGCCGTTCGAGGCGGAAGGTAAAGCTTGAGCCATTCGCGCCCGGCCGGGGCATAGAGTTCGTCAAATTGGGTCAGATGGTGAGTCTGCGGGTCAATGTTGCCATAGCCGCCAAAGGCCGGGTCATCCGTTGAGAGCACACACTCGTATTCACCGGCCGGAGCAAGCACCCCGTAGCCTTGAAATGACTGCGTCGGCGAGAAGTTGAACACGAAGACGAGGTCTTCCCTCATAAAGGCCAGTACCTGGTCATCATCTTTCTCCCAGAGCTTGACCACCGGGGAGTTTTCAATACCCTTGCGACTGCCGATAAGGTGAATCATCGCATTGTCGAAGTCATTGAGCATGAAGTATTTCAGATAGTCGCTGTCAACCAGCTCCCATTGGCGGCGGGCATATTTGTAGCTCCAGCCGTTGCCTTCACGGGGGAAATCAATCCATTCCGGATGGCCCCACTCGTTGCCCATGAAGTTTAGATAACCGCCATTGATTGAGGCGAGGGTAACAAGGCGAATCATCTTGTGGAGGGCCATGCCGCGCGCTATCGTCGCGTCATCGTCTTCCTTGGCCATGTGCCAATACATTGCGGCGTCCATCAGGCGGAAAACAACCGTCTTATCGCCCACAAGGGCCTGGTCATGACTCTCGACATAGCTGATTGTCTTTTCGTCGGCGCGGCGGTTGGTGAGTTCCCAGAAAATCGACGTCGGATGCCAGTCCTCGTCCTT
>CAMWSN010000038.1 GCA_947176925.1 uncultured Porphyromonadaceae bacterium
GGGGAGGGTGGAGAGGTGGAAGCCGGCAGCGGTTAGCTGGCGGGCAAGTGCCGGTTTTCCGCGGAATCCATGGATAATCCAGGGGACAGTGGGGCGCAATTCCTTATGGAGTGCGAGGATTTCAGCCCATGCGCGGACAATGTGGAGAATCAGGGGCTTTTGCAAGCGCTCGGCTAATAGGGCATGTCGACGGGTAAGGTTGATCTGCGCCTGAATGTCGCCTCCGCGCAGGCGGTCAATGCCACATTCCCCGACCATCACAACCTGAGGGGAGGCGGCCGTGCGTTCAACCCACTCGAAGTCTACCCCCTCTGAGCCCCACCAAGGGTGCCAACCGACGGAATACATCGCCTCGGGGCGCACGGGCGTCTCGAGGCGGTCAAGGTTTATTATAGCGTTATCGGCTAATGGGTTATGAGTGTGAATATCTGCAACCTTAGGAATCATACGGTCTGGAGAATAGCGTCGGCAATGCGACGGTCCGGGCAGAGGCGGGGCACTTTGCGCTGACCTCCGAGCTTGCCGGTAGAGGCGAGCCAGGTGTCAAACGTGCCTTTGGGCAGGGGGATAACTTCCACGGGGTCAAGGAAGATAGAGCCTTGGCGCTTGGCTGCATAATCCGAGTTTTCCAGACAGAGGTTGCTGTCCAGTTCAGTAGCAAAAGTCTTTATATCAGGGCGATAGCCGTTGAATTCCACAAGCCACTGATGGCGTCCGCGGCTATGGTCGGTCGTATAGACCGGGGCGGCGGTATAGTCGCTGACCTGGCAATGGAGTTTATTGCAGGTTGAGGCGAGGGCCGCGTCGGAATTGTGGACCATAAGTTCCTCGCCGAAAGCATTGATAAATAGCTTGGTACGTCCGGCAATCGAGATTCTCAGCGGGGCCGTAGACTCGATTTTGACGGTGTCGCCAGTGGAGTATCGCCAGAGTCCGTTGGGAGCTGAGAGGATGAGGGCGTAGACCTTGCCTTGCTGCACCTCCCAAGCGGGCACGGGTTTTCCGCCGCCGAGGGGTTCGAATTCATAGAAGATGCCGACGTCAGGTAGGAGCAACATAGCTCCGGGCTCGCGGAGATCTTGAACGGCAAAGAATCCTTCGGAGGCGTTATACGTCTCGAGATAGCGCATTTTGGGGTCAGTGATGGCCTGATATTGAGCGCGATAGGGATCAAAGGAGATACCGCCGTGGAAGAAGACCTCAAGATTGGGCCACACGTCATGAATCGAATCGGCTCCGGCCTTTGCCATCACTTCGCGGATTACGGTGAGGAACCATGAGGGCACGCCCGAGATGGAGCGCACATCGGCCTTGAGACTTGCCTCGACAAGGGCGGGAAGTTTCTGCTTCCAGTCGGCCATTAGAGCGACATCCTTGGAGCGGGGTACGCGGAAGGCACCGGCCAGCGAGGGCATTGCGTCAATCATGTTTGCGGAAAGGTCACCGACGTGGACCCCGGCGGGAACATCGGTAAGAGCAGTGGCAAAAGAGCCACCTAAAATAAAGGAGTTGCCTCCGAAAATTTTGCTGTCAGGATAGAGCTTCAGATATTGAGCTACGACGGACGACGAGCCGGCATAATGATTCCACTGAAGCGACTCCTTGGTTACGGGGATAAACTTCGAGCGCCCGTCAGAAGTGCCGGAACTTTGAGCGAAACGGCGCGTAACTCCGGGCCAGAGAACATCTTTCTCGCCGGCTAACATACGCATAACCTGAGGACGAATCTCTTCATAAGGGTGCATCGGAACGCGCTCGGCAAATTCCGCCGGAGTCTTGATGGTCCGGAAATCATATCGACGGCCTATCTCAGTATTGCGTGCCGCGTGAATAAGTTGAGCAAGCGTCTCTTTCTGCACTTTCTCAATATCATCAGCATGGCGACTTAAAGAATTGGCTCTCGCAATGAAGAATGGTTTGGCTATGGGTGTGAAGTTAAGCATAATAGTTTCTGATTTTGCAAAGTTACGACAAATTTTGCGGTTTTGCAGTAAGTTTAGTTATTAATTTTGTGTTTTTCTTTTCATAATTATAACAAATAAAACCCTTATGAAGTTGGATTTTAATTTACCAAAAATCGCAGACGTCAGTAAATCAAGCAATTGCACAGTAAATTTACGTGAACGCTATGGCGTATTGACTCCGTGTGGTACTCCCCCGACCGTTCAATCCGAGGCGGGAGTGCGTAATTTCCGTCTCCCTTCGGGCCGCATACTGAGTGTGGGCGCTGACCGCCATGACCTGATGATTGACGGCGAACTCATCGGCTCGCTCTCCTCGCCCTTCGGAGCGCTGCTGCCGGAAGGTCCCGGCGACGACTGCATCATCCTGACCACCAATTCGGCGCCCGAATGGCTGATTGACAGCGAACTGCGCGGCAAGTTCACTCCTCTGAAATCTGAGATCAACCTCTCGGCTGTCGGCGAGATGACGATGGAGCAATCCGTTGAAGCCCTGAAACTTAGCGGGAGTTATCCGCGAGCATCCGGAGAGCTGACAGCGCCGGATTTGTCTCAGGCACATAAGGTACTGAAAAACGCCCTGACGGCCGTCGAATCCCGCGCCGCCGGGGCCGGAATGAGGGTGCAACCCGTCTGGATGGCTTGGCAGATTCTCGACGCCGGCGGAAAAGTCATATCCCGCTCGGAACCTATGTTGGTTCAGTCATCGGCCGGATTTCAGGCCACCGGAAGCGTCAAGATGACCCTCACCCGCAAAGATGGAAAATTCACCTCATGTTCTGCCGGAAGCCTCACGGTGAAGACCTACGAAGTGAAACTCAAGATAGCCCGCAGCGAAGATTCATGGCGCCGACAGCGTGCGGCGCAGATTGAGATTTTGGCTTCTCCGGCTCTTGAGTTTATCACCGGAGCTATGGGCGCATTCAATCAGGTTGATTCGACGTCATCAACCCTTTTTATCAGTCCCTTGGGGGCAGATTCTTCGAGCCTTAACGCACTGAAAGAGCGCACCCGTGCGTCATTCGCTCAGACGGCGCGGGTCATTGCGCGCATTGATCACCCCCTTGAAGGAGTGGAGCAGACCATCGGGGTCAGCCCGCTTGACGATTCTTCATCATGGACCTCAAGCATCGGCGAACCGAATGCCGTGTGTGCGTATCGGGGCGGATCGGCGGTGGTCTACGCCGATTCGCGCCAACCGGGAATTCTCCTTGCGGCGCCTTCGCTGTCGCCCCTGTCGCCCATAGGCTCGGCCAAGGTTTCCACCGGACGCATAGAGGCTATAATGGCTCCCGTGGGCAACGGCGGCGGATGGAACTACGGGCGATACCATCTTCTTGTTTTTGCGACCGACGGGGTTTATGCCGTCAGCATTGACCGCACCCTCAGGGTCATTTCCTCCCAGCAGATTCACGGGTGCGGCGTAAGCGGTCCGGAGTCCGTAGCCCGGGCTTTTGACGCGATCTATTTTGCCGATTCCCGGGGTGAACTTCTGCGTTTAAAGGGTTCGAAAATAGAGTATATGCAAGCACCGTTTGCAGTGGCTTCGGTGGGCTTTTCATCGGCCTTTTCGGAGCTTTGGATTTCCTCTACTGCAGGTCAGCAGACCGCCTCGATAGCGTTACCGTCAATGAAATGCACTTTGCGCTCTGATCTTCATGCGGTGCGGTTTGAGGCTGACGGCTTGGCCGTGGATACTTCCGGAGCGCTGCGGGACCTTCACCGGGAGACGGCGCGAAATTGTCTCGTAGAATGGACCAGACGCATCGAAACGGATTTTCAAACGTGTGAGGCTACTTGGCAAATTGACTCGGCGATGGTCCAGGGTTTGGAGCTTACATTGGCGACCGATGGCGGAGGGGCGCCCCAGAGAGTTAATCAGCTGCGAATCAACGGGCGAATCAACGCGCCGCTGAGATTAAAAATTTATTCTCCCGCAAGACCTTACGTGACAGTTAGTTTTCGCGGAATAGTCTCACCGGATAGTCGATTCCGGAAAATAAAATTTTGAAAAAAGTTGTCAAAATATTTGCATTTTGCCAATTTATGTTGTAATTTTGCAATCATCAAACAAAACATTCATTACAAACATCATGGAAGAAGAAAAGCTCAAAGAGCTGCTTGCCGACGCCGAGGAGCGCGGCTATCAGCGCGGACTCAATGCCCGCATCGAAGAAGAAATGAAACGTCCCGGAATATGGGAACAACCTCCGCAGGAAGAGTTACCTGAAGAAGACTATCAAATCCTTGCCAATCCCCGACGCACCCCTTGGGACAATTAGTAATTAGGAATTAGCAATTAGTAATTTTGTATTTTGTATTTTTCATTTTGTATTTTTCATTTAAGCTATGATTCAGACTATCGAAACAACCGCACAACAAGCTCCCGAACTGCTCAAAAACGACATTGACCAGCGCCTGACCAAACTGCGCCCCATGTCGACCCCCGTTGACCAGATTTCACGCTTCACCGAGGCGCGACCCGTCAACAGCATGAAAGTGGGCTACTATGCCCTGGCCATGCGTGACTTTGAGACCAAAATCAGTGCCAACGTCTCCAAGACCGGTATCACCACCGAAGGTCAGGAAGTAAACTTCAAAGTAATCAATCCGGGAATTTTTGACGTCAGCGAGACGGTCATGATCGACGGCGTAAAGGACGACAACGGCGAACCGATGATTTTCTACGTCACGGGAATTGACCGTGCGAAAATGACCGTCAACCTCCGTCCGATAAATCCGCAGACTGACTCGGACAACAACACCCCCTGTGTTCCCCGCATTGACAAGGGCACGACTATCATGCGCCTGGGACGCGCCGCCGGCGAACTTGACGTCCAGACCGGACAATACGAAACCCTTCCGGAAAAGAAGGAAAATTACTGTCAGATTTTCAAGTCACAGATAGAGCAGTCAACCTTGCTGACGCGCTCAAATAAGGAAGTAGGCTGGACCATGTCAGACCAGGAAGAAGTGGCCATCTATGACATGCGTTTGGGCATGGAGCGCTCATTCCTCTTCGGACATAAGGCCGTATTCTCTGACCCGGTGAAGAAATGTGACGTCTTTTTGACCGGCGGCATCTGGCATCAGGCCGGCAAGGAGGCCAACTACTCCGGCGAAACCATCTCGGCCAAGGACTGGACCGAGATTATGGCCAAAGCCTTCACCGGCCATAACAGCGGCAAGCGCAAGGTCCTCATCGGAGGCACCAAACTCATTGAGCGCCTGAGCGTGATGACCACCGAGAGCACTCAGCGCGTGATGATGTCAGAGCAGAAAGTCACCCGCTGGGGCATGGACTTCAGTGAGATGGTCACCAAGTTCGGCACCCTCTACGTGATTCACTCAGAGGTACTCGACTCCTGCGTCCACACGGACGACGGCATCATCATCGATCCGGAATACCTGACCAAGTATGTCCACACGCCCTTCAAGGCTGAAACCCTGGACTTGCGCACGTCAGGCCAGCGCAACACGGAGGCCGTGGTCCTGACTGAAATCTCCTGCCTGGTTCTGCGCCACCCTCAGGCCCACTGCCGAATCATCAAAACCACTCCCCAGGCCTGATGAAGCAGACTCTCACCCAAGCTCAGATGCTTGAGCGATGGAAAAGGAAACGTATGGTCGAGCCCCTGAGGCTCGACTGTACGGTCACCCGGACCGACGGACCGGACATAGACGCCATCCTCATTGACGAGATGCGTTCCTGGTACTTGAATCTGCTTGACAGCGGGCCCATGTCGTCCTTGGCGCCGGTTGACGTCACCATGACCTGCAAAACTGACCCCATCAGCGACGGACGTACGCTTATCACAGGGCCCGAAGGCTGCCGCCGGATTCTATCCGTGAGATTTTCGGAATGGGACTTCCCTATCGAAGTCAAAAACGAACCGCCAAACATCAACTATAACCCCTATCAGCTGCGCCCGGAGGTCATCAGGCTTGCACCGGACCGGGTGGCAGTCATCGGCGCCAAAGGGTCACTGCGCGAAGTCCTTGCTGCAGTCGACATATCTCCCGCAGTTTATATCCTTGACGATTCCGTAATCTAAATCCCATGCTAAACCAGATCCATAAGGCGGAAGCGGCCATGGCCTCATTCCGCAAAAACCGAGAATTGCTCAAGGAGTTTACCTTCGGAAGGCAATTACAGGACGTCCCGGACAAGAGCGGACGTCAACACCTGACCAATAACCTTATCCATCAGTTGGTCAAAACCCTCATAGGCCATTTTCGCGAACAAAGCGCCAAACAGCAGGATGACCATAACAGACTGTCAGAGTTGGATGCCCGGATGTTTGAAGAATTTCTGATTTCCGGAGCGGCTATCCAACATATCATCCGGGAGCGACGTCCGGGATTTCAGGAGGAACTGACGTGGGTCGACAACGTCAGCCCGGCAAACTTCTTTGCCTACCCCCTGCGCGATCCCCGCGCCCTCGACATCGAAATCATCGGCATGCGCCATGACTGGAGTATTTCCGAAGCCTTAGGTCGCCTGGCCTTCGGGTCACGTCAAGCCGCCCAACAGTTGAGGCAAAGGCTGCTGATGGAGGCCCGGGACCGCACTCCGGGATTTGAGCGATGTGAGATTATCGAGGTCTGGACGCGCGAAATCTCGGAAGTCTACCGATGTCATGACCGCAGTCGCGCCAAGATGATGATTGTCAGCGAGCGGGACCTCCCGGAAATCGCAAGGTTAAACCGCACATATAAACGCACGGGAAAACCGAAAATCACCATTAAAATGGAGATGCAGACCCGATGGGTCGGCCGATACCTGACCGCTACCGGCTTCGAATTAGCTCGCCGCGAAGCCGAAAGACATCCGTTTGCCGTCAAATTCTATCCACTGCTCGACGGGGAGATTCACTCATTCGTGGCCGGCCTCGTAGACCAGCAGAAGTTTGTCAACCGGCTTGTCAATCAAGTGGACAACATGATGACCACTTCGGCCAAGGGAGTCCTGCTCTTTCCGGAAGATGAACTTGCGGAACATTGCACCCTTGACCAAGTGGCGGAACTATGGTCCAGCTTCGACGGTGTCATACCCTACCTGCCCCGCTTGGGCTCCCAGGGACCGAAACAGGTAGTCACCAACCCGAGCGATTGCGGAGCCTACGAATTACTCAATATTCAGATGCAATTCTTTGACCGCATCAGCGGTATCAGCAACGCGCTAAGAGGCAAAAACGACGGCGGCAACTCGGCCCAACTCTTTGACGCCCAAACGCGAAATTCCTTAGCCGCCATTGCCGACACCTTCGCCGCCTTCCGCGACTTCCAATCCTCCCGCCCCCTCTAAAAAAAATGTTTAATAACATATTTAAGTTTTTTTAATAATTATCTTCCCTCGCGAGGGAAGATAATTTATTATTTTTGGCAGATAAAACACCAAATTATAAACCAATTCACACATAAACCTTTTTTTAGATATATGGCTATAATTGATTGCGTCTCCTGGAGCCCGCAAGGCAGCGAGGTTATTTATGCTTATAAGTTTCCTCAGGATAATTTATCCACCTATACTCAACTGATTGTTAACGAGTCACAAGTGGCCCTGTTATTCTCCAAGGGAGAACTCATGGGCAAATTCGGACCCGGAAAACATACGCTGAACACTGAAAACCTGCCTATTCTGCGCAAACTTTACGGGCTTCCTTTCGGAGGTAAAAATCCGTTTACGGCTCAGGTATGGTTTGTAAACCTCATTGACACTTATAATATTCCCTGGGTCATAAGGAAGCTCGCCGTTCATGATGCGGACTACCAGACCAATCTGCCGTTGATGATTGACGGACAATATGGCGTCAGAATCACCGACCCGGAAAAATTCATCATCAACATGGTCGGTACGCGCAACATTTACACTCAAAATGACCTCACCTCACAATTCGAGGGAGAATTCACGACCAAGGCCAAGTCAGCTATCGTCAGCTTCATGAATCAGAACCATATAGGCTACAAAAGCATCTCGGCCCATCTTGATGACCTTTCAAACATGCTCCGCTTCCAGCTCAGTGAGTTCTGGAAAAACGTAGGCATCGAGCTGACTAAATTCTATGTTTCTGATATAGACATCGATACGTCAACTCCCGAAGGCAAAAAGGTCAAAGAAGCTATTGCCACTCAAAGCTCCATGTCAATCACCGGCCATACATGGCAACAGGAGCAGATGTTTGGCACCGCCAATAACGCCCTCAACAATATGACCGGCGGAGGAGGCAACGGTATGGGCGGAGGAGGTCTGCTCGGCGGACTGATGGCCATCAACATGATGAACAACATGAGCGGCGGCATGGGCGGCGCGGCCATGAATCCCCAGTTCCAGCAGCCTACGTTTGGAGGCGGACAGCAGGCCGGAGGCTATGGTGCCGCTCCCGGCGCTCAAGGCGGCGGAGGGGTCAAGATGGTCTATTGCTCCGCATGCGCTAAAAAGTTCCCCGCATCAATGGAATTCTGCCCTAACTGCGGCAATAAGTATCGCCCCTGTCCCAACTGCGGTTCTGACAATCCCGAATCGGCTAACCGTTGCGTCAACTGCGGAACCCCCCTGGCGGGAGCAGCGCCGAAATGTCCTCACTGCCATACGGTGATTCCCCAAGGATGTTCCTTCTGTCCCGGATGCGGAAGTCCCGTCATCACTGATAACAATACCTGCAGCCGATGCGGCTCAATGATTCCTCCGACGGCTAAATTCTGTCCGCGATGTGGCAACAAACGTTCTTAAATTATATGCCATGAATATCAAAGCTCTTTCATTGCTGCTTGGAATCTTCGGCCAAGGGCTCATTGCCGCCATATTCTTCTGGATTATCCCCGAATCACTGCCTACTGACGTCCGATGGCTTGACTTCATCGTGATTTCCCTTGTCTTCTGGCTCTGGATGTGGAACTTCGTCACTCCTCCGATTGACCTCCAGGACAAGAGCCAAAAACAGGTCGGCGGCTTGGGTCAACGCTGGAGCTCCATAGGGCTATATAGCCTTTTGGCAGTTCTCTTTGTTTGCTATAATCTCTATGCCGAACTCAGCGGCGATGCAACTCCACTGAAGTTCTCCCTGCAACTGATCATTCAGGCCATTTTCCTTTTCCTGCTCTTGGGTGGATTGCTGATTTCTCAGGGCATAACGCAGAAAACCGGCTCAGTCTATGCCTATGAGCAAACCCTCAAGGCAGGTAAAGCTGACTTGAAAGCGTCAATTCAGCAACTTCTCTATAAGGCTGAGGACTTTAAGGGAGTCCCCGCTGAAGTCAAGGACCGGCTGAAAAGAATTGCCGCTGAAACGCGCTACATCACTCCTTCCACCTCAGGCGCCTGTATGGCTTTGGATTCCGACATTGTCAAAAGCTGCGATATGCTCCGGTCATACATGGCTGACTATGAAGTCAATCAAAAGCAAATCAGCTCACTGATTGACCAACTTGAACGCGACCTTAACCGACGCAGAAAAGCGATTTAATCATTTAATCACATAAACCAATTAACTAACAATCTAATCTAATGGACGGAAAAATTTTCGCCGATTCCGCCAATGTTTGGCAGGACCAGGCAAAAATCCTGTTCACCTATTACCGTCAGGCAGCTGAACGGATAGTAAGTGAAGAGGAACGAATCGAAGGACAAATAGCCCAATTGGAAAAAGAAAAAGCCGCTTTAGAGGAAAAACTTTCCAAGGCTTGGGTTTATCTTTTCCTTCTGATTTTCCCCTATTTTATCGTTAAAAGTAATCTTGAGAAACAGATTGCCGGCATTGACGAGCGTATCAACGAATTCCGGAAGGTTCACGGCGAAATTTTCCGTGACTATAAGGTGAACAAATTGGGTGTGGCCTACGTACCCGTAGCCGAGCAAGTGAAGTATCAGAACAAGAGCTTCATCGTGGACTTCACTCACTCAGTTCCGGAATCAGACATTTCGCTCTCTCTTTCTCGCCAAAATCAGCTCCTCATCGAAACCATTCACGCCCTTGACCATCTTGCCAAGGAAGCTCCCTTAGTTGAAACCTCCGAAGAAAGCGAAACCGTTGCTACAGACGAATATTCCCTCTCGATTCAGGAAATCAAGGAGAATGACTATCTCGGTGCCCTTGAACGCTCGCTGCGCACCGTAGCTTTCTGTATGGACGATCTGGAGACGGCATCAGTCTCTCTTCCCTTGGTGCTTGATGATTCGCCCTATCTTCCGAAACTGGACCAATTTGCGACCGCCTCGCTCCCTGAAAACGCGCCGGTAGTTGAAATATTTGACAATACGGTGTATGCTCCCGGAGTGGAACGTTTCCGCGAAATCAACGAGCTTAAAAGCTCTCTCTCAAATGAAACGAGCCAGTTTGAGGAGATTCTCAAAGGACTGATGACCGCAATCGGCACCTCCGTTCAGACGATTGCCCGAATGAAGGTTGCGTCAGTTGATAAAGTGGTGTTGGAATCAAACCGTCTTCTCTATCAAATCCTTAAAGCTCCTTATAATCACTACTCTCCCGCTCTTGAAGCCGAAGAAATCGAACGCATCCGTCACGAAGAATTTGACTATGCTGAAAACATTCAGGAGTATGAACCCTTCCAGCTTCGCCAGTCATCCAGAGTGAAGTTTAACCCGATGTCCGGCACATGGGTGGCTGAAGACGGCTCGCAGACTATCCAGCCCTTCGGTATTCATCAGATGTATGAAGAAATCGTCGCTCCGATGGTTCAGAATCTCATGCAGGAAAACCGCATTGAGCGCCTGAAAATCTATAACCACATCAAGGACCAAAAGATCAGCTACCTCAACAAATGGCATCAGGACACGGATGCCTTCTATCGCTCCAACCGCGCCGAAAGTGCTGACCTTATCAACCTCATGCAGGCCACACTGACCGAATACGTCAGCGCCTTCAATAACCTCCTGGCCCTTCAGCGGACCGAACAGCAGATGGAAAATTCGGAAGGAAACTTGGATTCAACGGTTGTAGACACCGTTGACAACACGGACGATTCAATCGCTGCATTCGAACTTCAAAGCCAGGAATTCCAGAAGTGTCAGAATGACTTTGAGGATTACATCGAACGCCTCAAAGAAGACATTGACCTTAAGGCCGCCAAGTTTGGACATGTTGAATACTTTGACGCCAAGCTGCGTGACGGTTATTCCAATTCCGTAGCCGTAGCCGCTGCAGAAATCCATGAAATGGATGACCGACGCAAAACCCTCGCTACCGTTAACCCCAAACTCGCCAAGGATTCCGAACTGCCCCCGCAGCCTCATGTCAGTGACCTCACTAACGAGCACTTCTCACTGAATCTGCCCGCAATGGTCCGCGAAGCTCTTGAAAGCCTCAACGGACCGATTGAAACCTACGTCCCTGACGCCGAACTTCAAGGAGAATCCAAAACGGAAATTCAGCCCGAACCTGATTTCCAGCCGGTAAATGATTTCCAACCGGAATTCCAGGGCGAACCGGAATTTATTCCGATGCCTCAGGATGAAGCAGGAATCCGGCCTGAAGAAACACCCCAGGAAGGACCTAAGCCTGAAACTCCCACTGAGGACACTCCCATTGAGAAAAAAGACGATGAAGTTCCTCCCGTAGCTGAAAATTGATATTTACCTTAATCACTCAATAATTATATGTCCCATCATTTTGACTGTGTTATAGACACCTCCGAATTGGCTCACGAAGTCAGCTCGGTGAAGCATCATGTCGATGCTACGACGACGGCCGTTGTCGGAATGCAGGCTGCCGTGATTAAGGCCCAAAAAGAGGGTGCCGACAGAGTCTGCCGCAATGTCAATCAAGGCTTCTACGCCATGATTCATTCACAGATTTCTCAAAAAATGGCTACTCTGCAGAGCAAAGTTGACGCTCAGCTGATGCGCCTGAATCAACAGCGCAAACAGCTCCAAGCCATCCGCCAGCGCATGCAGCATGACTACATGATGATTTCCGCCCGCTACACCAAGCTCTTCAATGGACTCAACAGAAACCTCCGCCAACGGGTAACCGAACTTGACCGCCCGGTTCTGAATTTTGCAACCACCGAAACGGACAAAATCATCAATCGCGGAAATCAGTTGGTTTCAGTAGTGCCCATCGGCCAGGGAGAAACAATCAAGACGAGCCAGAAAGTATCGGCATCAAACCTTAAGCGGCGCGCTGCCCAGGCTATTGAATCAATTGAACGATTCACCGTCAGCTCCCACACCCTTCAGCAAATCACTGATAAGATTCTGCTACACCGCTCCATGGAAACTCCGACCGAAAAACTCTCAATCCCGGTCTGCATCATGGAAAGCAACATTGACGCTAACGGCAATGTCCAATCTCAGATTTTTGTCTCCAAGATAGGGCTCAACCAAGAAGTTGAAAACATGATTGAAACCCGCGTTTCAACTTCAATGAGAGAAAATAGTTTTGAATGGACTCAAAGCCCCGTGAATCCGGAAGTGGTCAACTACTTCCGCCAGATGGTAATGGAGAGCGGACTTGACCCCCGACGTCAACAGCAAATCCTGCGGATGTTTGAATCAAATAAGTTTGAAACGTTATAATAATTTCTACTTATGAGTTATACAAGACGTTTCAGTAGAAACATCACCGTCCATTACTCTGGCAATGTCAGCTATCCGCCCTCACAACATGGTGGCACGAAATACTATAGCGGAAGCACCACTGAGACCATAAACTTTGAAGTGACTGTTGATACAGACCCTTTTGATGAGGAAGTTCATGAGATGAAGGGTCATGTCGACCTGCTGACCGGCTCTGTGGCCGCCACGGAGGCAGCCCACGTCAAGGTCATTGATGAAACATCACGCCAAATCGGCGATACAATCATCAGCGGATTCTTCAAGACGGTCAAATCCGACATTTCCCAGCAGGTTGCCGAACTGAAAAACAAGTCGGAAGCCCTATTGCTGCAACTTAACAAACTCGCCAAGCGATGCAATGAAAAGAAGCAGCAAATGGGAGTGGATTATCAGCGGTTGGCCGAGCGTTATACAAAGATCTTCACCGACCTCAATAACGAACTCGAAAACCGAATCTATGCGATTGATGAACCCGTATTTACGTCAATCCGCGGAATTGAACGAACCGGCTCAATTACCGGACCCGGCGATCAGATTGCCACAGTCTCGGTAACTGCCGGAGAGCAATCCCGACTCCACTCCAAGATTGCCACCAACCTCACTAAAAAGCAAGCTATCAACGCTATTGAAAAGGGTCAGAAGTTCCTGACCGTTCAATACACCACGGACCATATCCTTGGAAAATGTCTGCTTCCCCAGCGTAGCGGCGAAATGCTTGTCAGCCCCTACTGCTTAATTGAAACCACCGACGATAACGGTATCCGCCATCGCAACGTCTTTTCTTCACCGCTCTTAGAGGGTATAAACCCCGAATCCTTAGCTGAAAAAATTGACCCGATGATGAACACCTCAATCAGCGATTCCGACTTGAAAATTATCAGTGACTATTTCAACGCCAAGGTTGCTGATGAGATGGCCGGAGCATCTGATATTCATTCGCGCCGAGTGGCCGAGATGACATCCAAACTTTTTGATCTTTCACAAACCGCCACCCCCGGCGAATAAAATTTTACAAAATTTTTTACGATGAATAAAGTTGAACTTAAAGAGATACGCTTTGACAGCACAGACGTTATCCTGAAAGATAACTTGGTGCGCGGAGCCATTCTCCCCCAAAAAATAGCGGAACTCAACCGCAACATCATCTTTGACGGAAACACTGAAGTTGAAGGAGCAATTTTCGGCCGCAACGTTAATGTGCGCGGAGGTGAAGTAGAAGTTCATGGAGCAGTATTTGCTCAAAAGGAATTCTATATTTCCAACGATGTCAAAGGCGAAGTGAAATTCTTGAAAACAGTTGGCTCTGCCGGCTCGGTAACGGCCCGCACAACTAATTGCAAACCGATGTTCTGCTCCGACATTAACGCCAAAAGCGTGACACTCTATAACTGCTACGTTGCGGGAAGCATCTATGCCGATGAAATCACCTTGGAAAACTGTGTGGTCATTGGCGGGGTGTTTGCCACTCAGGAAGCAAGCATCTGTAACAGCATCATCGGCACTTTCAACACTCCGCGAGTGACCCTCGACGGTACGGTGCAACTGCTTCTTCCCTCAGCATTCACCATTGAGCAGCCACTGACCGGACCTAACACCCGCTTGTTTAACCTTTCGCTTGCTGATTTAGGCGCTCTTTTCCGCGGAATGCCCGAAGATTCTAATTCAGGCAGAATCCCGATGAATCTTGAAGCCGATGAAGTGAAGTCTACGTTGGTTGAAGGCGAAAAGCAATGCCATTTGCGCACGTTTACCGTAATTGGTAAGGTGCTTGCCGCTGACCTGATTGATACGGACAAGTTCCAAAACCACTTCCTGCTGACGGCCGCTTCGTTAGGCCCGCAACTGCTTAAAACCTATGATTTGGGAAATAATGCAGACGGATCGCCTGCGAAACTTGAATCAACGAGTATCTGCAACTTCATGTTTGACGTATTGTCAGGCAAAAAGGAACCTCGCGAAATTGACGCGACATTCTCACTTGCCGACATAGCAAGATAATTTTCCTAACAGCATAAAAAAAACCGGGTTTAACCCGGTTTTTTTTATAGGATTTCAACGGTCATGTAGACGCTTTCGCAGGGGCCGACGCCGGCATCCGGATTGCCCTGGACGCCGTAGGCATATTCATAGGGGATAAAGAATTTGGCTTTTTGGCCGTGGCGCATATATTTGAGCACTTCGGTCAACATCGGGTTAAATCCGCGGGCAGGGAACATGGATCTTTCAACTTGATGATCAATCGGCTCACCGTCAAGGCGCAAAACCGTAAAGTTGACTTTCACTCGTTCGTCAGGAGCAAGCAGGTCACCGGTGCCTTCTTCTTCAATATTGCAATAAATACCTGAGTTTTCAATCTGCGTAAAGTCAGAGTTTGATTGGAAAGCGGAGGCGATGCTTTGGGCCATCGTGCGATTTTGTTCGGCTTCGGGAGTATTGTAAATCTCTTTTTCGAGCTCCTGCTGCTTGCGGGTGAATATTTCATTAGCGATCTGTTCATATTGCATACTCATCTCCTGCACCTGACTGGCATCAATGCTGTCAAGTCTGAGTGAACTCATAACGGTTTCCATAAATTTTCCTTTGTCCAGGGGCATCTGTGAGGAGGTCTGAGTGTAAGCTTGAAGGATACCCATTCCGATATTAAGACCATAGACATAGCTCATTTCCGTCGAATCGGCAATCATAACCTGGCGGATACCGCGCTCAAAATCGCTCATATTGAATTTTTCGGAAAATTGAGGGTCCTGATGAATCGCAAAATTAAAGTAGGCACCCACAAAAGTACCCTGAATTGCAATCACGGAATCTTCAAAGGTCTTGGCGTTCTCCAAACGCTCCGCAAGCAGAGCCTCGATAGATTGATTTTCAGCAGTTTTTTTCTCACCGCTACAGGAGCAAATCAGCGCAGCCGCCACAGCTCCAAAAATTATTTTTTTCATATCAATAGGTAAAATTACAGAATTTCGCGTGCAAAGTTACGAAAAAAATTAAAAGTGAAAAATTAAAAATGCAAAATAAGATAAAAGTCTTCAAAAATTAGTTTAAACTAAGTAAGAATCCGGGCTGGGTCACACTATACTTTGCTCTAAGGATAATGCGACCTGCTCCGGAGTCGACAATGGAGCGAAGGAGTTACATCAGTCCATTTTCGGCCAAATCATAAAGTAAATTCCAGCCAAATCATAAAGTAAATCTCGGCCAAATCATAAAGTAGACTTGTCCATATGATTTTTTTTTTTTATCTTTGTGGATATAAATAACGTCATATACTCAACTTATGAATAATGAATTAATATATTTACCTCGCCTAAGTGATAAGCTTCTTGATAGAAAACTCCATACTTCCGGAGCCGTTTTGATAACAGGATGTAAATGGTGTGGTAAAACCATGAGTGCTGAGCAATTTGCTAAAAGTGTGGTTTACATGCAGGACCCTGATAAATCATCATCCTATTTAGCTATGGCTGATACTAAGCCCTCATTGCTTTTGGCGGGTGAAAATCCTCGATTGATTGATGAATGGCAAATGGCCCCCGTTATTTGGGATGCTGTCAGGTATGAAGTGGATCGTCGTCGTTCACAAGGCCAATTTATTCTGACCGGCTCTGCAGTTCCCTTAGATAATGCAACTTTTCATACCGGAACCGGACGAATTTCAAGAATGATGATGAGAACCATGAGTCTCTTTGAATCAAATGAATCCAATGGATCCATATCTTTAAGTGCCCTTTTTAATAATAAACAAGAAGATGGATCTGTTTCAAAGCTATCTATAGAGGATATTTCATACCTTATATGTCGCGGAGGATGGCCCATTTCATTATCCATGTCGAGCGAATATGCACTTGACGTTGCACGAAATTATGTGGATGCAATCATTGAAGAAGATATTTCAAGAGTAGATGGAATTGAGCGGAATCCTCAAAGAGTTATGACATTATTAAGATCTCTCTCTCGAAATATATCAACTATGGCAACAAATTCCACTATATTATCGGATTTCGGAGACTCAGGTACTTCAATGTCAATACCAACTCTTGATTCATATATAAATGCATTGCGAAGGATTTTCGTTATTGAAGATGTTCCGGCATGGTCTCCATCAATGAGATCTAAAACAGCCTTACGAACTTCGCCAAAAAGAAATTTTGTTGATCCCTCAATAGCGGCTGCTTCACTTCGTATAGGTCCTGAAAAGCTTCTTCAAGACTTTAATACATTCGGTTTTTTATTTGAATCACTCTGTGTAAGAGACATGAGAGTCTATGCACAGACCAATGATGGCGACGTCTACCATTACAGGGATAAAAATGAACTTGAGGCTGATATGATTATCTCTTTACGTGACGGGCGTTGGGCTCCGGTTGAAGTAAAATTGGGTCAAAAACAAATAGAAGAGGCTGCCGCTCACTTGATTAAACTTTCATCAAAAGTCAATGCAGAAAAGATGGGCAACCCTTCATTTATGATGATCCTGACGGCAGGAGAATACGCTTACAAAAGAGCAGATGGAGTTTGGGTGGTGCCTTTAGGGTGTTTGAGAGATTAATTCGAGGGTGAAGTCAAGGGCTGAGTTGGCAGGGATCACGTCCATTACGGCCTCAGAGCCGTAGGCCATCTTCGGAGGGATGAATACGCGGTAAACTCCACCGAAATGCATCTTTTCAATGGCCTTGGCCAATCCGGGAATCAAACGGTTTAGGGGAAGGTCAATCGGTTGGTCAGTCTCGTCAAAAACCGTCCCGTTGCTGAGTTTTCCGGCATAGATTACCTTTACCGTAGAGCCGGGAGCGGGACATTCACCCGAGCCTTCAACGAGGCGCTGGAGGATAATTCCGTCAGGAAGTCTTTCGGCGCGCGGAAGAGTGGCATTGGATTCCACCCAAGCAATTTCAGCGGCTTCGTCGGCAGTGGCTTATGGTTTGGGGGCAGGATTGACAATCATGCGTACGGCGGTTTCAGCCGAGATA
>CAMWSN010000039.1 GCA_947176925.1 uncultured Porphyromonadaceae bacterium
GTCTTTTTCAACCACGAACTGAACGGTTACGCGTCCCTGGATATTATTCTGGGCGGCCATTTCGGGGTAGCGGATGTTCATGGAGAGGAATTTATACATTTCTGCGTCTCCACCGGGGAACTTCGGGGATTCCTCTACGGCGGTGAAAATCTGTTCGGGTTTCTTTTCTTCAACAATTACTTCGTTATAAATTCTGCGCCCGACGGTAACATCATCAGTCCCTTCATTCGAAACCGAAATCCCTCTGAGGTCATCCTCTGTTTTGATTTCCTCTTCCGGGAATGAGGTGTCCGCATTGCTGATGTTAAGGCGACGGCCGGCGGGATAGGATGAGAGTCGGCTGAAGGAAAGGGTTTGTGAATCTTTGGGGTTGAGAAGGATGAGCTTGCTCTCAGTGATCTGGCGGATTTGCATGCGGGTAGCGAAGTGGAGCGCGTTAAGTCCCGGAATCTTCTGCTTAGCAGTGTTGAGCAGGGTGCTTGCCTCGTAGGAATCAATTTCACCTGAAGAAATCTGATTGGCAATTTCACGAGTCCATCTGAGGGGACCCTGTTGGCCCGGAGTGATGGTGATGTAATTGCCGTTGAGGGACCAGGTTCCTGAGCGCTGGATAAATGCGGCGTGAGCAACGCCTTCAATGGTTATGCTGCGGGTGATTTCTACGTTGTGATTGCTGTCAAATTTCAGCATGAGGCTTCCTTGCGCTCCGGCATTTTTATAAGGAGCAGACCAGATGCCGACGATTTTCGTCGCATAGTTTTGTTGCGCTGAAATAGTCAGGGAGCAGATCAGTGAAATAGCAGTAAATAGTATCTTTCTAAAGGTTTGCATAATGAGTGATTTATGGGATTGAGGGTTTATTTCCGGTGGAATTTATGGCGCGCCTGGTAAGGGGAAGAGTTACGGCCCAGGTGAGGAAAGTGGCGGCAAACTGGCCCCAGAGGAGCAGGGCCATGCCGTCAGGGCAACTCAGCAAAGGTAGGGTCAGGAAGAGGGCAATCAGCGCAACAGAATCGCGTAGCAATTCGGTCATCACGAGTAGACGAGCGCGGCCTACTGCCAGGATGAAGTTGCTATACAGTCCGTTGAGGACCACGAAGATACCCCGTCCCATAAGGATTTGAAACAGCGGAATGGCGGCATCCCATTTCGTCCCGAACAAGAGGTGGAAAACCGGGGAGGCAAGAAGGATTCCGGCGATGAAAGCGGGCACCGTCACCAAGATGACCGAACGATGAATCTTGCGGGTCATGGCGCGCAGGCGTTCCGGTGAGTCTTGGACCTCAGAAAGGGCGGGGAGGAATGAGGAGGTCAGGACCTGAGAGACGGTCGACGAGGCCATTTTGCTCCATTTGTCGGCCTGGGAATAAACGCCGAGAGGGACCATTCCGATTCGGTGGCCGATGAAGAAAGCGTAGATATTCTGGAAGACGGTGTTGAGAAACGATTGAATCATCACTCCGGAACCGACGGCGAAGAAACCACGCAGGATTTGGAGCGAGAAGAAAAGCATAGGGCGCCAGCGGACAAAAAGCCAAAGGAGGATTGTGCGGGCGGCGGCCATGGATACCTGTTGCCAGACCAAGGCCCAGGCGTCGGCGCGGGTGAAAGCAAGGTAGAGGCCGATGGCGGCGCCGATGATTTGACCTAAGAGATTAGCCAAGGCTACGGGGCGCACGTCCATCCGCTTGATCATGCGGTTGGTCTGGACAATTCCGGCGGCATTGAAAATGAATGTCAGAAACATTACCCTTGCCAAGGGGACGAGTCGCATATCGCCCTGATTCCAGCTGGCAATCAGCGGGGCACAGAACCATAGGAGGATGAAAAGACCGACGGCCATCAGCATGTTGAACAAGAAGACCGTGGAATAGTCCCGCTCCGTAGGCTCTTTGCGCTGAATCAGGGCCGAGGCAAATCCCGAGTCGACAAACATTGACGCGAACGCCTGAAAGACCAAGACGGCGCCGACCAGGCCGAAGTCCTCCTTGGAGATTAGGCGTGCCAGGATAATTCCCGTAACAGCATAAAGAATCTGGGCGGCAATTTTGTCGACCAGATTCCATTTGATAGCACCTTTGGTTTTATCCTTCAGTGAAGTCACTCAATCATCTGGAGTTTCACTCCCAAGGTTTTTTGTTTGATGTGGGGGGTACCCTTGACATAGACGGTTCCGGAGCCGGCACCCTTGATCGTCAGTTGCTTTACGGCCCATACGCCTACTGTTCCGGTCCCGGTACACCAGACGTAGCCATCGGTCGCGCGCAGGGCGTCGGCCTGAATAACTCCCGTACCGGTCAGTTTAAGCGACGCCTTGTTGCAGTCGCCGCTCATGGCAAGGACTCCATGGCCGGAGAGGATTGAGCCATTGACTTCACCAGCTTTGATATTGCGCACGCTGATGCGCCCGTTGCCGATGATGCGTGCTGAGAATTGCGCCCCGGCCAGGGGAGAGTTTAGAATCACCGTGGAGTCGCCTTCATTGTCGACCTTGGTCAGATAAGATGAATAGACGCGAATGGAGGGGAGATTTTGTGGTGTCTGCACCTGTTCGGCGGGGATATTGAGGTTCAGTGTCAGTTTGCGTCCGGAGGATGCGGCTTCGACCCAGCTCAATTGCTCCTCAACGGGACCGGAGATGACTATCAGTCCGGCGCTATCCGGCGCTGAGACGTATTCAACGTTGAGCAGTCCGCGCACCCGGAGTTCCTGGAAATCTTGTGTTTGCAAGCAGAGCGGACTCTTGGCCGCAGCAACCGAGGCAACCGTCAGGAATATCCCGGTCAGTAATGATTTCAGTCTCATCTGACAAAGCTTACGTTGCGACTGCCATTAGGGGCGATGACCACTTGGCAGCCGTTTGATTGTTTCTTAACTGCGATTTTGCCGATTCCGGTGTTGGCAATCTTCATCGAGGCGGTTGATTGGCGGATGCCGGAAATATCGCCGGTGCCGGAGTTGACAATGTCAGAGGTCGATGATTTGACTTTGGCTTCAATGTCGCCGGTTCCGGAGTTAACCACTTTGAGATCAATGGTTTTGCCGCCTTTGACTTCAATGTCGCCGGTACCGGAGTTGACGATGCGGAGTTTTTTGACGTTGACTTTGGAGATTTCAAGGTCGCCGGTGCCGGAGTTGATCAGTTTCAGTTCGCCCGGGGTGTTGATTAATCCGGTTTCAATGTCTCCGGTACCGCTATTGGTGATTTCGTTGAGTTTGCCTGTGTAGTAGACCTTTACCTTTGAAACTTTGTAGCTTTTTTTGCGGTTGGTATCGATGGTGAGCTTGCCGAAGGGAGATACGGACACTTTCAGGGGCGCTTCGATTTCAGATGAGGAGTAGACAATGCGGTTGCCGCCGGTGGTTGAGTAGATGAGCTCAACATCAGCTTCGGAGGCATTTACGATGGACTGAATCGACTTTTCAGCGCGAATTTCATAGTTTTTTGCGCCCAGACACAAGGGCATAAGCGCAATCAGCAGAGAGATGAGTTTTTTCATAATGATTGGGGGTAAAATTCTTGTTGGACTTGGTCAATAAGTTGGAGGAGCGTTTCCGGATCCGGGGTCTGGAGGAGTTGAATCCGGCGCTGGCGGAAGTTGGGGATTCCCTTGAATAGGGGGGTGACGGCCAGGTGGCGGCGGATATGAAGGATTCCGCGCAGGGGGTCGATGCGCTTGACACTCTCGTTGATTTGCCGGCGCAAAAGGTCAAATTGAATGCCGACTGGGAGCGGTTCGCGTCCGGTCAACTCGGCGAAAATCCATGGGGCTCCGATGGATGCGCGCCCAACCATCACTCCGTCAACTCCGTAGCGGTCAAATGCCTCTACGACCTGAGCGCGTGAACAGATGTCGCCATTGCCAATCAGAGGGATGCGGAGGCGTGGATTTTCCTTGACTCGGGCTATCATTTCCCAGTCAGCCGCGCCGGTATACATTTGAGAGCGCGTGCGTCCGTGGACCGTAAGCGCTTGTATGCCACAATCTTGCAACTGTTCGGCAAGGTCTACGATGATGCGGTTGTCATGGTCCCACCCCAAGCGGGTTTTGACCGTAACGGGCAGGTTGACGGCCTTGACTACTGCCGAGGTGATTTCCAGCATTTTAGGGACATCACGGAGCAGTCCGGCACCAGCACCTTTGCCTGCCACTTTCTTCACGGGGCAGCCGAAGTTAATGTCGAGAATGTCCGGCCGGGCTTCCTCGACTATTTTTGCAGCTTCGACCATCACATCGGCCTCGCGTCCGTAGATTTGAATGGCTACGGGGCGCTCCGCAGGGTTGATTTCGAGCTTGCGGGTGGTGGCGGCAATGTTGCGGATAAGAGCGTCAGCGCTGACAAATTCGGTATAGACCATATCGGCGCCTGACTCTTTGGCAATCAGGCGAAAAGAGGCGTCAGTGACGTCCTCCATCGGCGCGAGCATTACGGGGCGCTCTCCCAAGTCAACCGAACCTATTTTCATAAGGTAATACTTTCGGCTTCAATATGTTTGCTTAGGAATAACGAGCCCATCTCGGAGAATTTCGCAGCGGATTCTGTGGTCAGGTATCGGCATGAGCCTCCGCGGCTGATTTTGGCGTCCATTTCCGGATGTCGGTTCAGGTAATCTTTAAGCGAACGGGCCACTATGTCGCCCTGAGTGATTACGAGTACCTCGCGGGGCACCGCCTTTTGAATCTTGCGAATCAGCAGCGGATAGTGGGTGCATCCGAGCAGGGCCGTATCGATTCGCGGGTCTGCGGCCATCAGCATATCGACGTATTTGCGGACAAAATAGTCGGCACCGGGGCTATCGGCCTCGCGGTTTTCAACCAAGGGGACCCACATCGGACATTCCTGGCCCGTGACTTTGAAGTCCGGATAGAGCTTGCTGACTTCCATGTCGTAGCTTTGGGAGCGGATGGTGCCGGGGGTGCCGAACACGCCGATGTGGCCCGACTGAGTCAGCGAGCCGAGGGCTTCGACCGTAGGGCGGATAATGCCGAGCACCCGGCGGTTGTGGTCAATCGTCGGGAGGTCATTTTGCTGGATGGTGCGCAGAGCCTTGGCCGAGGCTGTGTTGCAGCCTAAGATGACGAGATGACACCCCTCGGCAAAGAGGCGCCTGACGGCCTGGAGAGTAAATTGATAAACCACCTCGAAGGAGCGGGTCCCGTATGGGGCGCGTGCATTGTCGCCCAAGTATAGGTAGTCCGGTTCAGGCATCAGGCGCCTGATGCCTTCGAGGATGGTCAGCCCTCCATAGCCGGAGTCGAAGATTCCGATTGGTCCGGGAGTGGAGGAAAGGCTCACTGCTGCTTTTTCAGGAGATCACGGATTTCAGTCAGCAGGACTTCTTCCTTGGTGGGTTCGGGATCTGCTGCGGGAGCTTCTTCTTCCTTCTTCTTGAACTTCATGATGAAGCGGATAGCGAAGAAGATACTCAGGGCGATGATGAAGAAGTCAACAATGTTTTGGATGAACATACCGTAATTGAGGGTTACGGCTTCAGTTGTGATTTCGCCGGTGGTAGGGTCGGTGACGGCCGGGCTCAGTTCGGTGTTAAGTTCGTTGAAGTTGACGCCGCCGGTTGCGAGGCTCACGCAGGGCATGATCATGTCATTTACCAGTGAGGTCACGATCTTGCCGAACGCGCCGCCGATGATTACGCCGACAGCCATGTCGACGATGTTGCCTTTCATGGCAAACTCTTTGAAGTCTGAAAGAAAACTCATTTTTAGTTTATGGTTTAGGGTTTATAGTTTATAGTTTAGTGTTTAGGGAGCCGATGGCTAAACATATTTGGAGCCGGTAAAGTTTATTTTGTATTTCGTATTTTTAATTTTTCACTTAAATAAAGCTGTCCTTGAATCCGAGGAAGTATAGGACTCCGTCAAGGCCGATGGTTGAGAGGCTTTGTTCGGCGGTGGCTTTCACCTTCGGTTTGGCGTGGAAAGCAATTCCGAGACCTGCGGTGGCGAGCATCGGCAGGTCGTTTGCGCCGTCGCCGACGGCGATGGTCTGCGCGATGTTGACGTTTTCGACCTGGGCCAGGAGACGGAGCAGTTCAGCCTTACGGCGACCGTCGACGACGTCGCCTAAGTATCGGCCCGTCAGTTTTCCGTCGGGACCGACTTCAAGTTCGTTAGCATATACGTAATCGAAGCCGAATTTCTGTTTCAGGTAGTTACCGAAGTAGGTGAATCCGCCCGAAAGGATAGCCGTTTTGTAGCCGGCGCGTTTTAGTACGGTCATCATTCGCTCCAGGCCTTCGGTGAAGGGGAGTTTTTCGGCAATATCCTGCATGACGCTGACGTCCAGGCCTTTCAGCAGGGCCACACGCTCGGTGAAGCTTTCGGTGAAGTCGATTTCGCCGCGCATGGCGCGCTCGGTAATTTCCTTGACCTTGTCACCCACGCCGGCTCGGATGGCCAATTCGTCGATAACCTCGGTTTCGATGAGGGTGGAGTCCATATCGAAGCAAATCAGGCGGCGTGTGCGGCGGAAGACGCTGTCTTCCTGGAAGGAGATGTCGACGTTATGGGCCGAGGCTATTTCAAGGAATCGGCGGGATATGTCGGAGCGGTCTGACGGGTTTCCGCGCACGGCCATCTCGATGCAGGTTTTGCTCTTGGGGCCGGCGTCCTGTTTGAGGGAGATACGCCCGGTCAGGCGTTTGATATTTTCAATGTTGAGGCCCTGGCGCGCCACTTCAGCCGTCAGTATGGCTATATGGTCAGCCGTAAGTCGGCGACCGAGCATAGTGATAATCCATCGGCTCTTGCCCTGCATGCTGACCCATTCCTCATACTCGTCAGGGTCCAGGGGAGAGAATCGCGCGATGAGGTTTAGTTCGGCGGCTTTGAAGAGCAGTTCCTTGAGGATGAGACCGGAGCGGAGAGCGTCGGTTTTGATTAGGATTCCGAGGCTGAGGTAATGATGGATAGTGCTTTGACCTATGTCAAGAATCGTCGCGTCATGGCGGCCGAGGATTTCGGTCAGCGATGACGTGATGCCGGGGCGGTCAGGCCCGGTGACGTTGATAAGAATCAGTTCGAGGTCGGGAGTTTCATTCATGTTTAGGAATGGAATTTGATAAGTCCGTCCATGGGTCGGGCCTGGATGTCAAAGACCGAACATTCGCGATCAAAAACGTAGATGACCTCCTCCCTGAATGTCTCGGCCACCCCGCCGACGAATCCGAGGCGCTTCTTGCCGTAATGGCAGAGTATATTCCAGTAGAATTCCCAGAACGAATCGTGGACGGGTTTGCGCAGGTAGGGGAATTGGGCGATGTGTTCCCGGATGAAGGGGATCATCGAAGCGAGGAAGCGGTTAGGGTTCGGCCGGCGGTAGACCTGTTCAAGGACGTCGGAATAAGAGAGTCCCGTTTCGCGTTCGAAGATTGAGCGCACCTCGGGGTCAAATTCGCCGCGATAGAGCAGGCGAAGGAAACGGCGGCCTATGTCGGCCCCGGATCCTTCGTCGCCGATGATGAATCCGAGCGGGGGGATGTTGCGCTCAATCGAGTAGCCGTTATAGTAGCCGGAGTTTGAGCCGGTGCCCATAATGCAGGCCACTCCGTCCTCATGGCCGGGGAAGAGGGCGCGCGCCGCTCCGAGGAGGTCGGATTCCACTTCCGTGCGAATCTTGGCCGGGGGCAAGGCGCTTTTGACTTTTTCCCTTACGTCGTCTCCAATCATGCCGGCGCCGTAGAAATATACAAAGGCGAGCTCCGGCCATTTTTCTTCGTTGAAAATAGCCTTGAGCTCGTCTGCTGAAGCAGTTAAGGCGTTGACTCCGGGACGCTCCCACTGACGGACTGAGCCGTCCCGTGCCAGCAGACACAGGTGCATTTTGGTGCTCCCGGAGTCAATGATCAGTTTCATTTATATGCGGTAGGTTTTTTCAGGCCGGCGCGGCTGAAATATTTGGTCAAGGTGGCGTTAATCACGATTTTCTTACCGAGGTTCGCGGGGTTATCCTGGAGGTTTAGAGCCGTGCGGATAGCTCCGGCGGGAAGTTCTACGGGAATACATTTGGAGTAGTCCGTTTCGGATGCCGACGGGGCGAGAATCAGGTTGGTGGCGGCAGCGCCGTCAGCGCTGAATAGGGCCGCGGAGTTTACCATTGAGCCGACGATATAACCTTCGGTCCAGCCGACGATGGAGCCGTCGAGACAGTTCAGGGCGATGATGTCAGCCACGTCATAGGGCTTAGCTTCGGTGCCGTCGCCCTTGGTTTCGCCCGAAGGGGGAGTGACGGGGACGTCGGGCGTCTGTGAACCTCCTTCGATTTCGTATGCGGTAGCGTCCTTGACGCCCGGGAGACCGAAGTACTTGGTCAGTGAGCCTTCAATCATTAGGACCTTGCCGACGAGTTCGGGATGGTCAGCGAGGGAGAGAGCCGTACGGATGTCGCCCACGGGGAGCTGGATGGCTACGGTCTTGTTCTTGTCCGTCTCATTGGGGTCATCGGCCAAGGCGATGTTGGTGGCTACGCTTCCGGCGCCTGGAATGAGGGCTGAGTTCTGGTCATAGTCGTAATAACCTACGATGTAACCCTTGACCCAAGCTTTGGTTCCGGGGTTGCCGAGGGCAATTACGGAGGCGCAGTTGTAGGGAGAAGCCTTGGTGCCGTCGCCGCCGCCAACGGGGGGAGTGACGGGGGTGTCACTGCCGCCGCCATTGCCTTCGCCATTGAGCTTATAGGCGGTAGCGTCTTTGACGCCGGGGAGGCCGAAGTACTTAGTCAGCGAGCCCTGGATGGCCAGTTTCTTACCGAGGTTTTCGGGGTGGTCTGCAAGGTTGACGGCCGAACGGATGTCGCCCACGGGGAGCTGTACGGCCACTGTCTTGTTCTTGTCCGTCTCATTGGGGTCAGCGGCGATGGCTACGTTGGAAACCGAAGCGCCGGAGGCGGTGGTGGCCAGGGCGGAGTTGTTGTCATAGTCATAGAAGCCGACGATATAGCCTTCAACCCATGCGGTGGTTCCGGGATTGCCCAGGGAGATTACCTGAGTGACGTTGTAGGGATGGTCTTCGGTGCCGTCGCCGCTTTCAACCGGAGCATTGGGATCTTCGATTTCAACGCCTTCAATCTGGAAGGTTGAGGGGGCGCCGGAGTTATTGATTACGGCGTTGGTGCCCATATCTTTGGCGAAACGGCCCTGGATGTTGATCCATTTTCCAAGGTTTTCGTTATCGACGAGGTTGCCGTATTCAGCCAAGGGGGTACCTTGCGGAAGGCTGATGAGCATGATGTCATCAATGGTGTAATTATCGACATCGTCAACGATCACGAGGCTGTTGTTCATGATGAAAGGTTCGGTAGTCCAGATGTCGGAGAGGGTCTTCACTTCGGTTACTTCGGGGGCGAGAGTGCCGATAATGTAGCCTTTGACCCATCCGGAGGTATTGCCGGCGGCAGCGAGTGCGGCGGCTTCCTTGACGGAGTAGGGGTCGTTCTGGGCGCCCTTGTTGGTGGGGCTGCCGATGTTCATCAGGCCGTCGGCGGAGTTGAGGATAAGCTGCCAGTTGCCGTTGTAGTAGTCGAGGATACCGACAATGTCAAAAGCGTCGGCGGGAAGGGGAGTGTTCCAGAATTTGGAGTAACCGGAGGTGCGGACGGTCAGCTGAGTGTCGCCCACGTTGAGGGCTTGATTTTGTTCGGCGCTGACTGAAGTTTTATAGTTGGCACAGAGTTTTTCGCCTTCGACGCCGGCATTGGCAAACTTGACGTTATTGATGCGGACGAGGCGGCTCTGCCATTGCTGGAGTTCGGCGGGAGAGGAGCCGATGGAGCTGAAGTTTTCAATCAGCACGGGCTGAGCTTCCGGAGCGTCAGGTTCGGGGAGGCCGTTGAGTTCGCAGTGGGCGTTGAAGAGCTCGGGAGCCATGAATGAGGTCTGCCAGGTGTTGCCGTTGGCATACCAGGAGGGGAAGCCTAACTGGAAGCATCCGGCATATTTGCCTGCATACATTCCGGTGAGGTCAATGACCAGTTCCTGGCCCATGCGGTGGGTCAGGTAAAGGTTGTATTGGTTGATGCTCATGGCGAGGGCGGCGGTGCCGTCGCAGATAATGAGCTTTTTGAAGACGTTGCCGTCATAGTCGCTGGAGATTACGCGACCTTTGATAATGTAGTGAGAGCCGTCTTCGCGGGCGGGAATTTCGTCGCAATAGTTTGCGGCTTCGTCCTGCCAGAACAGAGCTTTGAATTCGGCAATCGAGATGTTGGCCTCCTGAGTGGCCACGGGGACCTCGAGAGTGTTTTCGTCAAACTTGTCCTGACAGCCGGTGAGCGCGGCTGCGCCGATAACCAGGGCGGATAGATATTTGAAAATCTTCATTTTGGGGCTTATTTAGAAGTGTAAAGAGTGGGTTTGACGCCGCGCTCGTCGGAGTACCAGCCGTAGGACTTGTAAGAGGGGTCATACTGCATGGTCTTGTTCATGGCGAGGTTGGTAATGGTGGCTTGGCCGTTTGCGTCGATGTTGATTGACCAGAAATAGCCGGAATCGGAGGCGTCAAGGGTGGCGCTGAGGTTGATGCTGTTGTAGGTTCCGGTCATCATCAGGTAGCGGCCATCGGCGTTTTGGATGGTCCATCCGGCATCGGTCAGGGTGAAGGTGAATCCGTTTGTGGCAGTGGAGGCGGTGATGGTACCGTCAGCTGCGGGAGTGCAGTCAGCGACGTTCAGGTAGCCATAGTTTTTGTCGGTGGTAAAGGCGGTACCGATTTTATTTTCGGCCCAGAAGGCATAGACTCCGCCGGAGGTGATGCTCGTGGCCTTGACGAAGGTTGAGGTTTCGCCGGGGGCAGGAGTGTCAGAGCCGCCGCCAAGGGTTTCGCCGTCGAGGATAGCTTCGGTGGCGTTCTTGACTCCGGGAAGACCGAAGTAGGCGGTGAGGTCGCCGCAGATGGCGAGCTCTTTGCCAAGGTTTTCAGGATGGTCAAGGAGGTTGATGGCCGAGCGGAGAGCGCCGACGGGGAGCTGAACCGCTACGGTCTTTTCCTTATTGGTCTCGTTGGGGTCAGCGGCGAGAGCCACATTTGAGTTAGCGGCGCCGGAGGCTGAGTTAACAAGGCTTGAATTGTTGTTATAGTCGTAGAAACCGACGATGTAGCCCTTGACCCAGGCTGAGGTTCCGGGATTGCCGAGGGTGATAACCTGATCAACGGTGTAGGGGGCGTCCTTGGTGCCGTTCTGGTCGCCGGTGGAGGGGGTGTCGCCGCCGGGTTCGTCGGTTGAGCCGTCGAAGTCGGTCAGGCCGTTGAAGTCAACGAGGTAGAGGGCCCATTGGCTCTGGCGGTTGATGCCCTGATATTTGTAGCAGAGAATACCGGTTACGGTGCCGCGGCCGGAGGGTACGGCTTCGTAGGCAAAGTCGGCGTATGAGCTGATGGGGAGATACATCTTATTGCCCTGCGCGTCGGTAATCGTGTGATAATAGGCATTGCTGTTGACGGGGATAGCCGGGTTGACGAAGGGCTGACCGGCACCGTCGATGCTGACGTTTTCAAACTTCACGAGCATGTGGCCATACTTGATGAGGTCTTGTGCGTCAGTGGCGTTGATGATGTCGCCCATGTTGAGGACCGTAGGTTCGATGCCTTCATTGCCGGGGAGGCCGTTGAGTTCCACGTGTTCCTGGAATGTTTCGAGCTCCATGCGTCCGGATTCCCAGACCTGGCCGGCTTCATACCATTCGGGTTTGCCGACGAGTAGCTCCGTGTTCCATTTGCCGATGTTCATTTCGGTGAGGTCCACGACGAGTTCCTGGCCGACCTTGTAAGAGCTGCTGAGCGACGAAGCGTCGATCGAGAAGCCGAGGGCGGCGGTTTCGTCCTGGATATAGAGATATTTATAGATGTTGCCGCTGACGTCAACGCCTGTGACGCGGCCTTTGACAATCACGTGTTCGCCCTCGGAGGTGAGGCCGATTTCCTTGATGTAGTTTTTCTCGTTGTCCCAATATTGGGTCTTGACGTCGAGAATCGTGCTGTTGACCTGACTGAGCATCGGCGCTTCGGGAACTACCATGGGGGGCAGTACCGGGTCCTCATGACAACCGGCGAGCGTCATAGCGCCCAGGGCAAGGAGCGGAAGAAATTTATATGATTTCATTGTTAACTTTGGGATTTAGAAACGAATACCGATATTGAGGAACACTTTGGTACCCTGAGCATAGCTGATCTTGTTGGGGTACTTGTTGACGTCCCAGTTCTTGGTGTCGAGGCGTCCTTGCTGCCAGACGTTGTTTTGGATGTTGCGGTTGTTGAGGACGTTGTCAACGTTGAGGTTGAAGTTCATCGATACCTTGCGGTTGATGTATAGCAGCTTGCCGATGGAGAAGTTGAGGACGAAGGCGTTGTTCATTTTGTCCTGGCGGGTGATTTCCTCCATCTTTTCAAGGAGGGCTTCCTCGGTGGGGTATGATTCCCAGAGAGTGGGCTGCACTTCATGGTAGCGGGGAGCGAGCTTGACGTAGCTGCTGCACATGTATGAGGCGTTGACGGCGAGGAACCAGCTCTTGGGAGCGGCCCAGTCAAGACCGATGTTGACGGCGGTCTGCGGGGTGCCTCCGACGCGATAGTTCTTCAGGTAGATAGTCTGTGTCGTATCGGCTTCCATGCCGTTTTCAAATGAGCGGGTGCCCTGAGGGTTGTTTTTGTAGCGATAGGAGGCTACGGTACCGGCCAGTGTGGCGGTCAGCGAGGGGAGAATCTTATAGGCCATGCCCAGTTCGATACCCTTGTTGGTGCGGCGCACTCCGGAGAGTACGTAGTTGGTAAAGGCCGAGTAGTTATCGTCATAGAACGACGTGCGCTCGATGGCGTCATAGAAGTCGGTGTAGTAAGCCGTGATTGAACCGCGGAAGCGTGAGTAGTTCCAGCCGTAGGATACGTCGGCGCTGAAGATGCGTTCGCTCTGGGGGTTGGAGATGGCCGTGTCCTTGATGCGGGGAGCGATGTAGATGCTCTCGATCAGGGGAGCGTAGGTGCCATATTCGATGTGGCCCATGAGGTAGTTTTTGCCGTCGGGCTTATAGGTGATTCCGCCCTTGACTGCAGCGTTGTCGAAATGATGTTTTTCGCCGCGGCCATAGGAGTTCTCGGGAGCGCGGCCGTTGCGCATGTGGCCGTAGCGATAGAACTGAGTCATACTCATTTCCATACCGTAGTTGAAGTCCCAGCGGGCCAACTGGATGCGGTTTTGAGCGAAGGCGTTGAGCTTCCAGACGTTGAAGTCATAATCATAACCGAACTTATCGCCTACGCCAACGCGGCGGTTGGGGTTGTTGATGTCGTTCTGGAGAATACCGGGGACGATGGTGCTTTCGCTGTTGGAGTAGGGGTCGATGTCGAGCCAGAATTCGCCGCCGAGGAGGTCCTTGACGGTCTTGTAATATGACGCCTTGGCATAACTTGCGCTCAAGCCGGCCTGGAGGGTCATCCATGAGTTGAGGCGGGCATTGACCGTCGAACCAATCTGAGCCTGGAGGTTGTTGCTGTGACGCTTTTCAATGATGTAGCTCGAGCCGAGTTTGTTTTCGTCGGTGCGTGAGCCGTTTTCAATGTTGTTGAGCTCGTTGACCAGGTAGAGGCGGTCCCAGTTGATCTGGCGATAGCTTTCGTCGTTGCGCCAGAGGTCTTCGATGTATTCGCTCTGAGCCGTCGGTTCGCCGTCGCTGAGGAAGTAGCTCGGGAGGTTGCGGTAGTAGTCCGGGCGGGGATCCGAAGCGTTGAACCAGTTGATGGCCGAGGTAGAATAGTTGACCGAGCGGAACATTGCCGAGGTGGTCAGCGTGGTTCCCTTGTCGTTCTTATAAAGCCAGGTGAGCATTGCCGTCGGGTCAAAACTCTCGATTACGCGGGCCGAGCGCTTTTTGCCGTCATAGTAGCCCCAGTTGGGGTTGTAGAGGTTAGAGCCGGCCAGGTCGTAGGCTTCCTGATAGGTGGCGCTTGCGCCGGCGCGCTGAGTCGGTGCACCCCAGGCCGTCAGGGTCAGTGAGTGCTGCGGGTTGAAGACCTTGCCGAGGCTCAGGAACAGACCGGCACTATTGTAGAAAGTGCCCTTGACGACCCCCTCGTTGGCATAGCGGCCGATGGCGCTGAGGGTCAGGCCCCAGCCGTGGCGGTTGATGCCGGTTGAGTAAGTGGCCATGGCGCGAAGCATATAGTTGCTGTTGGTGTAGGCCACGGAGCCGTTGAAGCCCGGAGCATAGTCTGAGGTGATGGTTGAGATATTGCTTGAACCGCCAATGGTGCCGAAGCCATAGTTTGCGGCGCCGATGCCGATGGTCGTCGTCTTGTTGCGGAAGGCGCGTGAGGTCATGCCGCCGAGGCTTGAGTAATTGAAGCGGCCGCGGATGGGGTCATTCATGTCCAGGCCGTTGATGTAAGTGGTCTGATACTGATTGTCGTAGCCGCGGAAGCGGAAATACATCGTCGAGAAGTTATAGTTCGACGCATTATAATATATGTTGTCGTTGGCACCCGTGAGCGACGCTACGGCCTGCCCGGCCGATTCTTCGTCTTCAAGAGCGGCTTCGTCAAAGAGGAGGTCTTCCTGCTCTTCATAGAATTCAGTGACTACGTTTGTGCCCTGGAGCTTGATGGGTCCGAAGTCAAGGCGTTGGCCGTCCTTGAGGATGGCGCCCTGCATGACTGTTGAATAATACCCGTTGGCCGAAGCGCTCAGGTTGTAGCTGCCGGCCTTGGCTCCGGTGATAAGGAACTGACCCTCAGCGTCTGAATATCCGCTGAGGTTTTGCCCTACGAGGGTAACATAGGCGCCGGAAATCGGGTTTCCGGTGTAGGAATCTACGACAGTGCCGGTCACAGACGCCGTCTGTGCCCAGCCCGAAGAGATGCCCATTATACCCATAAAGAGCGATAAAAGCTTCAATCTCATAAATTAGAAAAAATGTGATGTTTTGGTATATACTGCCGCAAATTTACGCATAATCCGCGAAATTAACAAATTTTTAGACCGCTCTCCGGCCTAAAAATTCATTCAGCGAAGGATACGCTGACGGCGCCGGTCTGCTTATTGACGAGGATGATTGAGGCGGGAAGCACGATGGCCATGTGGCTTCCGAGGTCGTCGGCGCCGATGATGCGCTCGATTTCAACGCTCTGGAGCGGTCCGGCACCCTGGGCGAAGGTCAGGCGGTCGCCGTCAAAGTCCATGTGGTCGCTATCGAGGGCAAACATCATCAGGGCGTTGAGGTTGCGGTCAAGGACCAGGTCGGAGTCAGCTGAGAGGGTGGCGAACTTATTGTAGACGTTGTTGATAGTGGCAGCGTTGATCATCGTTTTATTCTTGTTTAATCGGTTAGTTTTATCGTTTTTACGAAAGCCTAACACCGCCCTCACGAGAAAGGTTTCTGCTGCAACAGCTTTGTAACACTCTTTTGACAATCGTGTAACAAACCGCTAAAAAGGGTGTTGTTTTTTATACACCCATACTATACCAAAACGAGTAGGTGAGAATACATTCGTTTCTCGACCTACTCGTTTTGAGCGTTTGTTTTAAGTTTTATTCTCTTCCGAGGAATTTTTTGCTTGGGTTTTGATTGATTCATCGCTGCCTGCAACGATGTCATCAATGCGGTAATGGCCGTCAACGAGCTGAACCGCTACGGGATTCTTTTGTTATATCCAAATTAAAATTCTTGAGGATAGGACCCAAGCCAGTCTGTGATAAATCTTCGACCGCGGTAAGAGTTTGCTTCTGAATTAGTAAACTTCTGTTGTTTGAGAAGTTTTCCGGATTTGCTATATATATAGCAGATTTCTCCATCGCCGACCTTGTTTGATACCATTATATTGTTATTGCCGTATCCATAAATGACATCATAGGAAGGAGGTACGATTTGGGTTCCATTTTTGTTAACTAGACCTTGTTTTTTGCCGTTGGTGACAATATAAAAACCGGGGACAAAGCTATATGCCTTTATGTCGTTGTATTTGCCAATTGGAATTACTAATTTGCCATCAGCGTTACATGCGCCATTTTTCCCGTTGAGAGTAACTTTATAATGTACTTGATCGGGGAAAACACTGCTATAGATTGTGGTTATATCATCATATTTTGTCGGAATTATTTCTTTAGAAAAGTCAGAATTAGCCACACCCCATTTACCATTGGCAGATTTGATAAAATAGTTTCCACAATGCATTGTACTTACGGAACTATATTTCCCAAACGGAAGTATCATATTTCCTTCTAAAGCGTCAAGTATTGCAACCCCGTTATTATCCGCGCTTTGGAGAATAAGGTTGTGGGTGTCTTCTATTTGTTTGATTGAATTACATTCATGAGGGAACTCAATTAAACCTTTTCCGTTTAACATGCCTGCATAATTATCACCATTTAACAGGACACAATAAAAATATAGTTTTCCATCGTTAATTTGATCGACCGACGAGTATTTTGGCTCTGAAATAATAGTGCCATCCAATTTCATGACGCCAATCAACGGAGAATCTGAGCCTTTGCTATATAAAATAAAATCTTCATATTTAGTTTTATAGGTAACGTCCATTTCTTTGAGTTTACCGTTTTTGAGGAGATCTGTTGTGCCATCTTCTTTAAAGAGGACAAAATTGCAGGGGTCGGGTTTAGAATAGTTAACGTCTGTTTCATACACCTCTTTGTATTTTAACTCCGTAGCAAGGTCCCCGGTTCTGGTGACAATGCCTTTTTTGCCATCCTTTGTTGACATCACATAATATGGCGATTCCTTCTGATTGACTTGATGGTCGGTAAGCGAGAGAATTTCCTTGGTCGCGGGGTGGTAATATAATGTTTCTTTGGGTGTTTGGTGTCCACCTCTGTTGTACGAATTATTGTTTGAATCATAAAAGAAGATGCTGCAAATATCGTCACCCTGTTGTAAATACACGTTATCTCCGCTACTATCAATGACCTTTATGGTGCCATTTGGGCTAATGCCGATGATGGCAGTCTTGATGGCAGCAACTTCATTAATGTTTGGGGTAATTCCTTTTAGTCTCTTACCGTGGGTGTTGACAATGTATTGAATGTTGCCGGCTTGGGCTATACAGCGTACTTCAGATTGTTTTCTGTTATAGGGTTGGCTAATGGTATAGAAGTTGCCCAAGGAGTCATATTCAGGCTTAATAAGGATTTTACCATTGGCGTCTAATAATCCCCATTTCCCTTTCTCTTGAACAAGAATAGCCTGGCTGTTTAATGCTTGGGGTGATTTGGTGGTTGAGTCAAGAAAATGAATCGTATCACCGATTGCGTCATATTTGGGCTTGATTTTGGCCTTATTGTCGGGCGTAACAAATCCCCATTTATTGCCCTTTTTAACGGCTGTGAGGCTTTCGTTGAGGATGTTACGAGATTCGTATTTTTGGCCCGTGAGGGTCGGGCCTACTTCGTCCCAGCCCGTGATTTGTGCTGCGGCCGATCTGCCAACAAGGCTTATGCACAATAAAATAA
>CAMWSN010000040.1 GCA_947176925.1 uncultured Porphyromonadaceae bacterium
GCGTGAAGGTTTGTTGGGGGCGAGTTCCTTGGCGAGTTTTTTGAGGTTGGTGAAGCCGGATTTGCCGGTGGAGTCCACTTTTTGGCTGAGTTGGCGCAGTTCGTCGGCGTCTTCGTCGCGCCCTAAGTCGGAGATGAAGCGGAGCAGGAAGTTAAACCGCTCGCGGGTGACGGCCAAGTTTTGGACTTCGCGGACGCGGCGCGGATTGTCAAGGGCTTCCGGATTAAGGCGCGCAAAGTGTACCAAAAAAGCCACATCGGCCACTATCGGGCGGTCAAAGCGCAGCGTCGTCATGATTCGGCGGGTCTCGCGCGCGGCTTCGCGCGGCGAGGGTTTCAGGTCGAGCATCAGTGCGGCCAGGCGGAAGCGGGTGGGCGCTTCGGGGTCCACGCGGAGAATGTGGCGCAGGCGGGCCATCGCATCGTTCCATAGACGTGGAGTGTCAAGAATCGGCGCCATTTCCGGCACCATCACGGCAAAGGCTCCGGTGTCCTTCAGGGTCTCCATCATCTTGACGGGGTCGGGGCCGTTAAGCATCTTGCAGAGTTCCGAGTGGCAGCGTTCGCGGCTGACGATATTCAGCCGGTCAATATGGCTTAGCATTGCATCCAGCGACGGCGGATCTATCTCCCAGCCGAATCGATTGGCAAATCGGAGTCCGCGGAGGATTCTGACCGGATCGTCATTAAACGTCGCGTCCGGGTCAAGGGGCGTGCGGAGCAGTCCGGCCTGCATGTCGGGGATGCCGAGGCCGGTGATATCGACCATCTTACGGCGCGTGATGTCATAATATAAGGAGTTGACCGTGAAGTCGCGGCGGTAGCAGTCGTCTTCAATCGAGCCGAAGCACACCTCCGGACATCGGGACGTCTCCTTGGTGTATTGCTCCCTCCGGGTCTGGACCATTTCGATTTCGTCGTCGGGAAAGCGGCGAAGGCGCAGTTTGGCAGTGCCAAATTTGAGGAAATAGATCGGGTGGCCTATGGTCAGGCGCTTTTTTTGGAGCCAGCGGGCAAATTTTACGCCACCGTTCGGAAGATCGATGGCGAGGTCGAGGTCCTTGATTTCAAACCCCATTATTTCGTCTCTACAGCATCCGCCAACGGCGAATACGTGACCCTCCCATTGCGTGTCGGCAATGAGGTCACGTAGCCATTCGCAGATGGTATGGTAGAGTTCTGTGGTCAATTATCGGAGGATAATCTTGCCGGTTTTGTTACCTGCGCGGTAGATGTAGACTCCGGCGGGAAGGTGGGAAAGGTTGAGGCTACCGGTGCCGGAGATGCGGCGGCTGACGGCAGACTGGCCCGAGATGGTGTAGAGGGTGATGTCGGTGGCGTTGTCGGCAACGAAGCGGAGGGTGCGGCCGGTGGCGCTGATCTGAACGCCCTTGGCGGATACGGAGCTGATTGCCAGTTCTTCCTGAGGTTCGCCTACGAAGGTGACAGTGATGTTGACTGTCTCCTGGCCGTCGGTAATCTTGAGGGTGGCGTTAACGGGTTCGACCACGTTGCCGTTGACGATGTCAAGCTGCATAGGCACTTTGTCGCCGGTATTGTAGACGTTCGAACGAGTTTCAGGTGTCCCGTTGAGACGCTGACATTGGCCTGTCAGACCACAGAACTGCACTGCGCCTTCCGCCGGCTTTTCAGCATCAGCCGTAACGGTCAGGGTGAGGTTCTTGTTGCAGGTGACAATAATCGCCGGATCCCAGGCATTGCCGAACAAACCTTCTTCGTAGCCACATTCGATGACGTCTCCATCTTTCAGGGTCTTGCTGCCTCCGAAGGCCGTTACGGTGAAGTTTTGGGCCGTGGCCACTAAGGCCGTAGCCATCAGAAAAAGTGAGGTAAAAATTTTCTTCATATACTACTTGTTTTTGATTATTCAGGTTGTTGCACGGGGAATTGGGTCGCGTTGATGACTCCGTCCTTTTCGTTGAAGACGAAAGCCACTACGCGAAGATTTCCCTTATCGTTAACAAAGTTGGGGATTACAAAGTTTTTCCAGTCAATGTTGACCGTCGTATTGCGCTTGATGTTGACCGGCTCGCCGTCGCGGTCATTAATTGATTTGCGGAATACGGAGTGGTGGACGTAATCGGCAATAGGCTTGTCGGACGTAAGCTGAGGAGCGACAATATCATCCTCGACGAGCCAGAGCTGCAACCTGGTGTCAGAGACGTCGTCAGAACAGATGATTCTGCCTGAAATGTCAATCATGCCGTTGCGGTTGATGCGGGCGGCGCAGTCGCTGAACGCGATGGGCGATTTGCGCACTACTTCGGCTAAGATTGAGCCGGTCCACTTGTCGGTGTTGACCACTCCATATCGGCGGTTGATGCGCGCCGAAGGAGCTGATTCTGCCATTCGGGAGTAATATTCCGATTCTTCGGTGACAAACCCTCGGGGAGCTTCAAAGCCGAAGAGCGGAGTGTGGATCCCGACGGCGATAATCCCTGCGTGGTCAACTGAGTTCATGCGGCTCTCAAGTGAGGCCATCAGCTCGTGTGCTCCGGGGCAGTTGACACAGGTCTGACCCGTGAATTCTTCGACAAGCACCGAGCGCTGGGGCACGAATTCCGAATCTTCAATGACGGTATATCTTTCGTCGGGAGCGACGGAATCGCAAGCGACGAACATCAGCAGGGCAGCGGCGGCTGCGGGGAGGGAGGAAAGGAGTTTCATTGTTGTTCTATCTATGATTATGCGTATTTGCGATTAGAAATTATAGTTATATGAGAGCTGGAAGCCTCGGGTTGCCGGCACGTAGCGGCAAACACCGCCGGAGCAGTTATAACCGGCTCGGGTACGGCCGTAGCCGAGCATCAGGCGGTTATTGCGGTAGTTGCCAGTGATGTTGAACATGTAGTAATGTTCGCGTTGTCCCTTGACATTGCCGCAGTTCCACTGGTCCGACGCCCCGACCATGATGTAGGGGAGGATGGATACTTCGACCAGTCCGTAGGCCCAGTCGCCTTTGTCTTGCTTCGTAGCTAAATACTGGAGTTCGGTGCGCAGGGTGACCTTGTCGGAGCAGCGGAATTTGGCCTCGGCCACTCCGATATTGGCGTTGATCATGCCTCCTTCGCCTTCAATGACGGTTTTGTTATATCGCTGATACATGTACATGGCGTTGAGCGAGAACACGCGTGAAAATTTCTTTTCAAATTGCAGGTTCAGGTCGGTATAATAGAGCGGACCCCATCCGAAGAAGCGGGTTTTCTGTCCGTCGGTGCCATAGAGGGCTGTGTTACCGGTCTTCCATTCGCCTTCGCGGTCAATGCCGCGGATGTAGCTGACGTTAAGACGCAGTTTGGTGCCATATTTGCCTCCGAGGGCCGTGCGGCGCTTGAAGGTGTAGGCAAAGTTCCCTTGGAGGGCCCATTCGCCGGGCGCGGCCTGGGTAGCGTAAGGATACATGGCGGCAAGCGAGTAGGTGTGCTGATAGGCAAACGCAGGCATGTTGTTGATAAAGGCGGAAATGCCTTCCTGAGAGCGGCGTGAGCGGAACGACATGTCTTCCGAGCGCTTGGCCTGGATTTGAGCGCTCCATCCGGTCTGAGAATAAGAGGCGGAGAGCATCACGGCCGAGCCGTTGCGGAACGTGTAGTTGTTGTCAAACGAAGGGTCGTTGCCTTTGAGGGCCACTTCGGCAAGGACGTTGAGGCCGCCCTTATAGAATTGCGTGCGGAAGTCAAAGGCCTGCACATATTTTGGGAGGTTCAGGTAGGCGAAGTTATCGCCCTGAATCGTGTAGATGCGGTCCTCTTCCTTGTAAGCCTGATGTTTGGCTACCCAGGAGACGCCCCAGGTCCAAGAGATGTCATGCTCGCGAAGTTTGCGGATGTGTTGCTGCATATCCCATTCGACGTCGGCGCCATACAGGCGGGAATTGATGGTCCAGTCCCAGTAACGGCGTTGCAGACCGCCCAAGACCGTGAACCGGAAGCCGGGGAGTGCGTCGACTTTCAGGCGTCCGCCGCGAATGGAGTTATCGATGCCGAGGGCACGTTCCTCATAGGTGCGAAGGATGAAGCCCGAGCCGAATTGTTCGTAAAAGTCGCCGGCGGTGAGCTGGAAACCTTTATATTTACCGGTTGCATAGAAGTTAGGGACGCCCCAGCCCTTGAAGTCGCGTTCGAATCCGGGCAGGGGGTGCTCAAGATACTCAACCCTCAGGCCGGCGTCGACGTATTTGCTGAAAAGTCCGGCGTTGGCGTAGACATTGCCAAGGAGCTTTTCCTTGTATTTCTCCGTGCCGATAGCGGCGTCCTCCTCGGGAAAGAGGGCGTCAACCTGTACGGAGCCGTGGACCGTCACTTTACGGTCCGAGGACTCGGAATCCTGAGCGCCGGCAGCCAATGGAGCTGCGATCAGCAGGGCTATGGGGAGCAGTCGCTTCATTTCTTCTTAGCGGGAGCTTTCTTGGCTTTGGCAGCGGGTTTTGAGATTTCGCGGAGCTTCTTTATAATATGACCTTCGGAGCCGTCAGTATAGCCCGAGCGGGATTCCACGATTTTGCCGGTGCCGTCAACAATCAGCAAATGAGGAATTTGCTGAATACCCATGGCACGCATGAAGTCGCTGTTGGGGTCAAGGAGAATCTCATATTCCCACCCTTCGGAATCAACATAGCTCTTCACCTTGGCGGCATCCTGAGCCTTGTCACAGCTGATGGCCACGAGCTTCACTCCGGTTTCATCAACCCAGTCAGGGTAAACCTCGCTGATGGCGTTCAGTTCGCGCTTACAAGGTTTGCACCATGAAGCGAAAAAGCTGATAATCATGGGTTTGCCGCCATTTTTTAACTGCGCCATATCCACGGTCTTACCTTTGAGGTCCTTCAATTTCACGGAGGGAAGGGCTGCATCGGCCGATGCAGCGCTCAAAACCACGGCCAAGGCCGCGAAGATTACTTTCAATAATTTCATAATAACGATTCGTTTATGATATAGATATGCAAATTTACGAAAAAATCCTTAATCCACAAAATATTTTTGCTTCCATAGGTATAAAAGAAGAGCCCGGGGTGCTCCGGGCTCTTGAGGTATTGTTAATTCGGGTTGGGGTTAGACGTCCCAGTCGTATGATTCTGCAGTAGCTTCTTCCGTGGCGGGAGCTTCATCTGTCCAGTCGACGGGTTCGGTCATGGCAGCTTCCTGGGCAACTTTGCCGACGGCGAGGGTGATTTCGCGGCCTTCGTATGATGAGCTGATGACCAGGGTGCAGTCTTTGCCGGTGAATTCAACCATATTGTCAAGGTTTTCCTTGACGGTGTAACCCTTTGCTTTGATTGCGGAAATCAGTGACTCCTTGACTTCTTTCCAGCAGGGTTTCTGACATTCGGCTTCAATGCGGATGGTTTCAACCTTGGCGTCGGAGTTGGGCACTACGCGAGATACCCAGTTATAGAATGCGTCATATTCACCGTCGCGGCGGGCGATGGATTCATTGGTAATCAGGGCAAATGAGGTGGTGAAGCGCCATCCTTGTTTGTTCAGATCTTCGTCGAGATAGCGGGTTTCCCAAACGTAATTGTCATAGTCCTTGATGCCGAGAGAGGTCGCCGACATGCCGACGGTGTATTTTCCGAATCCGCCATCCTTCAGTTCGGAGGTCAGAGCTTCAACAACTGATTCGGGGTTGAAATAGTCTGACGTAACGCGGGACTCCTGAGCGAAACTCGGACGAACTTCGGCAAATTCATTGTCGCCGATTTGCTCGCCCTTGTCATTTACCAGAACGTATTTCTTGCCGGCGCGGGCTAAAAAGTCAAAGTGACCGTTATCAATGGGGTAGACCTCTTTATATCCGTCAAATTCGAACTCTTTCTCGCCTTTCTTGTCAAGGATGTAGCTGTTTGCTCTATCTTTGCCATCCACTTCCTTGCTTGCGAAGATTTTGCCGTTGTCAAGAATTGCAACTCCGTCATATTTCGCTTTGACAATGGTTTCGCCGTCCATGTTCATGACGCCCCATTCGCCGTCGCTGCTGCGATAAGCGAAAAGGTCAGAATTGAAGGAGCCGATTCCCTGGACTTTGTTGCTGAGTTTCTTGAACTCGCCCTTCTTGTTCAGGAAGCCCCAAGCTTCTTTGTTATTGTCATAGGCGGGGAGAAGTCCGTCCTTGAAGCCTTCTGATTTAGCTTCATAACCTTCTTTGAACTTAAAGAGTTCCTTGCCGCTTTTGTCAATTGCGCATGTAACGGTTTCATCATCATTAACCTTTTTCGCAACCAAGGCTACGCCATCGTAGAACCCGTAGGCATATTCATATTGCGGTTTGATTTTGACTTTACCGGAGGCGTCAGCAAATCCGTATTTGCCATCTTCGTTTACGATGGTCAACATTCCATCCCAAACGTAGTTGGCGCAAGCGGTGATTTCCTTGCCGTCAACGGGTTCGAGAGTGGCTTTTACCTTGCCTTTTTTGTCAACGAGGGTGATGCGTTCGTTTTTCTGAGTGACGGGGATAACATCCTCATTGTAAGCACCGACAGAGACCAAATCGCTGAGCACTTCTTTCTTCAGGTCCTTGATGTTGTAGAGGGAGTAGGTTTCTCCTTCCTGAACGGAGAACATTCCGTTGATTACGGCAGTAGGGTGATTCTTAAATTCGTCTTCAGCGACGATATTGCCCTTCTTGTCAACGAAACTCCAGCTTTTGCCTTCGCGCTGCTGAACAGGCAGATACTCAATGCAATCTTCGATGGAGTCGCCTGAGGAACCGCATCCGGCAAACATGGCGCAGGTCAGTCCAACCAAGGCGAGTTTAAATTTTGTGTGCAACATAAGTGAATGAAATGTAATAATTGGTTAAATTTGTATGCAAAGGTAGCTAAAAGAATTAAAAATGCAAAATTAAAAATGCAAAATAGCAATAAAAACTGATCGTTATAGCGTTTAAAATTTTGTAGAGTTAGAATAAATTGCTTACTTTGCATCATCATTGATTGAGGAACGAAGGACTTGGTTGGCCGCATTACCGTAAATGCGGTTTTTTTATGCCTTGTTCCTAAGCTTACGCATGTTTTTTAGTTTTTAATTCTGCAATCACAGCAATTTTGCATTTTTTATTTTTAATTTTTAATTCTTTTCGTTATCTTTGCAAAAAATTATTATCGCATTATGTTTCGACGTTTATTTATATTGGGAGCGGCAGTTGCTGCCGTGTCAGGCGTCTCTGCCCAAGAGCCGCAGGTTTCTATTGCTGAATTGGTCGGCGAGGTGGCGGTTGAAGAAACTTACCCGGACTCGCTGGCTCCTCTGCCCCTTGACTCCGTGGCCGCCATTTCCGGCCCCCTTTCCGAGACTCTTTTTCTTCCGGCGCTATATATGCCTTATCGGACCGATATTAAGCCGATTGTAATTTCAGTTGCGTCGGTTTCAAAACCGTCTGTCCCCTCCTTTCAGTGGATTAAGGATGCGGAATCGGCCCTGGCGCTGAGCGACCTTATTCGCCAGACCCATGCCATTAACCATCCCGGGGATGTTCATCTTAATCTTTATACCCTTCCTGAACCGCCCAAGGCGTTTATCCTCACGGCGGATCCCGAAACGGCAACTTTTGTTTTCTCGGAAGTGAAGCCGACGGTCAGTGTGGAAGACATAGAAATTGCGCCTGCCGATTTCAAAAAGCAGCATTGGCTTAATAAGTTCAACATCAATCTGCAATTCTCTCAGGCATTTATCAGCCCCAACTGGTATCAAGGGGGCAATAGTTCTCTTAACCTTATTGCCGACTTCTCGTATCAGAGCAATCTGAACACCAAGTTCCATCCCAATCTGCTCTTTGAGAACTTCTTCCAGTGGCGTACGGCCCTTCAGACCGTCAGGGATGACCCCCATCGCAAGTATGCCTTGACCGAAAACCGCTTCCAGATAAACTCCAAATTCGGTTATAAGGCCGCTCATAATTGGTATTATACTATCACCGGGGTGTTAAAAACGCCAATTTTCAACGGCTACAAATCCGGAACACAGACGCGCACGGCATCTTTCTTCTCGCCCGGCGAACTGAATATCGGTGCCGGTATGACCTATAATCTCAGTGTTCGTGACGGCAAGTTTACTCTTGGAGTGACCCTTTCGCCTATTTCTTACAACCTCAAGACATGTATCGACACAAAGATTGACGAGACCTCATTCGGCATCAAGCAGGGACGTAAGGCTTTCCATTCTTATGGTTCGGCTGTCGAAGTCACCTGGAACTGGAAGATTTGTTATAACGTAAATTATTCAAGCCGCGTGTTTGCTTTCACCAACTATAAGTATTTCCAGGGTGACTGGCAGAACCAATTCCAGTTTACCATCAACCGCTTCCTGACGGCAAACCTCAATGTCGACCTCCGTTACGACACGTCAGCATCGTCCAATCCCCATTGGCACAAGTTGCAGCTCCGCGAACTCTTCTCACTTGGCTTTACCCATTACTTCTCTCATTAACAGCGGGGCAGGGTCCATCGGAGCTCCGCCACATCGAATCTCGAAATGGAGGTGAGGGCCGGTGGAGTTTCCAGTTGAGCCCCCTAAGGCTATGACCTTGCCGGGATAGACTTTGTCGCCCGGCTTGATGAGCGTTTTGCTTAAATGAGCGTAGCGTGACTGGATGCCGTCCGGGCGGTCTACGACTATGAAATGTCCATAGCCTCCCTTTTCGTAACCCACGCGGGACACAGTCCCGCTGATTGCCGCGCGTACGGTGTCGCCTGTTTGCAGGGCCAAGTCTACTCCCTTGTGCATCCTGTTCCACCTTGCGCGAAATCCGAAGTTTGAAGTTATGCGTCCGGGGACGGGGCGCAGAAACTCCCTCGTGACCGCGTCGGGGAGGTCGCCGATGTAGATCTGAGTGCTTGGATTCTTTGGAATCAGCTGTCCGCCAATGAACCCCGTGGAGTAATAATCAGCTTCTTCATAGACTGACGAGAGAAAATCGAGAGCCCCGAGGTTCAACTCCGGCTCCGGCTCGGGTTGTTGATTCCGCGTGCCGCTCACGAGCGATACAAGGTTGAAATAGATGGAGTCGTGACCGAGTGACTCCGACTCCTTCGGGGACTGAGGGTGAACAATAGCCCCGGACGAAATGACCGAGGCTAAGAAAAGAATCGCGGGGATTTTATTTTTAATCTTCATCTTTGACCGGGTCTTGGTCCTTGTCAGTCTCTTGTTTCTTGAGGTCCGTAACGAATGACTTAATGAAGAGAATCCAGACGGCGCACGCAATGAATCCCAAGAAGGCAAAGATAAGAATCATCATGAGCTTGCCCGGACCGGTCGGTTTGATAGGTACCGTCGGGGGGTCAACGACCACGTAGACCGGGGTATTTTCCTGGACCACTGTCTTGCAGGTCTGTACGCGATGGGCGGTCTGGTTGTAAAGGGTGAAGGCAAGCTGCGCCTCATTTTCCAGACGGTCACGGGTGATTCGCGCTGAGTGAGTGGCCAGGCCCTGATTGCGGTCAGTATAGTCTGCTAATTTCTTTTGAGCGTCATAATATTCCTGTTGGGCTTCAGCGTTGATTTTTTCCGCATATCGGAGGTCTTGACGTGCCTTGTTGGTTCGATAGTCGGTGACATACTGCTGGAGGCGGCTGACCACCGTGTCACACAACACTGCCGAAACCATGGGGTCCTGCATCGTCACGCTGATGTTGACAAAGTCTTCAACCGAAGCGGTCACGCGCTCGGAAAGAAGCGTAACCATTTGTGATTCCTGCCGGGTCAGGCGGAAGTTATTAAGCTGATGGTCAGCGGGGACATTTTCTTTGTCTGAGAAAGATGCGATAGTCTTGCCGGGGAGCGCTATCAGCGATTTCCACCATGGGCGGCGCAGGTCATCCCGGAGGTATTGTTCTACGGTCATGGTGTTGCCGTCAATAGTGGTCACCTCCACGCTGAAGAGGCCCGTCAGGAAGGGGATGGACTTGACTATATCAGGATAAAGTTGGGGGTATAAGGCCTCCGTATTTCCCGAGCCGGTATTGATTCCCGCCATGGAGGCAAGAGCTCCCAGGCCGCCGGCGCCTTTTTTGGAGTCAGTGAGTTCAGGCGACAGCTTGGCCGTCGTTGTATATTCGCGAGGAATGGATAACGCAATTATCAGGCCGATGACGGCTCCGTATAAGGCCCATTTCAGCAGTTTGCCTTTGTTGGACCACAGACGGGTGGCAAGCGTCAGGAGGTCTACCTCAACTTCCTCATCCTGATTTTTCTGGTCCGGTTCTTCTGTTTTGCTCATGGGGCTATTGTTACTTGAATATATTGGTAATTGTTGCCGCAAGGGCCGCTACGGAGCTGAAGCTCGTTGCGAACGCCATCACCTTGGTCCAGTCGGTTCCGCTATTGTTAGGCTTGGTCGGAATTATTATCTGGCATCCCGGCTCGATAGGTGTGTTGCGCTTGGCCTTGGCTACCGAGCCATTCATGTAGATGATGAATGCTTTACCCTTTTTGGCCCGCTGGCCATAGCCGCCGGCCTGGTTGATATAGTGGCTAAGCTTTTTACCGGGTTCGAAGGTGACGGTATTGGGGAACATCACTTCGCCGGAAATCTTGACTGTGCTTTGTTCTTCGGGAATGTAGAGCTGGTCGCCGGGTTGCAGTACGATATCAAAGGTGCTTCCGGGTTGGGCAAGGGCTTTTTCGAGGTCAATGCCGACGTTGTAGTATCGCGAAACCTGAATTTTGCTCAGGGCTATGGAATCACCCTGATTGCCGGTGCTGTTGGCCATGGCGAAGCGCAGGGCCTCGGTGCGGGCCATATATTCGTCTTCGGTCAGCGCACGGGTCAGGTGAGCACCTTTAATATAGGCGCCATCGATAATTCCGCCGGCGCGATTGATGACGTCCGTCAATCTTTCGTTTCGTTTAACCAAAGCGTATTGACCGCTAAAGAGGATTTCGCCGTTGACGGTAACAAATCGTTGGGGTTCGTAGCCGGGGCTGACGCGAATCATCACGTCATCGTATGGTTTTAGTATGAATCCTTTGCCATTGGCGCTCAGTCCGTTTTCAATCGAGATGGTGAAGACTTCAGAGAGCACGGAGGTCTGTTCCGTAGCCGTAGGGTCATTTACGCGTCGGGCAACCTCGACTCTTGCCGTGGAGGCTCCTTCGCGGAGGCCGCCGGCGCGGAAAATCAGGTCCTCGAGGGTCAGATTGGCCGCGTAGGGATATGAGCCGGGATTATTGACCATTCCTCGGATTGAAACGTCGCCGACGAGGGTGAGATCCGTAATAGAGGAAATCACGAGGACGTCGTTGCGCTTCAAGGGAATGTCATTGATGCGGCCCGACATCAGGTCGGCAAGGTTGAAGGAGATTACTTCTGGCTGCAGGTCATCTTTTTCGCGATAAATCAGGGCGCGTTCAGTGAAGGCGTCTTCGGTCAGGCCTTCACCCTTCTGAATCAGCTGTTTGACTGTCGAAACCTGGCTGTCGATGGCATAAAGGCCGGGACGGAACACCGAGCCTTTGACCTCAACCTTATTGGAGATGCGGTTAAGAATGGTGCCTACGGTCAGGACGTCGCCGTCTTGCAGCTTGTAGGTCGGGTATTGCTGGCGCGAGATGTTGACCAATTCATTGTCGGTGCCGTTCTGGCGGGCCAGGCCGATGGTTTCGGTGAATGCCTCGGAGGTGAAGCCGCCGGCGTAGTCAACAATGTTTTTGATGGTTTCGCCGGGTTTGAGTTCGTAATACATCGGGCGGCGGACATTACCTTCGATGTTAACTAAGGTTTCGTAGGGAGGCACGATGATGACGTCACCTTCTTCCAGACGGATATTGCCGGAGTTTTTGCCCTTGAAGAGGTATTCGTAGACGTCGATTCCGGCTACTTTCTTGCCGTTGCGGAGCACCTGGATGTTACGCATTGAACCGATGTCGTTGATGCCGCCGGCGCGATGCAGGGCATGGAACACCGTTGAGAACGGCGAGAGTACATAGGTGCCCGGAGTGGAAACCTCACCCATCAGGTTGACCTGAATGGTGCGGATCTGGCCCAAGGTCACTTGGATGTTTGAGTCCGACTCGCTGATGCCGGCATATTTCTGAGAGAAAGATTTGCGGATATGCTTACCGGCCTCTTGAATTGTCAGGCCGTTAAGGTAGACCGGGCCGAGTTGTGTAATCATGATGCTACCCTCGGGCGATATGGTCTGACGGATATGGTCTTCGGCGTCCCCCCAGATGTCAATTACCACTTCATCGCCGGGGCCGAGGCGATAGTTCTGGGGAGTGGCGAGATTGTCGTTGGGTTCAAAGGTTAATGAGGGAGAGTTGAAGACGTTATGACCGTAGATAGTCCGTCGGCCCATACCATCGGGATTGGCGGCGCTGATATTGTTTGCGCCTCCGAGTCCTTGCTCTGGAATTGCCTCGTTAGCCTGCTGGCGGCGTGATGCCATCTCAATCGGGGCAAGGCCGTCGTCTTCAGCTCCGACCATTTTTTCTTCAGTATATTGGGCCTTGATTCGTTGGGCCTGTTCGGGGGTGACACCCTTTGCCATAAGCATCTGGCCAATCTGCTGCTCGGTCTTTCCGGCTGCGGATTGCTGCTTTATAAAGGCTATGACTTCCTTATCGGTCATGGAAAATGCCGATAGGGAGCAGCAAGCAATGAGTGAGAATACTATATGCCTGATTTTCATCGATATATGGATGTTAATGTGATGTGATTCAGTTATGCAATAGTCGATACCGGAAAAGTATCCCGGCGGTTAACTAGCCGCAAAGGTAACGATAATTTCCCAAATTTCAAAATTTTATACCATTCAATGACTTTAATTTTGCTTGAGTTTGGGTAATGGGGACGTCAGTCCGCGGAGTATTCTGACGTAAGTTTCCGGGTCATCGTCGGTCAGGCCCAGGCGCAGAAGGACTTTTTTAAGCACTGCAGCCTCAAGCATTTGATGGGCCAAGGGTTCGCTGACGTCAAGGCTGATTGTACCCGATGCTGTGTTCAGGACCCTTACGGCCGTGCGAAGTTGAATACCGACCTCCAAGAGCGCGCGTTCAAACATATGGATCAGGGCCGGTTCCTCCTGACGGCCGATGACGCGCTCTGCGCCGGTTTCAAATGCTTTAAGTGCGGCCGTGGCGTAAACCACGTCGGCCATACGGATATAGTTGAGTTTAATTTCCATAGTTATAGATTTTTAAGGCTAATTCACGACTGACACAAAACCCGGAGTTTGACGTTCCGGAGGCGATTACGCGACAGATGGCTCCGACGCGACTCATGCGCGGATTGGCGGCAAGCATTGAGTCAACCTGACTGAAAAAATCGGCCCACATTGCGGCCCGTTTTGCCCCTTTACAGATGTTGAATCCGGCGCGCCGGCGGCGATCGATAACTATGGCCGAGTCGGCCTCGATGTAAAACCCGCGCTTCAAGGGCCGCCGGATGACCTCGTCGACCGTAGCGACGAGGTCCCGGTAGTGGCGGGCGGCAAAGGTGCGTGCGATTTCGCGACGCAGGCGGCAATTACGCCGCTGAATCATAGATAAAGACTTCATGATGTGTTGTAAAATTACCAATTACTAATAAAACCGTTGGCAAAGTTACAACATCACACGGGCAAAGTCAACACCCTCCCCTGTTAAATTCTGTTAATTCTCCAAAATCACCAATTACTATTTACTAATTGCTTATTGTGAATTGGGAGAGGGTGAGGGCGGCCATGGCGTCGACGATGGGGACAGCGCGGGGGAGGACACAGGGATCGTGGCGGCCGCGGGCTTGGAGGATGGCTGGATCGCCGGAGTCAGTGACTGTGTTGACCGGGCGCAGCAAGGTGGCTACGGGTTTGAAGCCCACGCGGAAAATTATCGGCATGCCGTTGGATATTCCGCCCTGGATTCCGCCGGAATGGTTGGTCAGGCAAGTAGGTTTTCCGTCCGGCCCGGGAATGAATTCATCAATCATCTCAGAGCCGCGTCTGAGGCATCCCTCGAAGCCCATGCCGAATTCAATGGCTTTGGCCGCGGGAATGGTCATCATTGCGTTGGCCAACATGGAGTTAAGTCGGTGGAAATGAGGCGAGCCGAGGCCAGCGGGCACTCCGGTGATTTGACATTCGATGATGCCGCCGATGGTATCGCCCTCTTTTTTTACTTGGGCAATCAGCTCGGCCATTCGCGCCGCAGCCTCCGGGTCCGGACATCTGACGGGATTCGCCTCAATTGCTTCGGGCGTAATTTTTGCGTCAGGAATCATGCAGATATTGCCCACCTGGCGCGTGTATGACATGATTGAAATGCCCTGAGCGGCAAGAAGTTGCTGACACATTGCTCCACCAACGACTCGAGCGGCCGTTTCGCGCGCCGAAGCGCGTCCGCCGCCGCGATGGTCGCGAATTCCATAACGCGCCTGATAGGTAAAATCGGCGTGAGAGGGGCGGAAGGTGTGGCGCATATCCTCATAATCCGACGAGTGCTGGTCTGAATTTCGGATGATGAAGCCGATGGGGGTGCCGAGCGTCAGGCCGTCCATGATTCCCGATAGGAACTCAACGCGGTCCGCCTCGTTGCGGGCGGTGGTCAGGGCGCTTTGGCCCGGGCGGCGGCGGTCAAGGGCCGCCTGAATGGCGTCAAGGTCAAGAGGGAAGCGCGGGGGGAAGCCGTCGATTACACCGCCGATGGCTGCGCCGTGGCTTTCGCCGAAGGTGGTCAGGGTTATTTTTTGTCCGAAGCTGTTCATAGTTTTTTTATATATAAAACTTATAAAATCTATAAGACTTATAATTAGTTGGCGGTCAGGTCGGCGACTGTAGCGTTGACGTAATTGATAAGGTCCGCCGGGGCAAGTCGCAGTTGAAGTCCGCGCTGGCCGGCGCTGACGTAGATTGAGTCGAAATTGAGGGCTGTTTGGTGAATATAGACCGGGAAAGGCTTTTTCATGCCGATGGCCGTACATCCGCCGCGGATATAACCCGTCAGCGGCAGCAGCTCCTTCATCGGAATCAGGTCTGCTTTTTTTGTGCCGTGGGCCTTGGCGGCTTTCTTGAGGTCTACCTCCGTATTGCCCGGCACCACGCAGACGAAATAATCCCGAGCTTCGGCGCCGTGGAGCACCAAGGTCTTGAAAACTCTGTTGATATCTTCGCCGAGGGAGTCGGCCACGTGTTGGGCGGCCAAATCCTCCGGATCAAACTCGTAAGGGATGAGTTCATAGCTGATTTTTGCGCGGTCAAGAAGGCGCGCGGCGTTGGTTTTTTGCATAATGCCACAAATTTACAAAAATTTTTCGTAAATTTGCACAATTATTTATGAAAACAGTCACTTCAGAGGATATTCAAGCCGCAAAACAGCGGTTTGGCATCGTCGGCCAGAGTCCGGCGCTGCTTGAAGCCATAGGCCGCGCACTTCGTGTGGCCCCGATTGACCTCTCCGTCCTGATTATCGGCGAGAGCGGCACCGGCAAGGAGTTTTTTCCGAAAATCATCCATAACGCCGGCGCCCGCAAGCATGCGCGCTACATTGCCGTTAACTGTGGCGCTATCCCTGAAGGTACGATTGACTCCGAACTTTTCGGCCATGAAAAGGGTGCCTTTACCGGCGCCGTAGGCTCCCGCAAGGGATATTTCGAGGAAGCCGACGGGGGCACGATTTTCCTTGACGAAGTTGGCGAACTGCCCTTGACCACTCAGGCGCGCCTGCTTCGCGTACTCGAAACGGGTGAGTTTATCAAGGTCGGCTCCAGCCAGGTCCAGAAAACCAACATCCGCGTTGTCGCCGCTACGAACGTCGACATGGCTCAGGCCGTAGCCGACGGAAAATTCCGCGAAGACCTTTATTACCGTCTCAGTACGGTCCAAATCAATGTCCCGCCCCTGCGCGACCGCGGCGACGACATCATGCTCCTTGCCCGCTCTTTTGCGTCAGCCTTCTCTGAAAAATATCAGACTCCCGAGTTGCGCCTCGACCAGGCGGCCCGGATTCTGATGCAAACTTATCGCTGGCCGGGAAATGTCAGGCAGTTAAAAAACGTTGTTGAGCAACTTTCGCTCTTCGAAGGTGGCGAACCCGTCGGGCGTGATACCCTGGCCGAATATCTCCCCATGATAAACTATTCGCCGACGGTCGTGTCTGCGCCGGGAGCCTCAAGCTCCTCTAATAACGCGTACGCGCGCGAGCGGGACGCTCTGTTCAATATGATTTTCTCGCTCCGCAGCGAGGTAGACCGCCTTCGCGCCCGAATTGACGGCGCCGCGGCGGACCAGCCCATGAAGCCCGCACCTTGTCTGCCGGAATTTACGCATTTCACTGAGGCTGAGGAGCCTGCAGCACCTTCTGCCGCCGCGCCTCTCTCGCTTGAGGAGACCGAGAAAGAGATGATTCGCGAGGCTTTGGAGCGCAACGGCGGCCGACGCAAGCAGGCTGCCGCCGAGTTAAACATTAGTGAGCGAACACTTTACCGTAAAATCAAAGATTATGAGCTGGAGTAGACGACTGATATTTCCCTTTTTGCTGTTGCTCCTTCCGTTAGGGGGCTGCCGCGTCAGCTATAAACTCAATGGCTCGGCGCTGGACTATAGCGTTTATAAGACTATCTCTGTCGGCAACTTCCCGATTCGTGCCGCCCTGGTATATGCGCCTTTGCAGCAGACGTTTGAAAACGCCATGCTCGACTATATCCAGCGTAATACCCGCCTCCAGACCATCGTTGACGGAACTAATTCCGACCTCCAGCTCGAGGGCGAAATCACTAACTATTCTCTCTCGCCTCAAGCTGTCGGAACAGACGCTTACGCAACCCAGACGCGCCTGACAATCGCTGTCCGAGTCAAGTATACCGACAATAAGAACGAAAAAAACGACGTTGACCAGACCTTTACGGCTTATCGCGACTTTGACGCTTCGATGATGCTCACCGATGTGCAGGATGAACTCTGCCGGCAGATCTCGGAAGAGCTTGTAGAACTGATTTTTAACTCAACTCTTGGCAACTGGTAATTCCCCTATGGAGCTGACTCAGGACGAAATAAGACGCTGGATTGATGGCGCGGCCCCCTCGGCTGAACGGGTTGAGGAGTTGCGCGAGGCTTTTCCGTGCTTTCTGATGCCGGCGGCCATGAGGCTGCGAAACGGTGAAGATCTATCTGCCGAGGAGCGCGAACGTCTCAGTGCTTTCCTTGCGCTCGGAGCTCCCGATTTGGAGCAGACGGCTATGGCCGCCGACTCGGAATTGCAGATTGATTTGGCCTGTTTCTACCCTCGTCCGGAGAAAAATACCCCCGGAACGGCCGATACGATTGAAAAATTTTTAAATACTTACGGAAAACATAATCCCGAGGAAGACAAGCTCCTCGAACGGATGATTTTTAACCCGATCCCGACC
>CAMWSN010000041.1 GCA_947176925.1 uncultured Porphyromonadaceae bacterium
TGGTCGCTTATTCGGCGAGGTGTGTCGGGCGTTGGTTTGTCGCCCTTTTCGAAAGCCTAACACCGGCCGTTCGCAAACAGTTCTCTGTGCCACTATTTTGTAACATTCTTGTGTCACCCTTGTAAAAACCGGATGCAAAGGTGGCGCTCATCGCGCCATGATGATCCGGGGGCGGGTCATCCTCCCAGTTATATTTTAATGGTGGTCAGGTATTACTGTTCCTTGTACCTGTATTGACGGGATTGAGGCGGTTTTTCACTCTTCATTTTTCATTTTTCATTAAAAATGCGTACCTTTGCGGGTATGTTTGAGTTTAAGAGGCTTGACCGGTTTATATTGAAGACGTTCTTGCCGCTCTTTGCCATGACCTTTTTGATCTGTACCTTTTTGGTCCTGATGCAGTTCCTTTGGATGCACCTGACTGATATGGTCGGCAAGGGTTTAGGTATGGGGCTACTCTTGGAATTGTTCTTCTATGCCGCGCTGTCAATGGTGCCGTTGGCGCTTCCGTTGGCGGTGTTGTTAGCGTCGCTGATGACGTTCGGTAATCTTGGTGAAAGCCTTGAACTGACGGCAATGAAGAGCGGCGGAGTCTCACTTTTTCGCGTGATGAGGCCGCTGATAATCCTGATGGTCTTTGTTAGCATCGGAGCGTTTTTCTTCCAGAACGATGTCCTGCCCGTGGCTCAGTCGCGAATGTGGACCCTGCTGAAATCCATGCGCCAGAAAAGTCCGGAACTTGACATTGCCGAAGGTGAATTTAACGGCCAGTTGCCGAATATCAACATCTATGTGGAGAAGAAAAATCATGATACTGGAGTGCTCTACGACGTCATGATCTACGACCTGCAGCAAGGCTTTGAGCGCAGCCGCGTGATTCTTTGTGACAGCGCCACGTTGCAGACTACTCCCGACAAAGAACACCTGAAGCTCACCCTCTATCAGGGCGAACTTTTTGAAAACCTGCGTGATGCTACCGGGGTGAATACCACTGCCCGCAATCAGCTCTATCGCCGCGAGGAATTCCATACGAAAACCCTTCTGATAGCTTTTGACGCCAACTTCGAGCGTATGGACGAGGGAGACATGCGTTCGCTCTATATCGGCAAAAACGTCAGTCAGCTCCGCCACTCCATCGACTCGATTCATAACCGCATCGACTCCATCGGCGCTGCCTACGGCAAGGAGATAGCCTCCAACTCATTTATCTCCCTGAGCCCGGAGGCTATTCCCGAATCGATGCGTGCCGTGGATGCCGTTACCGTCATGAAGATGAATCCCGACTCGATGCGCCGCGAGGAGCTCCGTTCATCACGCCGCCGCTATATCCAAAACGCCAAGAATGAGATGGAACGCTCAAAGATGGAATACTTAGGCCGCTCGCTCTACATGGGCGACGAGCAAAAGGTCCTTGCGCGCCACGGCATTGAGCTTCACAAGAAGTTCACCCTTTCGCTGGCCTGTCTCGTGTTCTTCTTTATCGGGGCGCCGCTTGGTGCTATCATTCGCAAAGGTGGCCTGGGCACTCCGCTTGTAATCAGCGTGTTCCTCTTTATTTTCTACTATATTATCGATAACTCGGGAATGAAGATGGCGCGTGACGGCAAGCTGCCCGTATGGGAAGGTATGTGGCTCAGTTCGGCGGTACTTCTGCCCTTGGGTATCTGGGTGACTTACAAGGCCGTCAAGGACTCGGCGATGTTTAATGCCGACGCCTGGCAGCGAGCGCTGAGAGTCCTGACCGGTAAGAATAAACGAGCGCTCGGCGTCAAGGAGGTGATTATTGAAGACGTCGATCCTGTCGTAGCCGCCGAGAAACTTGACGAACTCGGTACCCTCGCTGCTGAGTTCCTGAAAAAATATCCGCGTCCGCAAGGCTACGTTAGCTACTGGCGCGGCGGCATTGACCCGACGCTGCTCAGGCAACTGACGGCATCGCTGGAGGTCACCGTGAGCTACCTGAGCAATACCCGCTCGCGCCAACTCATGGAGCGCCTGAACGAAGTCCCGATTTTGCAAGATCTGATGATTCTTCACCCCCGGCGGCAGTCGTTCTGGGCTAAGTCAGCAATGTATCTGCTCCCTGTCGGGCTGATAATCTGGGCGATAGGTATGCTATTTGAGGCCCGTACAATCAAATCCGTTAAACAATTACAGAAAATTTTACCACAAATTCAATCATATGGAACCGACGAAACCCCGCCTCGACTCGATTGAAGAGGCTATAGAGGATTTCCGCCAAGGGAAATTCCTGATAGTGGTTGACGATGAAGACCGCGAAAACGAAGGCGACCTGATAGTCGCTGCCGAAAAGATAACGCCGGAGCAGGTTAATTTCATGCTCAAGAACGCACGCGGAGTGTTATGCGCGCCGCTTACCATCGACCGGGCCCGTGAACTCGGCCTTGACCGTCAGGTTGAGGACAATACCTCGGTTCTTGGCACTCCCTTCACTGTCACCGTCGATAAACTTGAAGGCTGCTCCACCGGAGTAAGTATTCAAGACCGTTGCGCGACGATCCGCGCCCTTGCCGATCCGGAATCGAAGCCGGAGACCTTCGGACGTCCCGGACATATCAATCCGCTCTATGCCCAGCGCAACGGAGTCTTGCAGCGCACGGGCCACACCGAAGCCGGAGTTGACCTCGCACGCCTGGCGGGATTACAGCCGGTGGCAGCGCTGATGGAGATCATGAGCGATGACGGCTCCATGGCCCGCCTGCCCGAATTGCTTGAGCGCTCCAAGGAATGGGGAATCAAGATTATCAGCATTGCCGATCTGGTTGAATACCGTAACCGCACGGAGAGCCTTATTGAACAAGGCGTCGAAGTAGACCTGCCGACGGCTTACGGACATTTCCGCGCTATCCCCTTTCGCGAGAAGAGCAACGGATTGGAGCACATAGCCCTGATTAAAGGCGACCTAAGCGGCGACGAGCCTGCCCTGGTGCGTGTTCATTCAAGTTGTGCCACGGGCGACATTTTCGCCTCCCGGCGCTGTGACTGCGGCGAGCAGCTCCATCGAGCCCTCGAGCGCATTGATAAGGAAGGGCGTGGAGCTGTGGTATATCTGATGCAGGAAGGTCGCGGAATCGGCCTGATGGAGAAGATGAAAGCTTATAAACTTCAGGAAGAGGGAATGGACACCGTGGATGCCAACATCTGCCTCGGCCATAAGGCTGACGAACGCGACTATGGCGTCGGTGCCCAGATTCTCCGCGCAATAGGAGTAACAAAAATGCGTCTGATGAGCAATAACCCCACCAAGCGAGTCGGCCTTCAGGGCTATGGTCTTGAAATCGTCGAGACCATCCCGATTGAAGTGGCCCCCAACGAATATAACCGACGCTATCTCCAGACCAAGCGTACGCGCATGGGTCACACACTTTCCTTAGATGAAAAATAATAACAAATCTGACCAATCATGAAAAACAAGTTCTTTCTCCTCCTGCTGCTTTTGGGATGGTTCACCGAGGCGTCGGCCACGATCGAAAACCTGATGCCCCGCCCGAAGCAAGTTGAAGTCAAGTCCTCAGGCGGATTTTCCACGGGCCGTCAGGTCATTCTGACAGACCCTACGGAATCATCCGAGCTTCAGCGATTTATGGCTGATTGCGGGCTGACTGCGGCAGCTGACGCTACGGCCAAGATTACCGTCAAGATCGCTCCGGTAGAGGGCGCCTATGACTATGAATTAGCCGAATATCCTGCCGAAGCATATAAACTTACCGTCAACCCCGACGAGATAGAAATCACGGCACCGACAGCTCTCGGCGTGATTCGCGCGGCACAGACCCTGCGTCTGATGGCTCAGGACTGTGGCGGTGAAATCGAGGGCGTGACCATCACTGACTGGCCGGCCTTTAAATTGCGTGGATTCATGCACGATGTGGGTCGCTCCTTCATCCCCCTTGAAGAACTTAAGCGCGAAATAGATTTGCTCAGCCGTTTCAAGGTCAATACGTTCCACTGGCACCTGACGGACTATACCGGCTGGCGCCTTGAAATCAAGGCTTACCCGCAGTTGACCGGCGCTCGTGGTATCACCCGTTTCCCGGGCAAGTACTATACGCAGGCCGAGGCCCGTGAGCTGCAAGATTATGCAGCCGAACGCGGTGTCATCATTATTCCCGAGATTGACATGCCGGGCCATTCTCATCCCTTCGAACAGGCTATGGGTCATTCGATGCAGACCGATGAGGGTAAAGCAGAGCTGAAAGTGATTCTCAACGAAGTTGCCGAACTATTTGACAAAGCACCTTATATACACATTGGCGGCGATGAAATCGGCTTCCAGGACAGCTACATAATTGAGATGATTAACTATGTCCACTCCCTGGGCAAGCGTGCCGTCATCTGGAATCGGTATAATCGCCCGGCCAAGACGGTTGATCCTGCCGTTATTCCCTGCGATCTGACCACGAACTGGGCCACTTCGGGCACCCTGAGCCCGGGTGTCCCCAACATTGACATGCGCTATAATTATACGAATCATTTTGATGTGTTTGCCGATGTTGTCGGCATCTTCAAGTCTACCATCTTCGGACAGACGCAAGGAAATCCTGACGTTGCAGGCACCATCTCCGCCGCCTGGAACGACACGATGACCCCCACTTCGGACGACATCGTGCGCCAAAACAACGTCTATGCCAATATCCTGGCCTCCTCCGAGCGCGCCTGGACCGGCGGTGGCGAGCAATACATTGAGCAAGGAGGCGTAACCCTTCCCAATTCGGGCGCTGAATTCGATGAGTTTGCTGATTGGGAACGCCGGTTCCTATACCATAAGAATACCACGATGAGCGAAGCTGCCGAGCAGATTCCTTACGTGAAGCAAACCAATATCCACTGGCAGATTACCGACCAGATTCCCAACGGTGGAAATCCTGATGCAGTCCTTGAACCGGAGAAATACATAGATTCCGAGACTATGCCTTCAAGCATTGCCTCCACTCCGGCTACGGGTGCCGGTATCTATCTGCGCCATATCTGGCATCCGACGGTCAAAGGATTTTATGATAATCCTCAAAACGGGATGACGGCTTATGCCTGGACCTACGTCTATTCGCCGGTTGAACAGGACGCCGGCGCTCTCATTGAATTTTATACCTATAGCCGCTCCGGTAATGAAAAGTCGCCCGAGTCCGGAAAATGGGATCGTCGCGGTTCCCGCATCTGGCTCAACGGCAAGGAGATTCATGCACCCGTCTGGGAGCAGCCCGGGGCTGACATCAAGCAGGACCAGGATAATTCCGGTCTTGCCAACGAAAACTTCACGGCGCGTCCGCCCGTCAATATTCACCTCAATGAAGGCTGGAACAAGGTCTTCCTCAAGCTCCCTCACGCCAATTCCGGCGGCACTGCGCGCGATAAGTGGCAATTCACTTTTGTCATTACCGATACCGAGGGTCGCGACGCTCTCGAGGGGCTGATTTATTCCCCCAACAAGATTCTGCAGCCGGAAGCCGAAAGTCTGATGACTGAGCTGAGTGACATGCAGGCATGGCGCAAGGCCAATGTCAGCTCCACCCCCGGATTCTATCCTGAAAGTATTGCCGAGGAGTTTGATCGTCTGAGCGAAGAAATCAGCGCTACCCTTGGCGAAGAAATCAGCGCCGAGGAGCGCAAGGAGCAGTCCGAGCGTCTGAAAGATGCTTTTGACCGGATGAAAGCCGCGGCAGCCGGAGCCGGCATCTCGATGCCGATTGACGGAGCGACGTATGCCTTATGCACTCCGCTAAGAGATGGCCGATACGTCGCCTCGCAGGGCCTCACTGCAACTCTGACCGGAGTTACGACCCTTACGGACGAAGCGAAATGGAAATTCGTCAAGCGCGCCGACGGTGTAACATACAATATTATCAATGCCGCCAATGGCGGATACGTTGGCATCACCGCTGCAAATAATTCCTCGCTCCGCTCCTCAAAAAATACCCCTTCGCGCGGTTGGACTCCCAAGGGCGCCGACGAGATCGGCTACATGATCATAACGTCAAATACCGTTCAATGGAATCAGACAAACTCCAGTCTCAATTATGCCGTCTATAACTGGGGCGATGGCAATAATATATCTGATTCAGGGTGTAAATTCCGCTTCGAGACCATTGAACTGCCGGAACCCCCTGTTGAAATCACCGAAGTCAGAACCGCCGAAGCCGAAGCGAGGGGTGTATATACTCTGACTGGCGTAAAACTTACGGATTCTAAGGGCCTCCGCCCGGGAATCTACCTTGTTGACGGCAAAAAAAGCATAGTTCGCTGATGCTGACGGTCAGGGATATAACGAAATCTTATGAGGGGCTTCAGATTCTCCGCGGCGTCAGCCTGGAGGTTGCCCCGGCGGAAATAGTGGCTATTGTCGGCCCCAGTGGTGCCGGTAAAACCACTCTGCTGCAGATTATAGGGTCGCTGGAACGGCCTGACGGCGGCACGGTCAGTTATGATTCGACCGATATTTTTGCGATGAAGCCCTCACAACTTGCAGAGTTCCGTAACAAAAACATAGGCTTCGTCTTCCAGTTCCATTCGCTCCTTCCGGAATTCACGCTGCTTGAAAACGTAGCGCTCCCGGCGCTCATCGGCGGCGAGTCTAAAGCCTCGGCTGAGGGTCGTGCGCGCGAACTGATAAATTATATGGGCCTTGCGGACCGTGCGGAGCATCGGCCGGCGCAGCTCAGCGGCGGCGAACGCCAACGGGCGGCGGTGGCGCGTGCGCTCATCAATAATCCTAAGGTAATTCTTGCCGACGAGCCGAGCGGCTCACTTGACAGTGCCAACCGCGCCGAGCTCCATAAACTCTTCTTCGACCTGCGGCGTGACCGCGGCCAAAGTTTCGTCATTGTGACCCATGATGACTCCTTAGCCGAACAGGCTGACCGGACAATCCGCATTGTCGATGGCCGGATTGCGCAATAAATTGAACCCGGATTGCGTTATAGGCATATATGAAACAGATTAAACGCTTGATTTTAACCGCAACGGCCTCCCTGACCGTTGCTCTCTCCGCATCCGCCCTCTCGCCGGAAGCTTATACCGAATATTCGGTCCTGAGCTCCGGAAAGTGGGTGAAAATCAGCGTTGAGCAAACCGGAATGCACTATATTCCGAACAGCACCCTCTCGGCTTGGGGATTCAAGAATCCGCAGGCGGTCAGAATTCATGGCTATGGCGGGCGGATGCTCTCAGATGTGCTCGACCCGGCGGAGTATATTGACGACCTGCCGGAGATTCCGCGCGAGCAGACCCCCGGCGGATTGGTGTTCTATGCCGTCGGGCCTGTTCAGGAGGTTTATTCCGATCTGACGGCTACACTTTCCCATGAGGTTAACCCCTATGACACCAAAGGTTATTACTTCCTGACCGAATCGGCCGAGGGTACGGCCCTTGCACCCGAACCGTCAGGTCAGGCGCTGAGTTCGTCGGCGGGGTGCCACACGTCGGCTCAGGCTATCCTGATTCACGAACAGGAAATCGCCTCGCCCGGCGGCTCCGGGCGGTTGATGGTCGGCGAGGATTTTAATTATACCCGTCGCCGCAATTTCAGTTTCCGCCTTCCCGGAATGGTAACGTCTGAACCGGTCGAAATCAATACCTCTTTCTTCGCTCGCACGCCCTCTCTTGCATCCACCCTGCGGTTTGAATTCAACGGGTCGCGCCCCGATAAGGATGCAGCCGTGTCCATCCCCGCTACTGTTCAGGGCGACGGATATTGGGGCAAGCAGGTGGTGTTCAGCCATTCGGACATCACCTGTCCGACCGGTGAACTGACCATTGGCCTCAGCTACGAATGTAACGGCGTGGTCAATATGGCCAATCTTGACTATTTCGAGGTGATTTATACGCGAAATTTGAATACCTCCGGAATCTTTTTTGCTGACGGCATGAAGTCATTGGCACTTGGTGCGTCTGATTCAAACCGTCGGGTCTGGGACGTAACGACAGCCCATAGGCCCATGCAAATCAACCTCGGGACCAACGGCGCCTGGCGCTCGGATTTCACCAATCAGACGCGTCAATACGTCAGCTGGTCCCTGGCTGAAATCGGGTCGATGCCTCAACCCCGGAAGGTTTCCTCCGTGAGTGCCCAGAATCTCCACGGGATGACCGAAATTCCCGACATGATTATCATTGCGCCTGCGGTCTATCAGTCAGCGGCCAAATCTATCGCTGATATTCACGAAAATAATGCCTATGACCCGCTTCGGGTTGAAGTGGCTGACCTCAATCAGATTCTTAACGAGTTCGGCTCCGGAGCTTTTGACCCGGGAGCGCTTCGCCGCTACCTCAAGATGCTCTATGACCGGGGAAAGGCAGCCGGAACGCCTCTGAAATATGCCTTACTGATGGGTAAAGGCACTTGTGATAACCGCGCCCTGACCGGCACCGGTAAGGCTCAGCGCTCGCCTATGCCTCTATGGGTCAGCGTCGAATCGCTGGGTGAAAACTCCAGCTTTAGTTCCGATGATTATTTCGCGCTGCTTGATGATTATGACGGACGCCGGCCCGGCCAGGAAAACTTAGATATAGCCGTAGGGCGAATTCCCTGCACTACGACCGATGAAGCTGCTGTCGCCGTGGATAAAATCAAGCGCTACATCTATTCCCAGCCGCGCGACGACTGGCGTACGCGACTGACCATCCTTGCCGACGATGAAAACAGCGGAGTGCACATGACCCAGTCCGAACGCCTGTTGAGTAACCTGAGCTCTACGGATGCCGGTAACCGTTTCGTCGTTCAGAAGGTCTATTGCGACGCCTATGAGCGTCAGAACTCCACATATCCCCAGGCGCGGACCGAGGTGTTTGACTATCTTGCCGACGGTACTGCCGTCTTTGCCTTTATCGGCCATGGTTCGCCGACGGCCCTCGGCAGTAAAAAGATCATTGAGCCGAATGACTTCCGTGATCGCTTCCATCTTCGCCGTCTGCCGTTCTTCTATACGGCTACGTGTAATTTCCTCAAATGGGACTACTCCCTGACATCGATGGCCGAACAGCTGATGTTTCAGTCCGATGGTGGCATCATAGGCTGTTTCGCCGCCCTTCGCCCGGTGTTTATCACTCAGAATGGCAATCTGTCCGCCCAGTTCGGGACGACCCTCGGCAGTCTTGCCGAAGATGGCCGGGAGTTGACCATCGGTGAACTATATCGCCGCTCCAAGAATGGAGTTCAGAATGACCTTAACAAAATGCGTTACGTCCTGATGGCTGACCCGGCCCTGAGATTGAGCGCTCCCGGTCAGTTTGTCAGGGTGGAGACCATCAATGGCGCTGATGCGACTAATCCGGACGCGCAAATCGAACTCAAGGCCCGCCAGACGCTGACCATTACCGGCACGGTGCTTGGACCGGACGGCAATACGATGGAGGATTTCAACGGCCGACTGATTGCCAGCCTCTATGACGCCGAACGCTCAGTGACTTCTTACGGCCATGGCGAAGGCGAGAGGGTGGTCTTTGAAAAGATGGGTGATAAACTCCTGACCGCCTCCAGCACCGTCACCAACGGTAGGTTCACGCTGACATGCCGCATGCCCTCCTCGTTTGCCGACAATTATCGACCCGCCACGTTCAGTTTCTATGCCTCGGCCGCCGATGATTCCGACTCTCGCCATGCCATGGGGGTCCTGCGTAATGTCTACGCCTACGGCTATGACGAGAACGCCGAGACGGATGATTCCGCACCGATGATTAACTCCCTGAGCCTCAATTCCGACGGATTTAAGGATGGAGGTAAGGTCAATGAAAGCCCGATGGTGATTGCCCATATCAGCGATGACCGCGGCATCAACGTCAGCATGAACAGTATCGGTCGGCAGATGGTTGTCATCATTGATGATAATGAGACGTATGCCGACTGTGCACGCCACTTTACCCTCGATGTTGATCCGGTTGACGGCGCCGCAATGAGCGGAACGTTGGCCTATCCGTTGAGTAATCTTCCCGCCGGCAACCATACCCTGAAACTGAGAGTCTGGGACGTGGCCGATAACGTCGCGGAGCGCACGCTGGAATTCAACGTTGTTCCCGGAATGAAGCCTGAGATTTTCAGCGTCTATACCGACGCCATGCCGGCGCGCTCCGAGGCCAACTTCTTCATTAGCCATAACCGCCCGGATGCGCTGATGAATATCCGTCTGGCGGTCTATACCCTCAATGGTAAGGAAGTTTGGAGCTCCGAGTTGCAGACTCGCTCAAATATGAACACTACCGATCCGATTCGTTGGAATCTGACCGACAAGGCCGGACGCCGGGTTGACCGCGGAATCTATCTCTATCGCGCTGAAATCTCGACCGACGGGCAATCTTTCACCACCTCATCTCGTAAAATCGCTGTAGCCGCCGATGGAACAAACTAAAGCCGTAACCGTATACTGTGCGTCGTCGCCCGACGCTCCCGAAGTGTTTCTCAATGCCGCCTATGAACTTGGACGCGAGCTGGCCTCCGCCGGCTTCGGTACCGTGACCGGCGCCGGGCGTTCGGGGCTGATGGGTGAAGTGGTCCGCGGATCGCTTGATGGCGGCGCGGAGGCTGTCGGTGTCATTCCGCAGTTCATGGTTGACCGCGGATGGGCCAATCCGCTGATGACGAGCCTCCACGTTACGGCCGATATGGCTGAGCGCAAGCACCTGCTTGCCCGCTTAGGCTGCGGGGCCGTGGCCCTTCCCGGCGGACTGGGCACCCTTGATGAACTGATGGACCTACTGACTCAATGCCAGTTAGGGCTCTATCACAATCCGGTTGTGATTCTGAACGTAGACGGATTTTATGACAATCTGCTGCGCCAGTTGGCTCACGCTGACGGGTGTCACATGATGCGTCATTTTGACCTCCCCGGTGATTTATGGAAAGTGGCCCGGACGCCAAAGGAGGCAGTTAGCTTTTTCTTATAATTTTTATAAATCTTATAAATTTTATAATTTAGTCTTAGTAATGCAAGGCCTTTCCCCCGAACTTCTACCGTTGACCCCGGCCAATGACCCCGTACTGCGGGCCATGGTATGGGCGTTGATTATTCCGGCGCTGATATTTCTTCCTTCGGTGGTCCGGCTCTGGGGCAAGTTCATGACCTCACTGTCGCGCCACGACGAGAAACTTCCCGCCGCGGAGCGCACGCTGACCGACCGCTTGGCTCAAATCGTCGCCGGGTTGCTCTGTTGCATGATGTGGGGAGTGTTGCTCTACTGCGTGGCCTTTAGGATGAGAGGAGGCAATTTAGCCTTGGAGCCCGGTCTCGGCGTGGGTCTCACGGCCGCGGGCGCCGTGGTCTGCGGATTGATTCAATTCATCGGTTACAGGGTTGTCGGATTCGCCTTTTCCACACCCGCGAACACCGTAATCTGGATTCGCTCCCTTGCCGTCAATATCGCTATGTTAGGCTATTGGATGATCATTCCCGCCTTGGGCGCCATGTTGTATCCCGGGATGGCTTATTCGATGTTATGGTTCGGAGCGGGACTTTTTTTACTGTTTCGTATAGCCTTGTGGATCAAGTGTTTCCGAATTTTTTATGATTCGCCATTTTCAATTGTCTACTTTTTTTTGTATCTTTGCACCCTTGAAACGGTGCCACTGTTGATTCCGGTAGGCATCGGTCTTTTCATCTGCTAATTATTCTTTACCCTCAAATACCAATTTTTCTAACGTGGAAAAGAAGATTCATAAGATCCTCGTTTCTCAGCCCAAGCCCGAAAGCGAAAAGTCGCCCTATTTCGACCTTGAGAAGAAATATGGCGTTGAACTGACGTTCCGTCCGTTCATCCGGGTTGAGGGGCTTACTTCTCGCGAATTTCGCGCTCAAAAAATATCCATTTCGGAATTTACGGCAGTTATTTTTACCGCGCGCCAGGCTGTGGACCATTTCTTCCGCATCTGTGAAGAAATCCGTTACCAGGTGCCCGAAGGTTTGAAATATTTTTGCTCATCGGAGAGCATTGCCCTATATATTCAGAAGTATATCCCTTACCGCAAGCGTAAGATTTTCCATTCGCCGACCGGACGTTTCGATGACCTGATTCCTATCCTTCAGAAGCATCACAAGGAGAAATATCTCTTTGCTGTCAGCGACGTCAACAAGGATATCTTAGCCAACTTGGAGAAGAGCAAGCTGCAATATACCCGCGCTATCATGTACAGGACTGTGGCCAATGACTTCGGCCCCGATGAGCCCTTTGATTATGATATGCTGATTTTCTTCTCTCCGGAGGGAATCAAGTCGTTGCAGTCAAACTTCCCCGATTTCAACCAGGGCGATACGCATATCGCCACCTTCGGCAAGACTACGGCCCAGGCCGTGGCCGATGCGGGTTTGCGCCTTGACCTTGATGGCTCCTCATCCGGCACCAAGTCAATCACTGCAACTCTTGATTCATATCTTGAGCAAGTCAATGGACTCCCCGAAGACGCTTAAAAAGAGCGAAAAACTCTGCTCCCAAACCGCTATCGACGCCCTCTTTTCGCCGACCACGGCCGCAAAGGGGGCGCTCGCCTATCCGCTGAGAATGGTTTCTGCCCCTCGGTCCGGAGTGCGCCGCCCCGGTGCCGCTCCGGTACAATTCCTGATTAGTATTCCCAAGAAACGCCTGCGCAAGGCCGTGGACCGCGTCAAGATGCGCCGCCGCGTCCGTGAGGCCTATCGCCTTAACCGTGAACTCATCAGGGAGCTTAATCCCCAAGAGCCCGTTGACGTGGCTTTTGTCTATATCGCCAACTCGCTTACGCCTTATGACCGCGTTGACCGCGCCATGAAAAAACTCCTCTCTGCCTTATGAAAAATCCCATCAGCGAACTGCTGATTCTCCCCATCCGCTTCTATCGGGCCTGCATTTCGCCGCTGACTCCTCCAAGCTGCCGGTTTACGCCGACGTGCTCTCAATATGCCATCGAGGCCCTTCGGCGCCACGGCCCCCTGCGCGGCTCGTGGCTGGCCCTACGCCGCATCCTCCGCTGCCATCCCTGGGGCGGCAGCGGCTACGATCCCGTCCCCTGAGGGGACGTTTTTTTATTTGCGGTTGAAGTCGGCGGGGATTTCGCCCCATTCGTCAGTCTTCCATTTGATGACGGGGTTGAGAAGCTGATGGGTGGCTACCCAGCGGTCGGCCCGCTCGAGAAGTTCAAAGACGCGGGCATTTTCCTCGGTGCGTTCAAGGGTGGTTTTTGATCGCCGGTTGCGGAGCCATGACAGGGCCGTGCGCGAGTCGGAATAAATCGGGCGCTGATGGTCGCCCTGTTGGTCAAGGAGCGCGAGGGCATGGACCAGGGCAAGGTATTCGGCAATGTTGTTAGTGCCGCCGGCAAGGGGTCCGAAATGAAAAACCCGGCGTCCCGTGGATATTTCCACACACTGGTATTCCATCGGCCCGGGAACTCCGGAGCAGGCGCCGTCAACGGCCCACGCATCCATGCGGATTTCAGGAAATTGATCGTAGCCTACATCGGCCTGGCGGCGTTTGCTCAGGGCAATCAGAAGCGTGGCCTGGTCCTCGTATGAGCCGCGGAAGGCTGCCGTGGCCGATTCTATGTCAGGGAAAGATTTATATTTAGCGCCGGCAAAACCCTCCACCTGGGCCTGACATTCCTCCCAGGAGTCATAAATTCCGGGCGATAGTCCCTGCCAAACAACGTAAAATTTTCTCTTCTGAGCCATAAAAAATTACTAATTCCTAATTGCCCGAGGCTAAGATGTTAAAGTCAAAGTAAGGAGCCTGGAGTTCACGGCTGAGGGTCTGACTGACGCATTTGCCCCAGAAGAGCATCATGGCCGGCCGCATCTGGGCCGACATCAATTGGGGCGACTGCCATGCCTCCTTGACGGCTTCGATATTTCCTGTCAGGGCATTGGTGAGGGCCATTGCTGCGGTTCGGGGTACCCGACATCCGACGTTGAAATAACATGCGCGGGAGGCTGAGGCCTGAATCTGGGTGGCTGATGTGTGTCCGAGGTCGATGAGTGAAAGAGTGGGGAAGGCCGTACCCGGACGGTCCGTAAGATCGAAGACTAAGGCGCGCTCCTTCATGGCGTCAATGGCGTCGAGCGAAGCCGAGAAGGGGCGGCGGGTAGGCGTGACGACTACGATGTCAGCCTCGCGGAGGGCCGAGCGAAGCACCTTGTCATGGAGGGCTGAGCTTACGGCTTTGTGGTTCAAGACTCGACCGGCTTTGCGCAGGGAATAGAGGTCATTGTCAAACATCCGGACCGAGGCGCCCAAGCCTAAGGCATTGTGTGCGGCGGCGATTGCGCCCATTCCGGAGCCGATGATTGTCACTTCGCATGGCACGATGCCCGTCACTCCGCCCAAGAGGATGCCCTTGCCGTAGACGGGGTCTGTCAGCATTGCCGAGGCTATGGCCAACGACGCGCAACCGTCGATTTCGTGGAGAATGTCAGCCACCAGGCGGTGTTCGCCGTCGCTGATAAGATCGGCGGCCATGACGTTGACCTTGGCTTGCTGGAGCGTGCGCGCGTAGTCCGGATTTTCAAGCAGGGCGGCGCTGAGTGTAATCAGCAGTGACCCGCGGCGAATGGATGCGGCTTCGATTCGGGAGAGCGGTGCGGGGGAAATGATGATGTCGGCGCGGAGAGCATCGGCACGTGAGGCTATCCGCGCCCCCGCGCGGGCATAGGCCGCATCGGAGTAGTGAATCGGCTTTCCGGCGCCTTCTTCAATGATGATTTTTAGCCCCATGTCGGCGAGCTGGGCCGTGCCTTCCGGGGTCAGAGGAAAGCGGCTCTCGTTGAATGGCATCCCCGAGGGGAGGCCAACGGAGATTTCGCGTCGGTCAGGCTCGATTTTGACAGCCTGCTCGAGGGTGATATAGTCAAGGATTATCATTTCAGGAACTTGGTGGCGAATTCTTGGGCGGTGATGGTTATTTGGCTTTTGTCTTCAAGGAGGGTCGCGCAAAATTGTGCGTGTGCGCGTGAATAATAGGGTTTACGCTCTTCGAGGGCCCGGGTGATAAATTCCATTAGTTCTTCGTCGGTTTTGTCGGCCAGAATCGGACGTTTGGCGCGGTTGCGCTGAAGGCGTTCAAAGAGGCGGGGCAGGGGAGTGGTGAGCCATACCGTCAGCCCGCGCTCGTTCATCAGGTCCATGTTGTTGAAAAAGCAGGGCGTACCTCCGCCGCAGGCTATTACCACGTCCGTCATCTGGCTGACTTCATCAAGCATCGCGGCCTCGATTCGGCGAAAGCCCTCCTCGCCGCGTGAGGCAAAGAGCTCGGAGATGGTGGCGTGAAAGCGATTCTCGATGTAGTGGTCGAGGTCAATGAAGTCAAGTCCGGAATGTTTCTGCAGGGCGCGTCCGAGGGTCGATTTTCCGCAACCCATATATCCGATAAGAAAAACTGGTTTCATAGCCGCAAATATAATAATTATGCGGCAAACTGCAAAATTCCGGGATGGATAAGTTTTTTTATAAATCGCATAAGTAAAATAAATTTCACAAAAGGAGGAAAAATATGCGTAAAAGTTTGGATAATAGGAAAATAATTCGTAACTTTGCCACGCAAATCGAAGCATAAATACATGCTGGCGCGATGCTAACATTCAGTGAATGAGAGCAATGCGTGTGGCGTGTATGGTGTGGAGAGTCCTGCAAGAAAGTAAACCAATTTATATAAACTAACAGTAATCAACAGCTAAAAACTAAGATGCCTACTATTCAGCAATTAGTACGAAAAGGCCGCGTGGCTCTGACCGACAAGAGCAAGTCGCCCGCACTGGACAGCTGCCCTCAGCGTCGCGGTGTGTGTGTTCGCGTCTACACCACCACTCCTAAAAAACCTAATTCGGCAATGCGTAAGGTTGCGCGTGTGCGCCTGACCAACGGCAAGGAAGTCAACAGTTACATCCCGGGCGAAGGTCACAACCTTCAGGAACACAGCATCGTGCTGGTTCGTGGCGGTCGTGTGAAAGACCTTCCCGGTGTACGTTACCACATTGTACGTGGCACTCTGGATACTCAGGGTGTGAAGGATCGCACTCAGCGTCGCTCCAAGTATGGTGCAAAGCGCCCCAAGCCGGGTGCAGCTCCCGCCGGAAAGGGTAAGAAATAAGGCCCTGAAACGGTACTAAACAATCAAACAAACCGAACAAGAATTTAAAAACAGTCGTTCGTTTCGTTTGGTCGGCTAATCAGAAAAACTATATATCGGTTGAGTAAATTCGGGCGCGAGAGCCCGGGTTGAAGCAGATGACACGAAAAGTTACAGACAGCCCACCCCGAAATTTGAAGACACAAA
>CAMWSN010000042.1 GCA_947176925.1 uncultured Porphyromonadaceae bacterium
TCTGACGGGTAGAGGCTGTTGATTTTGTAATTATTATACAGTATTACGGATTGATAGCGGGTGGCGACGGGATTCACATGGTTAATGGCCAAGTCACCAAGCACTCGGTCCTCAATCTGGATTTTCTTCGTATACATCTCCCATTTGACCTCATTGCGGGCTTCAAGTTCAACATGGTTGAAAACTCCGGTATCAGCAAACATTTTTACTGATTCGGGGCGTAAATAAGCGTCAAAAATTTTCGGAGCGGATGTCTCGCAATCAAGCCCGCGCTTAGCGGCCTCGGCCTTCCACTCGTCTGAATAGCCGTTGCCATTGAAAATGATGGCCTTATGAGAAGTAATAAGATGCTTTATTTCGGCCAATAGAGCCTGCTTGATGGTCTCGCCTTGGCCGACACGGGCATCAATAGCATCTGCAAACTTATTCAGGCGGTCAGCAACCGCGGCATTCAGCGCAATCATGGCGCTGGCACAGTTTGCACTTGAGCCTACCGCGCGGAATTCAAATCGGTTACCGGTGAATGCGAAAGGCGATGTACGGTTGCGATCCGTATTATCAAGCATGATGTCCGGAATCTGAGTCAGACCTACGTTGACCCCCTCTTTTGAGGCAAGATTTTCAAGGTCTGCTGCCGTCAGTGACTCAATCTTATCCAGGATACTGGAAATGTGTGAGCCCATGAATATGGAGATGATTGCCGGCGGGGCCTCGTTGGCGCCAAGACGGTGAGCATTGGTAGCCGACATAATCGATGCCTTAAGAAGGCCGTTATGGTCATGAACAGCCGCCATCACGTTAGCTATGAATGCAAGGAATTGCAGGTTATCCTCAACCGTCTTGCCGGGAGCAAATAGCAGTTTACCCTTGTCGGTACCCAAGCTCCAGTTATTATGTTTGCCCGAGCCGTTGATACCGCTGAAAGGTTTTTCATGAAGGAGCACACGAAAATTATGACGGCGAGCCACTTCAGCCATCAGGCTCATCAGCAGCAGGTTATGGTCATTGGCCAAGTTAGTTTCCTCAAAAATCGGAGCAAGCTCAAACTGATTGGGAGCCACCTCATTATGACGCGTCTTGGCGGGGATTCCAAGTTTATGCGCTTCTATTTCCAAGTCAAGCATAAAAGCCTCTACGCGTGAGGGAATCGCACCGAAATAATGGTCTTCAAGTTGCTGATTCTTGGCGCTTTCGTGGCCCATCAGGGTTCGACCGGTCAGCATCAGGTCCGGACGAGCGGAATAAAGAGCCTCATCCACGAGGAAATATTCCTGCTCCCAGCCCAAAAAGCTCTGAACATGATTCACTTCCGGATCGAAAAAGCGTGCCACACGGGTTGCGGCCTTATCGACAGCATTCAATGCGCGCAAAAGCGGAGTCTTATAGTCAAGCGATTCACCCGTGTAAGAGATAAAAATCGTCGGGATACACAGGGTTTGGTCAAGGATGAATGCCGGTGATGAAATATCCCATGCCGAGTAGCCGCGCGCCTCAAACGTATTACGTATGCCGCCGTTTGGGAATGACGAAGCATCGGGCTCTTGCTGAACCAAGAGTTTGCCATTGAATTCTTCGACAACCCCACCCTTGCCGTCATGCTGAATGAAGGCATCATGCTTTTCAGCAGTGCCGTCGGTCAACGGGTGAAACCAGTGAGTGTAATGGCGCGCGCCATTATCAATGGCCCATCGCTTCATGCCTTCGGCCACGGAGTCAGCCACTTCAAGCGGCAGCGGCTCCTTATTATCAATAGCGTTGACCAAGGCCTCATACGTGGACTTGGGAAGATATTCAAACATTTTCTGGCGGTTGAACACGAACTTGCCATAATAGGCTTGCGGACGCTCAGAAGGGATTTCAACATGGAGAGCCTTGCGATTAAAGGCTTCGTCAACGACTTTGAATCGTAGCATAAAAGTGATTTATAGGGTAAGTTTTGAAATTCTATCCATTGCCATCTCAGTGGCTTGAAGAGTGTTAAATGCTGTCAGGCGGACATATCCTTCGCCACATGACCCGAATCCGACTCCGGGAGTACACGCAACGTGGGTCTGTGCTAAAAGAAGATCAAAGAATTCCCATGACGTCAATCCCTCGGGAGTCTTGACCCAGACATAAGGGGCATTGACACCTCCCCGACAGCTAAGTCCGGCGGCAGCGACACCCTGACGCAAAATGGCGGCATTGCGAAGGTAATAGTCCACACTTTCGCGAATCTGAGTCTGCCCGGCAGGAGTATAGATAGCTTCGGCAGCGCGCTGAATGGGGTATGAAGCGCCGTTGAACTTCGTGGTCTGACGACGTCGCCAAAGCCCGTTGAGACCGATTTCATTGCCGAGGGAGTCAACTCCTTTAAGGGCATGCGGCACAACAGTGTAGCCGCATCTCATGCCTGTAAATCCCGCCGTCTTGCTGAACGAGCGGAATTCAATCGCACAACGCTCGGCTCCGGGAATCTCATAAATACTATGGGGAATATCACTTTCGGTGATGAAACACTCGTAGGCGGAGTCAAAGAGAATAACGGCGCCTACGCTCAGCGCATAGTCAACCCATACTTTCAGTTGAGCTCGGGTCAGGGTTGTACCCGTCGGATTGTTGGGATAACAGAGATATATCAGGTCAACGGGCTCAGTCGGGAGTTCCGGAACTAAATTATTGGCCTCGGTACAAGGCAGGAAAACTATCTTACGCCCCGTCATAACGTTGGTGTCGACATACACGGGATAGACCGGATCTGTAATGGCGGCAGTGCAGTCAGGCGAGAAAATGTCGCCGATGTTGCCGAGGTCACTTTTGGCGCCATCAGATATAAACACCTCGTCGGGACGAATGTTTATTCCTCGCGCGGCATAGTCAAACTGACAGATTTTTTCAGCTAAGAAGGCATATCCCTGTTCGGGACCATAGCCGCGAAATGATTCAGCAGCAGCCTGATCATCGGCCGCACGATGAAGGGCCTCGACTGCGGCCTGACAGAGCGGACGAGTAACATCGCCGATGCTCATTTTGATTACCCGCGCCTCCGGGTTATCTTGCTGAAAGGTTTGGATTTTACGGGCAACTTCCGAAAAGAGGTAGTTTGGCGCCAAGCGGCAGAAATTTTCATTTACCTTAATCATATTCAGCAAGATTTATTCATTGGTTAGTTAAATTTCAAGTTCTATGCGCCCATGAAAAGCGGTTGACGCTCCGCCGGTCATGAGCACCGTTGCATCCGGCAAGATTTTGATTTCAAGGTCTCCGCCGGGGAGTGACACTCTGCTTTCCGAGCCGCTGCGTCCGGAGAACCAAGCCGCAGACGCCACGGCACATGCACCGGTGCCACACGCCATCGTCTCACCACTCCCGCGCTCCCAGACACGCATCTTCAAGTGGCCGGGGGCCTTGACCTGAACAAATTCTATATTGGCGCGGTCCGGCCAATAAGGATGATTTTCAAGCTCGGCGCCGATACCATGTACGTCAAATTCATCCGGATCACAATCAATGAAGACCACCCCGTGAGGATTACCTATATCTACAGGGAGAACTTCCAACTCTCCCGCCGAGGTTTCTAACTTGACGGCAGGAAAGACCTTGACGTGGCCCATATTTACAGTAACGGTATCTATTTTACCGTCAGAACCAGGATGAAGAGTCAAGTGCTTGATGCCGCTGAGAGTCTCAAGAGTTATTTCCCGCTTCGACGTCAAATGAGAGTCATAAACTAACTTGCCGACACAGCGAGAGCCATTGCCACACATTCGAGCCTCCGAACCGTCGGCATTAAATATGCGCATCTGGAAATCAGCCTTATCTGAAGGGAGAACGAGGATAATGCCGTCGCCACCGATGCTGCGATGGCGGTCGCTCAGGCGGCGACTCAGCTCCGGCAGCTTTTCCGGAGCACAAGGCATCGAAATAAAATAGATATAATCGTTACCGATGCCATGCATTTTTGTGAAACGAAGCTCGTTCATGGACGCAAAGTTAATAATTATTTTGAAATCTCCAAAATTCTTTTCAGCGCTTCTTCCATTCTCTCCTCCGTAGCGCAAAGACTGATTCGGACATAACCCTCACCATTTGAGCCGAATATAAATCCCGGGGTGATGAAAACGCGCGCATCATTTAATATGCGGTCACAGAATTTTTCTGCAGACTTTTCGCCCTCCGGAAGTCGGCCCCATAGAAACAACCCGCGCTGCTCCGGACGGAATGAGCATCCCAATGCAGTCATGATCCGCTCGGCAATCCGACGGCGGCTCCAATAGGTCCGGTTCACCTCCTCATACCAGCTCTGAGGCTGACTCAGCGCCTTCACCGCAGCAAGCATCACAGGCTTGAACTGGCCGGAGTCTACGTTGCTCTTAACCTTGATTATCCACTGAAGGAACTCGGGATTGGTGGCTAACATCGCCATGCGCCACCCGGCCATATTATGGCTCTTACTCAGCGAATTCATCTCCAGGCAAACCTCTTTGGCTCCGGGAATGGAAAGTATACTCATCGGCTCGTCATTCAGGATAAACGAATAAGGATTATCATGAGCAATCACTATCCCGTGGCGACGACCGAAATCGACCAATTTTTCAAGCAATCGGCGACTGGCCGGAGTCCCCGTCGGCATGTGCGGATAATTAACCCACATCAATTTTATGCGCTCCAATGGCAATCGCTCAAGCGCCTCGAAGTCAGGCTCCCACCCCGTTTCTTCCTTTAGATCATAAGGAAAAATCTCGGCCAGGGCAAGCTTGCTCGCGCTCGTATACGTCGGATAGCCCGGGTTAGGGACAAGCACGCCGTCGCCCGGATTCAAAAACGCCAGACTGACGTGGAGAATACCCTCCTTCGAACCTATCAGCGGCAAAATCTCCGTCTGCGGGTCAAGGGTCACTCCATAATGACTCGCATACCAGTCAGCCATAGCCTGCCTGAGTTCCGGCAGTCCCAAAAACGGCTGATAACTATGAGAGTCTGCCCTATGGGCTGCCTCACACAAAGTCTCAACTACCTCCGGCGCCGGCATCCGGTCCGGACCACCTATACCGAGGCTCACAATATCCTTGCCCTCAGCATTTAACCGCGCAACCTCGCGCAACTTGCGGGCGAAATAATACTCCTCAATTGTATTGACCCTGCGGGCCGGCTCAATTTTCTTCATATTCGCGATATTCTCCAAGTATTTTCAAATCATTTATCAACGGCCGCACGGCCTCGATTGACTGCCGATATCGGAAATAGCTATCAAACGTCAAATCGACATAAAACCTGTATTCCCATTCCCGGCCGATCAAGGGCATTGACTGAATCTTCGACAAGTTAATGTCATAAAACGAAAATATAGTCAGCACCTTGCTCAGTGCTCCATGAGTGTGAGGCAACGAAAAGACAATCGAAGCCTTGTTAAGCAACTCCTCACGGGGCTTCAACTCAGGCGCACACGCCGGGTCTGCCAAAATCAGAAAACGTGTAAAATTCCGCTTGTTGGTTTCGATTCCGCGCTCAAGAATCTCAAGGCCATAAAGATTCGCGGCAAACTCGCCGCATACCGCGGCATGACCCCTCAACTGCTCATGAGAAATCTCACGCGCCGAGCCGGCGGTATCAAACTTCTCAATTACCTTCATATGAGGATGGCGGCGCAAATACTCCTCACACTGCATCAAGGCCATCGGATGAGAATTGACCTCGTTAATTGAATCCAAGGTCTCGCCCGGGAGCGCGCAAAGCACGTGGCTGATACGCATCTTATGCTCCCCGATAATCGTCAGCGGGCTCTTTCTCAGAAGCTCATGATTGGCCAACAAGGCCCCGGCAATCGTATTCTCAATCGCTACGATTCCGAGGCGCCCCGGATGCTCACCCAGCGACTCAAACATATCGGCAAATGACTCATACTCCACCGGTCGGACCGTCCGGCCTGCAAAATAAGCCCGTGCGGCGGCATCATGAAAGCACCCCGCCACTCCCTGGATTCCTACTTCATATTCATCCTTTCTCATAGCGCAAAGTTAAGCAAAAAAAATGAAACCCCCAAAAACAAAAAAGGCGAACCCCCGTCCGCCAAAAAACATATTTATTGCCGCCCACAAAAAACTAATAAGCCATTCCAAGCATCTTCCGCAATGTCTTATGCCCAAAGCGGACAAACTCACAGACCGGAGAATACCAGAGTCCTAATTTCTCGAACGAGCGCTGATGCTCAGCCATCACTCGCCGGTGTGCTGCAAAGCCTCCGTTGCTCACTCCTCCATCACGCATAATGGTCTGTGTTCGGGGCAAATAACGCAATCGAATCCTGCCTACATATATGGTGCGTAGCAGCCAATCAAAATCTGCCGCGATTCTAAAACTCGTATCAAAATCGCCATAGTGCTCAAAAACGTCACGCCGGCAATAGAATGTCGGATGACTCGGCATATAACCTAACCTCATCTTCCAGCGTTTGAATCCCTTATTTAAATAATGCCTCGTAACTCGGCTGACATCAGCGAAATCAACAATATCACAATCCCCGTAAATAGCATCAACATCATCAGTCATGCCCTCGGAAATGCGGCTCAACGTTTTGCTGTCGGCAAAAAAATCATCCGAATTAAGCAGCCCGACTACGTCACCTTCGGCTAACCTCAAGCCCTTATTCATGGCATCATAAATGCCCCGGTCCGGCTCGGAAATAAGTTTCAGCCTTCCGCCATACTGCGGGCGATATTCCTCCACAATTTCCAAAGTGTTATCCGTAGAGGCTCCGTCAACAATAATATGCTCCCAATCCTGATGCTCCTGACTCAGAATACTCTCAATCGTTGACCGAATCGTATCCGCGCGATTCCACGTCGCCGTCACTATACTGATTTTCATATAATTCTATGTACTTTCTGAAACAATCATCCTTATTAAACCGCGCCTCGGCCCGTGCCCGGCAATCCTCCGGTCGCAACCGCTCGGCACGCGTTATTCCTTCAATCAATCCCTTGACATCTCCGCGGTCTACGACTACTCCCGTCAACTCATCCACGGCCTCCGGGCTGCCTCCCGTGCGATAAGTGACCACTGGAGTACCACACGCCAACGCCTCGAGATTCACCGTCGGAAAACTATCCTCAAACGTCGGGTTGACAAACACGGCCGCCTGATTGTAAAGCTCCACGAGTTCGCCGACATTTTGAGTTCGCCCCCGTCCGTTAATACCCTCCGGTAATGACGAAATCTGCCGCTCCGAAAGGCCTACGAGTTCAATCTCCCAATCCTTTGGCAGCATCTTCCGCAGTTTTATAAACTCACCTAAACCCTTACTTGGAGGCCAAACAGAAGCAACGCCTAATATCATCTTCCGCTTCGTAATTCCCAACGGGCGATACGTCATCAAATCCACTCCGTTATGAATCACTTCAAGGCGAGTCTGAGGCATAGCCTCCCGATAATACTTTGCAATTCCTTCGCAGCACGCGACCAACGTCAGCCTATCGCCAAGACTTCCGAACACTTCACGTTTGCGAACCCAATTTTTCCGCGAACGGTCAATAAATATACCTGACGGATATGCCCCCTTCAGCTGACACTCGCCGCAACCTGATTTCCATTTATCGCACCCAACTCCCATGAAGTGGGCACAATGACCCGTCAAAGGCCAGCAATCATGTAATGTCCAGATGACCCTCACCCCACTCCGCTTCAAATAATCAAACAAAATGGGATAATTCAAGAAATAGCCGTGAATATTATGCAGATGCACCAAATCCGGCTTAATCTCCTCCAACTGCTTGACCAACTTGCGTGTTGCACTCCGCGAAGCCAACCCGTGGCGGTCAAATAATCGCGACTCAACCCCATGCCAAATAATATCTTTATTACTGCCGATTCTGATCAACTCCGACCGACTCTCACGAGCCCGCCGCCCAAAAGCGATCCACGACTCCCATCCCTTTAAAATGGCCAACTTCCCAATCTCCTCGGCAATCACCCCATGCGACCCCGTCGCCGCCGTCACATTCACCTGAACTATCCGCATCAACTATCGGCGCTTTTTTAATCCAATGACCGGAATTCGACCTTTTCTCAATATATCCATTACAATCGCAAAAATTGCTCCATATACACAAAACTTTATTAACTGAATCGGATAATAGGCATACCAACGAGGTATCGTTGCAATAACAAATACAATATAAAAATACATAAAAGTCCCGCACTTACCTCTAATAAATCGAGAAAGTCCCATCCCTAACAAAGAACTAACTAAAATAACACCGGGAATGCCTAACCAAGCATAAATAAATACCGGGACCAAACCACCACCTCCTGTACCATATCTACTCATATTAAAAGACGATAGATTTGCCAAAGCAGGCAATGAAGAATATGAGACAACTGAAGACTCCATAAAATACATAAATGAAAGGAATCGTTCCTGAACGCCTAATATCCCATTCTTTATTAAATAAATAATTCGTTCAGATGCATAATATACGTCTGCCGAATTACCGGAACTAATACTTAAATTTGATGCCGTATCAACAAGAGACTCTTTTACATTAATATGATTAATTGATTGACGAATAACTTCCCACGCCTGATTAAACAAAAATGCACAAAATAAAAGAATAACAGAGGTTCTCTTATTAAATACCTTATAAAAATACAAAGTATAAAATGCTATTATCAACATAATAGCATCAATACGCCCCCCGTAAAGTAATGTCTTAAGTATATAACACAATGCGAGCAAGACGACAATAACCTTTCTGCTGTGACTATATGAATACCGTAATGCCACTACTATAGGAATAATTCCATACCCATATAATGATGATACATTTTTGCTACCTTGCCCGTAGCCTCCACTTTCAAGAATCGTATCACCGGACTGTCCAAAGACCATGCAATATACTCCAAATGCTATACATATTATCCATACATATAAAGGAGAATAAATAATTTGAGTTGTCGATATTTCCTTCGTAGACAACCTTCTTAGCTTAGTAAAATATCCAAGACATAACGCAAATAAATAACAAATCAGGGCGACTTGATATGCCGTATAATCCGACTCACATTGAACACGAAAAGATAAAGTATCTCCGTATAGAAAGTATCTTACAGGCTCAAAGCTATACATCATCATAAAAAGCCACATTACCAGAAGCCATAAAAGATTCTGTCGGTAACTTAAAACGACTTGCCACAAGGTAAATCCGAACCAGCTAATCCCAAGCAGGACACCAGTAAATGGGGATATTTCAGCAAAATACAAATAAATCCACTCAATAAAGAATAAGGGATAAACAAAATTTTTTACTGAGATTTTATGAGATATCATTATTTACGATAGATAACAGTTTATTTGATCTATAGCAATCTGCTCAAAATCAAGGTCTGATATATTCTTTCTTAATTTGTTATTTGTCTCATTAGTCAATATCATCCTAAAAGCGGACTCAATAGACTGCTCACTATACGGATCAAAAGTTATTCCGAATTTTCCGTCTTTCACCCAATCATCAACACAACCTGCGCGTTCGGTGACAGCAACCGGAATACCATTATTTAAAGCCTCATCAACCACCAGGCCCCATGGTTCGGATGTTGATGGAAGAACGAAAGCATCATGTCCTCGATAAATCGAGGGCAAATCTTCATTATTAATAGCACCTAAAAAATGCACATTTGGGCCAGCAATTTCCTTTAACTCACTCTCCAATGGACCAAAGCCAACAATGGATAATTGCCATTGAGGATTGCGATTAACAACCTCAATAAGTCTTCGTAAATTCTTTTCGGGAGAAAGTCGACCTACATATATCAGTTTATTGCACTTCTCCGAACAAGGCGTATATGCGGGCTGTTTATGATAATTAAAAATACCCACCCCTTTCGTCTTAACTATCTCTCCTTTAAAACCATAATCAGCATAAAGACGAGCCGCGGCTTCACCCGAGGCATAGCAACGGCTGAACCGATTATTAAAAAATCTTTTAATTACGCCCTTAACACCTGTCATCTTTGACTCATAAATACTGCTTTCGCAGACTACGGAGAGTTTCTTACGGGAAGTCTTTAAGGCCAGATACCAATAAACCAACGTATTATTCCCGCAAACAATCATTTCTTTAAAAGATACTCCTCCCAATAATCCACGAATTTCTTTAACAGCCTTAAAACCTGAATATTTCAGTGTTACATTATCAAACTGCATTTCGCCTTTCGAAAAGTCTGCATTACGTTGAATTGCCCCATCAAAGCCACAAAATATAGCTAAAACACTCTTATGCTTTGAAATCTCATTCAGCAGTCTAATCTTATAAAACGCAGGAAGATTGGTGACGTAAATAATATCGTAATATTCCTTCATGTCTTATCTCCCTTTAATAAAGCCTCTTCCGGATTCAACAACTGAATGAATTCCCAATAAGACTCCAAGATGTCTTAATTTAGACTTTATTGGTATTGTCTGATTAAATAAAATCCTCCAATTGAGTTCATGATAACCCTCTAAGTATTCTTTTCGCCCTCCTTTAATTTCTAACAGCGGATATAACATCACTTTCGCTTGCATTCGCAGCCAATCGTTCTCACCCTTATGACGCTCTCCGTCCCTTATTTCAATTAAATGCTCTATATTATCACGCATCATCTTGAAATCTCGTCTAACTTTATCGGGATTCTTGCTTTGGCTCTGAGGATTCCAATAATAATGATATAAATTTTCAGACAAATAAACCGATTTTTTAGAACGTTCCCCCAACTGGAACATCTGAAATAAATCCTCTGCCATGTGGAAATGCGGAAAAACTATGGCATTAGGATTGAAATACAAACGACGACGAATAAGCTTACTACAGAGACTCCACCCGACGCGTCCGTAAATCATTTCATCAAGAATATTATCTGTCTTGAAAGGCCGATGATTAGCAATACATTGTGTATCATTTGAATAATACATATCAAACGCCACTATATCAGCACTATTCTCAACAGCATGGCGGTACATTTTATCCAATGCACTCAATTCAAGCCAGTCATCTGAATCTACGTTACAGATGTATTCACCATTTGCGGCTTCAATGCCTGTTTTGCGGGCCTGGGGGAGGCCGCGATTCTGCTCATGATGAAGGATTCTGACTTGGTCAGCCCTATGCGGATATTCTTTCAAAGTTTGTTGGATAATCCCAATAGAATTGTCAGGAGTACAATCATCAACAAAAATGAACTCAACGCCCTGAGTTAACGTCTGCTCAAAAAGAGACCTGACGCATCTCTCAACATACTTCTCAACACCATAAACCGGAACTACAACCGAAACGTCAATCACTCTTGAATCGCCTGTTTTAAATAACTATTTGTCCTCGCTCTCTCAATATCAAGCCTATTTTCTACTGATGAATAGTCAATATCTATCAGTAACTTTTCTGACAATTCACAAGGTCTATCAACACTCTGTGATACTAACCCGACAGACTCCAACAGACTGACAAGCTTATTGCGATTTGAGGTTCGAATAAAAGAACCGAATCTCGAATGAGTAATTACAGAAAAAATTGTACCATGAAACGTATCGGTGACAATACATTCTGCAAATTTAAACCACTTGAGCACCTCCATCGGATTTTCAGGAATCACCACTCGGTCACCCCAATTATAATAGCAAAAAATACAATATATTTTTAAATTATTCTGCTTGGCAAATCGACGAATAGCATTAACCTCCTCTCGTGACTTTATACGTTCAGGATAAGAATATACAATCATATATTTTTCATCCGTAGGACTTTCGGTGTAGACTTCTATTTCTTTTTTGAAGCCATACATAAGTACCGGATCAAGATGCAGCGGAGGGCGAGACCCGATCAGCGACTCAACAATATCCTGACTGTTTACATCACGAACTGAAATTGCCTCATCATCCTTGAGCGTATCGGCAATTTCATCAGCCACCCCATATTGTTTAAGCATTGGAAGTGTAGTATATCCAAATGAAGCTGCGTAGGTAATAACTTTTGGTGCGACCTCAGCTCTTATTCGTCCGAACAATTGTGGAGTATATCCTGCCCCACTTTCTTGACAGCAGTTAAAAACCTCATCGCTGCCTATAACTATCAAATCAAACTTTGTATGGTCCGGGTTCTCAAGACCCAGTTGAGCCCAAGCCGACTCTAAAAATGTACGCTTCACTTTCGGGAAGAAATGGTGAGTCCGCAGGCGCTCAACAATCTGTCCGGTCATTATAAGCTTAAAAAGCTCTTTAACTCGGCGCACTGTGTTCGAAGGACAGTCAACCAATATTCGCCCGGGTTCTATATCCATGAAACTAACCGATTCCGCTCCATTTTGAAGTAGCAATTGGCGTAATCCGTAGGCCTGCAAAAAAGAGCCATAATTAATGACTCGCTGCATGGAAAGTACTCCAACATTCGGCTTATGTAATTTAATTGAAGTCATTTATAGAGTATCCGTTTAATCTTGCTGAAAATTCGTTGAGGCAATTTGCTGAATCGCCATATTTTCATCAATCCGACAGGGATTTTGTTATTTTTTACGAGGGAATTAAGAATCGATCGGCGTACCCATGGTTTATTGGGAGAGTGTCCCATTTGCCCTTCAGTAACAATTTCCAGCGGGTGCATCTCTAATGTACAAGTACCATTTATTTCCGATACAATCTGCTTCCCGCGTTCTGTCAAGGCCAATAATGCGCTCACTCCTTTAGTATCAGAATCATACGACTTTCCCCAAAGATCACCAATGCGAATATCAGCTCCCGACTTTATCATCTTAAAAGGACAGTTATAACAACATTCGTTTAAACATACATTGCCAAGAAAGAACTCAAAAAATAAATCTCCCTGAGAAAGCCGAGATGATAAAAAGTTTTTTTCCCCGTTTATGGCAAGATTGTATGATTCATGCCAATCAATTGATTCTGATGGCGTTTCAGAGAGGTCGGTATTAACGTTCCACGAATCACGCAATCCGGTTGATTTATTTCGCCAACTAACGAATTTAATAGGACCAATCTTTTTAACAACCTCTGAGATATACGCATCCCAAAGTTTTAGTGAAGGCACACCATGACAAAAAAAGTCAAGTAGAATAAAATTGTCCTCAACCCGAAAATGACGAATCAACCGACGGAATGATGCGATTTGACAAGGAGTTCCTGTAATGAGGTACTTACTTTTCAAGTCTATTTTAGTAAAGGCGTCAACTGTTGATGAGGGGATATACTTACTACCAACAGATGGCATGAAGTCTTCAACCGAAGCCGCGATAAAGTGTTCCGCACGAACCTTGTTGACGTCATAACGAACTCCGACTGCGTCATAGCCTTCATTAATCAATTGACGTCCGATTTCAAAGCCGACTCCACCCGATGAACACCATTGACGAACTTTCTCGTCATTGCTCCATGCCGCATAAGCATCTACATCTGCTTCTGTGGGGAATTCATTGTCATTACAAAATGAGCATACTTTCAGGCAAAGACCGCAAGAAATACACTTGTCCGGCTCATGGATAATCGGCTGATAGAAACCATCATGGTTTTCTTCAAGAGATATTATTTTAACAGGACATGCTTTTACACAAACACCGCAACCAAAACAATTCTTTAGTTCGGAGATATTTTTCATATAAAATGCAATTTTTTTAATAAAAACTGTTGCTCTGACTTTGTTAACATGACGAAAAACCCGATAACAACACACTCAATTATCGAAAGAATAAAGAGCCCTATCTGCGGCCAAAATCCGTGAATACATGATTTAAGCAATATTGGCAGAGGCAGAGCAATAGCCATGAAAGCGATAACTTTCATCATCACTTTTCGCATATACTGCGATGCAGGGAATTCAATTTTATTCTTCAAATAAAAAACTCGGAAAATGTGGATAAGCATGTTCATCCCAACTTTATAAGCTATAACCCAGACCGGAGAAAGCTCAAAAGATAAAATGACTATTGCGGCAATAACATTGGAAAGTATCATTGCAGACACAACAATCATATAAACTTTTATTTTCCCACATGCCTGAGCCGCTGTCCATAAAGGTCCGGAGATGGCATCAATCATACTGCTTGCAATAACAAATTGAGTAAACGGAACTGCATATTCAGGAATTTCAGTCAACCATACGCCCAAAATTGTTTTGCAACACAAAATCAACGGAAAGCCTAACATAAAGTTGAGAAGAAAAGCAACTCGTGATGCCCTGAAAATAAGATTATTAAATTCACTGGTCTCACCGGCTGCATAAGTCTTAACAATTTGCGGGGCAAATGCAGAGAGAAGGTTGGAAGATAGGGAGTTTACAGCTGCAGAGACCTGATTAGCAACACCCATTGCGGCGTTAACCAATACTCCGATAAATACATTGAATATAACATTTACACCTTGAGAAGCTCCAACATTACCTAATCCGCCAAGCATATTCCATCCTGAAAACGAAATCAGGTCTGCAAATAATCCCTTGTCACTGCAATACTGATAGCGACATCCTTTAAATTGATTCCTACAATATATATAATAGCAAGCCCAAATAATCAATGCCACACAAACCAAAGCTCCACAATATATAATCAGCTTATTATTTGCCACAAAGAACAGAATCATGACCGCAGATAGTCGTAAAGCAGCATCTAAAACGCTGAAGTATGCGAAAAACGACATTTTTTCATGCGAAATAATCAACGCCTGATAAGGTACTGTCATTATTTGAATGGCAAAAGTCAGGATTGAAAACTGATAGATAACGTTGACAACAGACATCATTCCCGGCTCAAATTTCATATAATTATTTACAAACCATAGACCTATAGTTTCAGCAAGTCCAATTATAATAATAGAAATAATGAAATGGACATTAATACTCATAGAAAAGACCTTACGCAAACTTTCATGGTCTCTTCTTCCAAGATGATAGGACAAAAACCTTTGAGTTGACTGAGTTAACGCGCTGCTCAGGAAAGAAAAGAGGACTACGACTCCACCAATGACATTATACGTACCATAATCCTCCTGACCTAACTCCTGAAGCAATAAACGCACCGAGAAGAAGGACACGGCCATAATGACCAGCATCCTGACATAGAGTGAAAGAGTATTTTTCGCAAGCAGCTTACTATTTGCTACTGACATGAGCAAATAAATATTAGACTAACTTATGAACTTTTTTAAATAGTTCCAAATTAACTTTCGGGGCTGATCAAGAATAACCGAAACAGTATATACCAAAACCATCGCCACAATGACTCCGAATAATCCGCCCACAGAATCTGAATAACGAATTAAAGGACAATAAAACAGTTCCCTCATCAGGTAAAAATCATGAAAAAGATATACGGCAAATGCCGAAGCTGCAATGAAATTGATAAATCTATTGGGTTTTATCGTGATTCTTGAAAACCATAAAATCATTGCGACAGAAGGTATAATTACCAACGGACTGCAATACGCTATACATAACCGCTTTGCAGGAATCGAAAACAGCGTAAGCGTCGTAAAAATACCGGCGTTAATAATAGTTGTCACCACAAGGACTATTCCGGCCCACTTCGTTAACCGTCTTACGCCATATTTTCTTAAGTATCCAGCCAACAAATATAAACCCATAAAAGAAAGGCCGGAAGAACCTTGCGAAAATTCCTTCATGATTGCCATACCATAAATAATCTCAAATGCGAAGAACGCAAGAAGAACATTACGAATGGTCTTCTCCGGAGCCGTCTCAAGAAACTTATTTAATACAGGCGACAGAATATAAAGAATCGAGTAAGAGACTACGAACCACCCGCTACCATTAAGGCAAAGAACGGATGATATATTATTGAGAGATAAAGGTATAAGCCCAAGACAATACAACACCAAAACGATCCCAAGATAAAAGTAAATGACTTGAAACCACAATGCCAAGAACCCTTTCTTAGACGCTCGAATCCCAAACCATCCGGAAATCAAAACGAAAACGTTTACGCCAATAATTGCAAAGCACTCGCAGAAAATCCTGAATATTTCGTAAAAAGGTCTTTGATGGATTGATTCAGCGTCGGGTAAACCTAAGGCGTGACCATTAGCATGCAGAATCAATATCAAAAACATAGCAAGTATACGTAAAAGTTCAAAATTACTTTGACGCGGACCTTGAGTAATTGAGCTGATTTGCTTATTCAC
>CAMWSN010000043.1 GCA_947176925.1 uncultured Porphyromonadaceae bacterium
CTGATGGTTTGCGACAAACACGTAGCTTGTTCCTTTGGAAATATGTTCGCGACCGTGAACTTCAATTCTGACCCAGGAAAGAATACACATAATTCGAGACCATATCATCGGAGGGTAGTAACCCCACCATCGGCCTCCAAAAATCATTGAGCCGAAAGCAGTGATGATTGCCGTAAAAAGCGTTACGACGAACATCAGCGGCAGCATTATCAGTATCTGATAAATTCTAAAGAGCCAAATCATTTCTTTAATTTCCAGATGACGGCGCCATGAGCCGGCACCTTGGTTATAAACGGATATTCGGATGATACGATTTTACGTGATTTCGCGCCTTCAAGCAGTTCGACCGCTTTGTATTCCCCCTCGGCAATATTCAGGTGGTCAAAAGCGTGGCGCGGCAAACGGATTTCCATGTCGGCACTCTCAGCAGCAAAATTGACGGCTATGAGCAGAGTTTCTCCATCGTGATGACGCAAATAAGCATAGTGGCGGTGGGGATTGAAAGCCTGATTGTCATAGTTAACATACATCAGGTCGAAGAATAACCCATCGGTTACGGCTTTTTCAGACCGGGCGACGTTAAGCACCTTGAGGTACATGTTGCGGAGTTTGACCTCATCTTCAGTCAGCTCTGCGGTTGAGGGTTTTCCTCCTTTGAGCCACCGGGCTATGGTCGGGATGGTCCAATAATCGAAGATTGTGGTGCGTCCGTCTTCACCGCTGAAGCCCTCGGAATCCATTCCACGTTCGCCAAGTTCCTGGCCGAAATAAATCATCATCGGGCCAGTTGACAGGGTGGAGGCGACTGTCAAAGAGGGTAGTACCGTCATCGCGTCACCGGCATAGAAGGGAGAAGCGTAGCGTTGCTCATCATGATTTTCAAGGAAGTTGAGCATGTGAGCGCCAAGACCGTCAACCGTCTGCCAACATGAGGTTATGCGGTCGGCCCCAACACCGAAACACTGGATTGCGCGCAGGGTATCGTATAGGTTGACTTTGTCATATAGGTAATCGAATCCGGCTTCGATAAACGGACGATAGAGGTTAACATCATAAATCTCAGCTATGAACTCAATGTTTTTCTTGACTTTGTGAACCTGGGGGATGGCCCACTGCCAGAACTCTATGGGTACCATAAAGGCCATGTCGCATCGGAATCCGTCAATACCTTTGGCAGCCCAGAATTTCAGGATATCAAGCATTTTATGCCAGGTATCAGGAATCGGATCAAAGTGCTTGTGGCCTCCTCCGCAGTAGTCTACACCATAGTTGAGTTTGACCGTTTCATACCAGTCATTGCGGTCAGGCGAAGGGGTAAAGCAATCATTTCCGGAGGCTTTGGCGGGTTCTTCAACGTAGTCACCGAGATGAACATTGGTCGGTTCAAAACGAGTTCCCGGGAGATAGTAAAAGTTATTGTTAGGGTTGAAATGATGAGCCGTAATGTCATCAGCACCAAGGTCTTTTATGCCATCAGGGGCTACGTCGGAATGATACTCACGGCCGACGTGGTTCGGGACAAAGTCAATGATAACCTTTAGGCCTAAGTTATGGGTACGCGTTATTAAAGCCTCAAACTCCACCATTCGTTTGGCGGGGTTTACGGCTAAGTCAGGATCAACGTCGTAATAATCGGTAATGGCATACGGCGACCCTGCTTCACCTTTGATTACGTGGGGGTTATGCTTACGGATTCCGTAGGATGAATAATCAGGTCGGTGAGCATGTTCAATGACGCCGGTAAACCAAACGTGGGTAGCGCCAAGCGATTTGATTGCACGGAGCGCTGATGAGGTTATATCTTTAAACTTGCCTGAGCCGTTTTGTTCGATTGTTCCGCACGGGACGGGGTTTTCCGTGCGGTTGCCGAACAGACGCGGCAGAAGTTGATAAATAATCGGTTTCATAGCTTATTATATCCTGTAATAAAATAAGTTCTGGTGAATTCTTCGGGGCGTAAAACGGTTTTACCGTACTTGACGAGGTCCACGTCCATTTCGACGATACCTCGGTTTTTTGATTCTGCGGAGCGCCCACATTCGGCTTCGAACTCTTTTCCAAACTGAATAAGTTGCGTGGCCTCAAGTGATGTTTTAACCTTGACTATCATGTTAAGATAGTCCGGAGATATTCCATTGAGTGCCCGGGTTTGATATATCCCTGAATCGGCAACTACGTCAAAGTTTGAGGAGAGCCATTCAGTGGCCTTGGTCATCATTCGTTCCTTTTGCGGACAGTTGGACCCAAGAGTCAAAATACACTCCATTATTGATTTACACCCTTGAGAGTTAAGGCAATACGTCCGCGGTCATAGTCAACATCCATGACTCTTGCTCGAACCAACTGGTCCATGTGTACCACTTCGAGCGGGTTGGTGATGAATGCTTCACTAAGTTGCGATACATGGATCAGACCGTTTTCCTTGATTCCGAGGTCAACAAATGCACCGAAAGCAGTGATATTGTTAATTTTTCCGGAGACTTCCATTCCGGGAATGAGGCTTCGGATTGAGTTTATGCCTTCGCCCAACTGAGCGGTTTCGAATTCGCCTCGGGGGTCTCGGCCCGGTTTGGAAATCTCATCGAGAATCATCCTCAGAGTAGATTCGCCGGTGTTTTTGTCAAGATAGTTGGCAATATTAATGTCGGCGGCTTTGAGCTTGTCAACGGTGGTGCGGCAGTCATGAGCCATCTGTTCGACAAGGTCATATCTTTCCGGATGAATTGCAGTGTTATCCAAGGGGTTAGAGCCTCCTGGAATTCTAAGGAAGCCGGCACACTGCTGATATGCTTTTTCGCCCATTCGGGGAACGTTCATCAGGTCTTCGCGACATTTGAACGGGCCGTTTTCGCCACGATACTTAACGATATACTTAGCCAAGGCCGGTCCGATACCGCTTACGTAGCCAAGTAAGGCAGAGGAGGCGGTGTTAACGTTTACGCCAACGCTGTTCACGCAGCTTTCCACCGTATTGTCAAGTGACTGCTGGAGCTTAGCCTGATCGACGTCATGTTGATATTGACCTACTCCGATACTTTTAGGTTCGATTTTTACGAGTTCGGCCAAGGGATCAAGTACCCGACGCCCGATGCTGACGGCGCTTCTTACCGTGAGGTCCAGGTCAGGGAATTCTTCGCGGGCAATTTCGGAAGCAGAATAGACGGAAGCACCATCCTCGGATACCGACATGATTTGCACTTTGCGCGGATAGCGGACGTTACGGAGGAATTTTTCTGTTTCGCGTCCGGCCGTTCCGGAGCCAACGGCGATGACGTCGATTTTAAGGTCACTGACCATCGCGCAGAGCGTATATGTGGCTCCCATTACGTCGGCTTGCGGCGGATTGGGATAAATAATTTCGTAAGCAAGGAATTGGCCTTGTTCGTCGATGCAGACAACCTTACATCCGGATTTAAATCCGGGGTCAACTCCCATGATTCGCTTGCCGAACATCGGGGGAGACATCAGGCGTTGGCGCAAATTATCGGCAAACATATCGATAGCTGCAGCGTCGGCTTTCTCCTTGGCAGCGGCAGCAATTTCCGTTTCAATAGAGGGACGAATCAGCCTGCGGTAAGAATCCCTGACGGCACTATATACCAGCTCGCTGCTTTCACGGGTTGCATCTTGTTTGATGAAAAAGCGGCCGAGGCGCTCAATCATCTCCGTATCATTAATGGAGATGTCAACTTTGAGGATTCCTTCCGCTTCGCCGCGACGAACGGCAAGGTAACGATGGGAAGCGACCTGGCGCAGCGGCTGAGAATAATCATAATAGTTTTTATAAAGGTCGCCGGCAGTATCTTCCGCTTTCTTATTAAGAACCGACGTAAGGGTGGCACTCCGTTGATATTTTGAACGGACAAGATTGCGGGCTTTTTCATTTTCGCTCATCCATTCGGCAATAATGTCTTGGGCTCCGCTGAGTGCATCCTCAATAGTTTTTACCTTGTCGCCGTCGACGTATTTTTTTGCAATAAGATCAAATCCGACGGCATTTTGTGCCATTATAATTTTTGCTAAAGGTTCGAGCCCTTTTTCACGGGCCGATTCGGCTCGAGTTGTTCGTTTGGGCTTGAACGGAAGATAGATGTCCTCAAGAGTAGCGGCATCGAGGGTGTGTTCGATTCGGTCAGCCAATTCGGGGGTGAGCATTCCGGCCTGCTTTATCTGGTCAACGATAAATTCGCGACGTTTGACGTATTCTCTCAGTGCTTCAAGCTTAAGTTGAATAGCTCTGACCTGAATTTCATCAAGGTCAAGGGTCTGTTCTTTGCGATAACGAGCAATGAATGGGACTGTACAGCCATCGTCAAGAAGCTTAATTACGGCGTTGACTTGTTTGCGTTGGAGGTTCAACTCGTTGCCGATAATCGAAGGGAAGTCAGTAGTGGGGATTCTCACGTTGTTTTTCGTTTCTTTTTAGGGATCAGAGTAAAAATAGTAACCTCAGGGGTTGCACCTATGCGCATAGGAACACCAACAGTCCCGGCGCCAATATTTACGTAAAGCGGACGTTGTCCGTCATGGGATTCATAAAGACCACTCCAATTGTCATATCTGAGGGCGGCAGGGCTTACGCGTCCAAGTGCCACTTGCATCGCATGTGTATGTCCGCTGAGGGTCAGGTCAATTTTCATTGAGTCGACGGGTTCAACTTCTTTCAGCCAATGAACGGGATTATGGCTCAGGAGAATCTTCACGGCGGAATCCCCGGGAGTGGGGTAGGCCATCAGAAGGTCGCCGTAGGCAGGAAACGGTGGTTCGCCCCAATTTTCTACTCCGATGACCACGATGGAGTCAGAGGGATTCTCTCCATAGACTATCGTAGAACTATTGGTGAGCAGTTCCCAATTCATCTCTAACTGAAAGTCCATCAGTTGCTCCATATTCAGCTCTTTATCCTGGGCTGACGGCCAGTCGATGTAATCACCATAGTCGTGATTACCCAAAATTGAGATAACGCCGTCTTTGGCATCAAGGCGACCTAAGGAATTGACAAATGGCTTCAGTTCGTCGGCACGTCGGTTAACAATATCACCGGTGAAGACAATCAGGTCCGGGTGTTGAGCGTTAACTATTTCAACGAGCTTATTAATAAATGTAGTGTCCCGGCCGAACGTTCCGACATGGAGGTCCGAGATCTGGGCTATTCGATAGCCGGCAAAACTTTGAGGAAGGTCTTCAATGCGGACAGTCACTTCATTGACCTGAACATGGTAGCGGTTAATCAGTGCGCCCCACCACATGGCAATAAAAGCAATAATTCCGACTACGATACCTGCGATACTGATGCCATTGACTCGCTTGCCTCCCCATAGTTTAGGAATGGAAGCGATGAGATCAAAGAGGACAAAGATGATTTTCCCAACGTAGACAGTCAAATAGAAAAAGAGCATCCACATTGAGACCTGGAGCATCTGGTCACTTTCTCCGCGCTTGGGAAGACAGAGAAAAACAATTATGTAGACCAGGAAAAATGCGCTTTCCAGTAACTGAAATTTAGCTGCGCCGAGTCGCCGGCTACGCTGCCATGCCGCAAAAAATATATAAGCGTCAGTCGCTACCTGCAAGAGCAGGATAATCACCACCATGATGATTGGGAGTCTCATTTAGAACAGCTTGTTTTTCAGCGGATTGGAATACATAGTCAGGATCAGTTCACGCATATAGTCACGTTCCTCGTCGGTTACGTTTTCCAAGCGACACTTTCCAATTTGGACTGCCAGGCGTTCTTTGACGGCCTCGACATCAGCCTCCGTATATTGATCAGCAAATCTATGGCCTCCTTCAAGCATATCGTATGCAACGTAGTTAATGGGATAAAGCTTATAATTGGAGTGGATCGCTTTATCAATCAACTCAGCAACTGCGCGAGCCGCCTGGGCGCGGTCAAGATCCTGAGGGAGAGCATCAATCTGCGGATTAAGACATTCAGTGATTGAATAGTGGATTCGCCCTTTGGGTCGCATAATACCCGTTTCCATAGCCCGGAGGTCATCTTTGGGGCTCTTTTTATGGTTAGGATCGCGACGTTTCTGGACGTACTCGGATGCTTTCAGATAGTCATTGGGGTCAAATTCATAACTGATGCTTACGGGCATAAGGTTGACCTCACGCAGACGCTCCAAGGGCGTTCCCGAGCCTCCGAGCTCAAGCATTTTCAGCAAAGAATCCTGAGTGCGGTCATTGGAATCCTTTGCGCGACCTTCACGCTGAGCAATCCAAAGGCTTTGCTTTTTCTCAGTGATACAATAATGAATATATGCACTCAGATGTTTTGCGGCTTCAAGAGCACCACGCATCCCGGTGTCGCGTTTGACGATGAAACTCTTATTAAGGCGCACCAATTCGTCAATCCAGGGCATAATCAGCAGATTATTGCCGATAGCCACTTCACACGTAGGCAGTCCGTGGCGCACCAGGCATAGATTCAAAAAAGAAGCGTCAAGAACGATGTCACGGTGATTTGACATCAGAGTATAATCCTCGCCTTCTCGATAGTTTTCTATGCCGTCACATGTCAAGCCGTCAGTAGAGCGGGCCACGAGTTTTTCCAAAATGGGACACATGACGTTTAACTGGAAGGATTCCTGAGAATCAACCATCTTCAATCGTTCCGCAAAAGCTGCAAAATCAATCTCGGGAAAGACCCAAGTGACGGCATTTGCAAACTCCGGTTGCGCAACCAAATTATTTATATGCGCGCGAAAATCGCTATCATCAAACGGCGCTATATCGCTGAAATCTTGTCTGTTCATATATACTTCCGATGCCTGATCAGGTCATCAAATTCTTTGGTTCATCGATAAATCAACACGCAAAGATAGCGTAAAAAATTAAAAGTACAAAATTTAAAATGCAAAAATTGGATAATAAATCCTACTTTGAACCTTTTTAAGTCTTTTTTCGTTTTATTTTCAAATCGAAAAAACTGTTTCAGCTATGAAAAATTACATCAAGACTCCTGTTATCATTGCAGCGCTCGGAGCCGTCGTGCTTCTGGGCTTTAATTCATGTGGTTTGAAAAAGGAAAAGATTACGGCTGCACCGCCTGTGAAGGTAGAGGTTATGGCCGTGAGTTCCAGTGATGTTTCCAACACCCGGACCTATTCCGGCACCATCGAAAGCGGCGACGGCTCCGAAGTGAGTTTCTCCGTTCCCGGTACCATAAGGAATATATATGTTTCCCCAGGCCAGAAAGTTACAAAGGGTCAGCTACTTGCCGACCTTAACTCTGAAAGTCTCGTGAATGCGGCAAACATTGCCGATGCGACCCTTGCCGAGGCAAAGGACGCATACGCACGCCTGAAAAAACTGCATGACGCCAATGCTCTCCCTGACATTCAATGGACTGAAATGCAGACCAAGCTTACCCAGGCCGAGAACTCGGCAGCGATGGCTCATCGCGCGGTTAATGATGCAAGAATTTATGCTCCCGTCAGCGGCATAATTGCCGAGAAGACTGCCGACGTCGGTCAGACCGTGGTCCCTGCTGTCCCGGTACTCAAGATCGTCGCATTAGGTGACGTAAAAGTTTCCATCTCGGTTCCCGAAAATGAGATTGCCGCAATGAAACCGGGCCGTGAAGCTTCTGTTGCGATTGATGCGCTTGATGGTGAAACGCGCCAGGCGGTTTTGACCGAACAAGGTGTGGTGGCCAATCCGCTTTCACGTGCCTACGATGTTAAATTCCGCATCAGCAATGCCGATGGTACACTTCTTCCCGGCATGCTCTGTTCGGTTAAATTAGCTCCGGTGGAATCATCTGAATCCGGGGAGCAAGGTTCAATCGTTTTGCCTCCTCAGGCTGTGCTTCTCAGTGCCGATAACCGCAACTTCGTATGGCTTTCTAACGGCGGTAAGGCTCAGATGAGATACGTCGAACAAGGCGGACTCACGGCTGATGGTATCATTATCAGCTCAGGTATCAACCCTGGCGATAGCGTCATCATTGCCGGTATGCAGAAAATCAGTAATGGAACGGAAATTATTGCTGCTGAATAAGCTTTATAAATTTATAAATCGTATAAATTTTATAGATCATGGCAAGTCAAGATACTAACCAGGCCCCTAAGCCGCTACAGAAGCCCGCAGGCATCGTTGTGGCCGGTCTTAAATATAGACGTATAGTCATACTTCTCTCCGTAGTTCTTATTGCGTTCGGCATTTACGCTCTTATCAATATGGATAAGAATGAATTCCCGAGCTTTACAATTCGTGAGGGCGTGGTCGCCGCCGTATATCCCGGCGCTACTCCCGAACAGATGGAACAGGAGGTCCTTAAGCCTCTTGAAGACTATGTTTTCTCCTATAAGGAAGTAAATAAGAAGACAACTTACAGCCAATGTTCTGACGGTATGGTGATGATTTTCGTCGAACTTGATGATAACGTCCAGGACGCCACTCCTTTCTGGAATGAGTTCAAACTCGGAATGGATGCCGTCAAACTGAAACTACCCTCAGGGGTTCTCGCCGTAGAGACCATTTCGAACTTCGGAGATACTTCATCGCTGTTGATTACTATGCAGAGCGATCAAAAAACTTATCGCGAGCTCGGCCAATACATGGATGACCTGCGTGACCGTCTGCGCACAATCGAGAGCGTAGGTACGATGGATGTGTACGGAAAGCAGGGAGAGCAGATAGCAGTCACTCTCGATCCCGAGAAACTGACTCATTACGCACTTAACGAAAAGACCCTTGGCGCTCTTCTTCTTTCCAAAGGATTCCAGACCACCGGAGGCTCCCTTCGCAGTGATTATTACACTCAGCCCATTCACGTCGAGCGTTCAATCAACTCCGTTTATGACCTTGAGCAGATGATTATTATGTCGTTGCCTGATGGCTCAGTCGTTCGCTTGGGTGATGTAGCCAAAGTAGAAAAGGAATACGCCGACCCCACTTCGTATATCACAAACAACGGCACAAAATGTATTCTCCTCTCGGTCCAGATGAAGGATGGTTATAACATAGTCGAGATGGGTCGCGAAGTAAATAAGCAGCTCGATGCCTTCAACTCTGAAATTCCCGCCGACGTAACCCTCTACAAGATTACGGACCAACCCACCGTAGTCAACTCTTCGGTCAACGATTTCCTTCGTGAGCTCGTAATCGCCATTGTTGCGGTGGTTATCGTCATAATGTTCCTGCTTCCGTTTAAGGTTGCTCTAATTGCTGCAAGTACTATCCCGATTGCAATATTTATCTCTTTAGGCCTGTTCTATATGTTCGGTATAGAGTTGAACACCGTAACATTGGCCTGCTTGATTCTATCGTTAGGCATGATTGTGGATAACTCCGTCGTTATCATTGACGACTATGTTGAACTCATATCTGAAGGGATGGACCATAAGAGCGCGACCCTGCGTTCCGGCACTGAATTCCTGAAGGCAATATTCTCAGCCACGTTAGCCATCTCAATTACCTTCTTTCCCTTCCTGCTGACAATGACGGGGATGTTCCGTGACTTCCTGACGGACTTCCCCTGGGCATTGACCATTATTCTGATGGTTTCACTCATTGTGGCCGAACTCCTTGTTCCCTTCCTGCAATATAAGCTTATCAAGCAGCCTATTTACAAGCAGGAACAGGAAGCAATCGCCTCCGGTAAGAAAAAATTCTCATTCTTCGTTTCTCTTCAAAAGGTTTACAACAAACTGATTACCGTTTGCTTCAAGTATCCGAAGACCACTCTTATAGTATCCGTCGTAGTTACTGTCGGCGGTATACTCCTCTTCGTTACTCGTCCGTTCAAGCTGATGCCAATTGCTGAACGTAACCAGTTTGCAGTTGAAATCTTCCTTCCGACCGGTACATCGGTCAAGCGTACCTCAGAGGTTGCCGATTCCCTTGAAGCAATTCTTGCCAAGGATGATCGCGTGGTTTCCATCGCTTCATTCCATGGATGCTCCTCACCTCGTTTCCAGGCTACATACGCGCCTCAGGTCGGCGGTCCTAATTTCGCTCAGTTCATTGTCAATACCAAAAGCGACGAGGCTACGATTGAAGTACTAAATGAATATACGGATGCTTATGAAACTTACTTCCCTGATGCCATTGTCCGCTTCAAGCAGTTGAGCTATTCTAACGCCGCATATCCCATCGAAATCCGTGTTTCCGGTAATGATTTCGCTCAGCTCCAGCAGGTAAGTGATTCCATTATGGCTCGTATGCGCCAGATCGACGGACTCCGCTGCGTCCGCTCATCGCTTGACAATCCTCTCGTTGCCGCTAACGTAGTTCCCAACTCAGTCCAGGCATCTCGCCTCGGTCAAACTAACTTAGGCGTTGAAGCCACCTTAGCAATGCGTTATAGCACCGGTGTGCCTGTCGCTACGGTCTGGGAAGGTGATTATGGTATTCCCGTAGTCCTTAAAACTCCGACTTCCGACGATGCTTCGGCGTCAGATCTGCTTGACGAGCCTATGCCTGTGGCCCTCGGAGCTTCCTCGGCACCTTTGCGTCAGTTTGCCGACGTAGAACCCCAATGGAACCACGGCCAGCTCTCGCACCGCAACGGAATCCCTGAAATCTCAATCATGGCCGAGGTCCAGCGCAACGTCAATGTCATTGACCGCACGGAAGCAGTCATGGACGTAATCGACTCTATGGATATTCCTGACGGAGTCACCATCAGCCGCGGAGGAGACTGGGATAATTCGATGACTATTCTCCCGCAGATTATGGAAGCACTGGCCATCGCCGTCGTGATTATCTTCTTTATCATCCTTTTCCACTATGCGCAGATTAATACGGCCGTGTTGATGGTTCTCTCACTGCTGCTCTGTATTCCCGGTGCAGGTATAGGCATGCTGATTCAAGGCACGAATATATCACTGACTTGTGTCCTCGGCATTGTATCACTGATGGGTATCCTTGTCCGCAACGCGATAGTCTTGCTTGACTATGCTGAGGAATTGCGCAACCAGGGCGCTACGCTTAAGGATGCTATTTTCCAAGCATCTCAGCGCCGAATGCGTCCGATATTCCTGACCTCAGCTGCCGCTACTATGGGTGTTGTCCCGATGGTTATTGGCGGGTCAGCCCTCTGGCAGCCTATGGGTGTGGTTATCTTCTATGGTACTCCTATCACGATGATTTTCATCCTGACTACTATCCCCGTGGCCTATTGGAAGATGAAGGCCCGCAATAAAGGCGCGAATTCTCCCCTCGATGAACCACTTGAAACACACATGATTTAAAGTTATGAAAATATTATTCCCCGTTATAGCCTTGGCCGTGGCATTTGGAGCCGCAGGACAGACCGCCGAGCCGCAGGACACTATTCTCAGCCTCGAGCAATGTATTGACCTTGCCGTTAAAAATAACGCCACTCTCCGTCGCGCCGATAATTCGTCGGCGATGGCTAAGGAAACCCGTAAGGAGGCCTTCACAAAGTACTTCCCGCAGATTTCAGCTACCGGTTTCGGTTTCCGCTCACATAACTATGTATTCCAGTACAATGCCTTGGATATGCTTAACATAGAGCTTGTCAAGCATGGCGTAGTTGCCGGAGTTCAGGCCTTGCAGCCTATCTTTATGGGCGGTCAGATTGTCAATGGCAATCAGTTGGCTAAAGTCGGTGAGGCCGTAGGTGAACTTCAGAAGGCTCAAACCGAGCGTGAAGTGAGATTGACTACTGAACAGTATTATTGGAAACTTGCCACCTTGCAGGACACCAAGCGTACCCTTCAATCAGTCATTGCTACGCTTGACACTCTTGACCGTCAGATTCAGGTGGCCGTGGATGCCGGAGTAGCTATGCGTAACGATCTGCTTAAAGTCCAGCTTAAACGTAATGGTTATGAGGCTGATATGGTTGACCTTGACAATGGAATTCAGCTTTGTCGCATGGTGCTGTCACAATATATCGGTGAGGACTTCGAAAAGCCGATTAATATTTCTGCTCCTGTTCCGGAGGCTGTCCCGGCTTACCCGTCGGAACTCTTGGTTGACCCAGCCGTTGCTCTTGACCAGACGATAGATTATCAGTTACTCGACGCTCAAGTGAAGGCTAAAAAGCTTGAAAAGAAGATGGAGGTAGGTAAGAATCTTCCTCAAGTACTTGGCGGTGCAGGATGGTATTATCATAATGTCCTGGAACAGGGTCATAACTTCGGTGCGGTTCAGTTGGTAGTCAATATTCCTATTACCTCATGGTGGGGTGGTTCACATGCTATCAAGCGTAAGAATCTTGAATTGGAGAATGCGCGTAATGAGCGTGAAGACCTCGGGCAGATGCTCCAGATCAACATGCAGAACAAATGGGATGAACTGACTGCATCTCACCGCAAAATGGAGCTTGCCGCTGAGGCTATCGGCCAGGCAGAAGAGAATCTTCGCTTGAACCGGGTATATTACGAAGCCGGAACGTCAACAATCACTGACCTTCTTGAGGCTGAAGCAATGGCTCGCCAGGCTCATGACCAATACTCAACGGCCTATGGTGACTTCCAGACAGCCAAGGCCGCTTACCTTAACGCAACCGGGCGTTAAGAGTATCGCGAAGCGCTGAGGCGTCTTTGCGTAGAATCCAGGGTTGGAACTGATTCAGAGAAACCGGAACCGAAAAGTCAAGGTTTGGATAATCAGTGGCCAACAATTGAGCAACGGATTCATTAACCACGGCATAATTGACATTATTATGACCATGGGCTAATTCAATAAGCAGTTTTTCCGATGTTACGGGGCGCTCGTCAATAATGATGGGCGCTCCGATTTCGTCTGAGAGGTTTTCCAATCTCGTAACCATCGGAGAATTTTCAGGGACGCAGACAGTCTTGTCAGCGAGGTCAATAACTGAGGTTATAGCGCCGTCAGCGCGCTGTACCAGGACCTGACGGTCAACGTAGACAGGCTCGGTAAAGAGATATTCGGAGGTGCTGTCAGCCGTCAGCGGCATATCGGCTATTACGAGGTCATACCTCCCCTCATTTAATCCGGCCAGACCTTCCGCAGGATTGGTGATGGGGTAGAGGCGATAGGGAAGACCGAGGCGGCATACCGCATCATAGTCAACTCCACCAAGAGTGTCATCCTGCATGTAGAAGGAGCCGGGAGCATATTGAATGGCTATGCGGAGCGTATCGGATGGTGCGGCAGGTTCATGATGATCAAATTGCTGGCACCGGCGTAATGAAAACATTGCTCCAAGGGTTACAATCAGAAGAACTATATAGAGCAGCAATCTGCTGCCCGGTTTCCGGCTAAGAGAGTTTTTCATATTAACGATTAGTTTGCAAAGTCAATGCTGAGGCCGAACATGAAGCGTCGTGGATTGAGGGGATAGTGTGCGGCTGAGAAATAGTTTGATCCGCCAAAGAGCCCTTGATTGAAGTGAGAACAGAGGACGTAGAACCGAACCTTACTTAGCTTCATATTGAGGTATGCGTCCATCATCGGGTAGTTCCCAACACGGATTTCATCCTGATTATGGAATGTCATTGTGGCCGGTTGATAAGCCTGGGCTTTATAGGAGGTCATGTAGTTGCAATCCACGCCAAACTGCACCCTGAGAGTCGCTACCCGAAAAAGGATGTACATATTGGAAAATAAGCTGACTGCAGGAATACGCAGGACGTCATGATTGCTTGCGGTTTGATATGTGACGGCGTTATCCCAGTTCCATATGCCGAATCTAAGTCCTTGGTTCAAGGTTGCGGAAAAGACCTGGATGTTGCCGCTATGCTGAAGCGGGAGAGCCTCATTACCGAAGTAAATCATGTTCTGGATGTTCTCCATTCCGGCTCGGATATTAGTGCCGGTCTGGGGAATATTCAATTCGCCGCCGAAGCGCAGACGGCGGGTCATGGAGAAATCATTTTTCCAGATGAAATGGTTGCTGACATATTCGTCGACAAAAAACGAGGGATGGAGATTGTCAAACTCCGCAAAAGCGCGGACCGAGGCAGTATCTCGACGAATCCTGACGCGAAATTGCGCCTCGCCACTTATTTCCATTTCGCCTAAATTATGGCCGGCAATAGCTATACGGGCATCGGCATTGTATCTGAGCAATGAGCCTTGTTCTTTGCTCAGGCGTCCGCCGATATAGAGGGAGTGTTCTTTACTGATTCGGCGAATTCCGAGTTCCTGATAGTCTTGCAATTGACGATAGCGGTTGAATTCATGTTGGGCGTAGGCCGTCAAACCGAATTTGGCCCATTTGTTGAATCCTTCCAAGAGTGAAATGCCAACCGTATTGCGAATGGTCATTGCCCGGGAGTCATCGTCGGTATTGGAATCGTTGAAATAGTTATTGGCCCAAAATTTATGGTCTTCGGCGTTTTTGGTGCGGAACTGGTGATGGTGTTCGTTAAAATCAAAGGTCCAGAAAATCTGACTGACCGGAATAAAAGTTTCAGTTGAATCTTCTTCATTAAAGCGATGAAAACCAAAGCGGTATCGGTTGTTCATCCAAAATTCGCGTCCATTTACGCGAGAATGGGCATTGCGGAGATTTACTGGGATATTTTTTGACGTAATCTTTGAATTTCCCCCCTGCATCTCAGCCGGGTCAGTGATGTAAAGGTCGTTCTGTATTCCTCCGTTTTCCTTATTAAGCGAATAATACTGATTAAAGAGAGCAATGACTTGATAGTGGTCGCCCATGTATGAGCCGTTTAGTCCGAAATTGAAATGCTTGTCGGCCTGATTTTCATAACTACCCTTAGAGAGAATATATTCTGCATTTCCGCCTATCTGTGCCCGACGGTTGATGTTACCGTTGAAAACGGCTTTCAAGCGATCCTGTGACTGCTGATTACCATAGCCAAAGTTATAAGACAGAAGCGTCATCGGAACTCTTGAGTTATAGAATGGGGTAGTTGCTACGGTAGGGATATAGGGTGCAAGAGCATCATTGAAAAAGAAAGGTCCGGGTTGGGAACGCTCAAAATAGTTCATGGAAGTTCCCTCAGCGCCATAGTTACCGGTAATTGCGGACGTATAGCCGAACTGTAGGGATGGGATAGCAACTTCTTGACAGTAGTTTTCCATCACCGTATCAACTTCGCGGAGAGTGCGGTCTCCTAAATATTCACTGACGTTCCATGAAGTGATTCGCGTAATCGCTTCATCCCATTTCATAGACTTGTCAGTCGTTGAAGTGTTTACGGGTTGCTGACCTGATGACACGAGAGGCACCAGGCTTACGAATATGCTGAATAAAAATACTTTCCAATTCATTTCTGCCCGCAAATTTACGAATTTTTACGTAAATTTGCAAAGAATCCATTTGCTGCTGAAAATTTTGTCAAAGTAACGAATGTCTAACGTAAGTTTATACCAGGTATAAATAAGAGGTTCGTGGGTGGAACAACTTATGCGGTGACCCGGAAGTGTTTAGTTTACGGCGGTTTTGAGGATGTAAGTCAGTATTATTATAAATTTTGTTTCACATTTCGATGTATATAATATATTGAAAATTAGCATTTTAAGCGTAAAATTGTTAATAACTTTGTAAGTGATTGATTTTCAGGGATGTTAATAACTTTTACAAAATCCAAATTTTTTTTAGATTGTTTTTTTAGTTTTTTTGTACTTAATTTGCATCCGCTAAAACCACCAATTATCAACATTCCTTCACCGATGGAAATAAATGTAAATGAGCAGTGGGAGAAATGTCTGCGTAAGTTTCAGGACAATCTTCCCGCCTGTCTATTATACACATATCCGAGCCAACGAGCCGCTCATGAAGGTCGTATTCCGACTTCTGCTTGAAAAAAAAAAG
>CAMWSN010000044.1 GCA_947176925.1 uncultured Porphyromonadaceae bacterium
TAGATTTCCATGCAGGTGAACTCCGGATTGTGGGTGCGGTCCATGCCTTCGTTGCGGAAGTTCTTCGAGAATTCATAGACCCCTTCAAAGCCGCCTACGATAAGGCGTTTGAGGTAGAGTTCATCGGCAATTCGGAGATACAGGGGGATGTCAAGGGCGTTATGGTGAGTGATAAACGGGCGGGCGGAAGCGCCGCCGGGAATTGATTGCAGGATGGGGGTCTCGACTTCCATGTAGCCGTGTTCGTTGAAGTAGTTGCGCATGGAGTTGAAGACCTTGGTGCGCTTGATGAAGATGTCACGCACCCCTTCGTTGACCACGAGGTCGACGTAGCGGCGGCGATAGCGCAGTTCGGGGTCATCGAATGAGTCGTAGGTCACGCCGTCTTTCACCTTGACGATGGGCAGCGGACGAAGCGACTTGCTGAGCACTAAGAGTTCGCGGGCATGGACGGTGATTTCGCCCGTACGAGTGCGGAAGACGAAGCCCTTCACACCGATAAAGTCACCGATGTCAAGGAGCTTCTTGAACACGGTGTTATAGAATTCCTTGTCTTCGCCGGGACAGATGTCGTCGCGGGAGACGTAGACTTGAATTCGGCCGCGAGAGTCCTGAAGCTCCACGAATGCGGCTTTACCCATAATGCGGCGTGACATGATTCGGCCGGCGATGGAGACTTCGCGTGCCGGGTCGAGATTATCTACGAAAGTTTCTTTGATTTCATCAGTGTAGCCGGTTACGGGGAACTCGGCTGCGGGATAAGGTTCGATGCCCATGGCACGCATTTGCTCCATGGAGTTGCGTCGAATCTGTTCCTGTTCGCTCAGTGCCATATATAAGTATATGATTTAAGTTTTATAAAATTTATAAGCGTTAGATCGTTGAGGATTTCAGCGCCAGACCTACCCGCTCATGTAGTCCGAAGAGCAGGTTCATGTTGTGGACGGCCTGACCGGCGGCGCCTTTGAGAATATTGTCAATGACGGTGGTAATCAGCAGGCGGTTGCCTACCTTTTCAAGGTGAATCAGGCATTTGTTAGTGTTGACCACGTCTTTCAGGTCCGGACGGCGGTCCACGATGAAAGTGAATGAATGGTCAGCATAGTAATCCTCATAGAGATTGCGGAGCTGGTCAATGCTGACGGGCATGTCCAGGTAAATCGTGGCCAACATTCCGCGGGCGAAAGAGCCGCGCATCGGAATGAAGTTGATTTCCGAATTGAAGCTTGATTGGAGGGTCCGGAGGGTCTGGTTGATCTCGGGCAGATGCTGGTGAGCCAAGGGTTGATAGATGCTGACGTTGTCGCGGTGCCACGCCAACTGATTCGGACTTGATTTCTCAACGGCGGAGCCGCTGAATCCGGTGATGGCCGTTACGTGGATCGGTGAATTGAGCAGCAGGTTCTTGGCCAAGGGGAGGAGCGCCAGCTCTATGGCGGTAGCAAACGCCCCGGGATTGGCCACTTTTGTGGCTCCGCGGACCATGCGCTTGCGGTTGAGTTCCGGTAGGCCGTAGATATAGTCGTGAGTGTCGTCCTCGATGCGGAAGTCACGGCTGAGGTCAATGATTTTCAGTCCTTCAGGAATTTCGCGTTCTGAGAGCAGGCGCGAAGTAGTCCCGTGAGGGTAGCAAAAGAAGGCCACGTCGAGTCCCTCGAGGGAGTCATCGTCGGTAAACCTCAGGTAGGTTTCTCCTTCCATCCCTTGATGGACTTCGGTCAGCAATTTGCCGGAGTGAAGGCGGCTCTGAACGCGAGTGAGCTCTACGTCGGGGTGATTAATCAGCAATCGGATTAATTCACCCGCAGCAAAGCCGTCGCCGCCAAGAATTCCTGCGCGAATCATTCCTGAGGAGCTTTGATGGTTTCGATTCCGCGGCGTATGCGGCGAATGGTCTCGTCGCGGCCTAAGAGTTCGGTGATTTCAAACATGTGGGGGCCCTTACATTCGCCGACCACGGTCAGGCGCAGCGCGTTCATGACATTGCCCATGTGATAGCCTTTTTCCTTGATTTTCTCAAGGATGGGTTGCTCTGCTGCTGCGGCACTGAAATCGGGAAGTTCTTCGAGCCATCCGATCATCTCCTCCATGATTGCGGGCATCTCCGGGGTCCAGCGTTTGCGTACGCTTTTTTCTTCATAGGTTTCAGGCGCTTTGAAAAAGAATCCGGCGTGGGCCCAGAGGTCAACCACGAAGTTGATGCGGCTCTTTACGAGGCCGACAGCCTTGCGGATATACTCGGGGGAGAATCCGGAGGGTTCGACGCCGTGCATCTGCATGACGGGTTTGAAGAGCTCTGCCAGTTCTTCGTCAGGGAGCTGCTGGAGGTACTGATGGTTGAACCATGCGCCTTTTTCGTAGGCGAATTTGGCTCCGGAGCGGGAGCAGTGTTCAAGGCTGAAGCGCTTGATGAGCTCGTCCATCGACATTATTTCGGTATCATCGCCGGGGTTCCATCCAAGGAGGGCGAGGAAGTTGACCACGGCCTGGGGCAGATAGCCGTCTTCACGGTATCCGCGGGATACGGCTCCGGTTACGGGGTCAGTCCAGAGCAGGGGGAATACGGGGAATCCGAGGCGGTCGCCGTCGCGCTTGCTGAGTTTGCCTTTGCCGTCGGGTTTGAGCAGCAGGGGCAGGTGGACGAATCCGGGCATGGTGTCGGCCCATCCGAATGCTTCATAGAGAAGGACGTGGAGAGGCGCGGAGGGGAGCCACTCTTCGCCGCGGATTACGTGGCTGACCTTCATCAGGTGGTCGTCGACGATGTTGGCAAGATGGTATGTAGGCAGGTCATCGGCACTCTTGTAGAGTACTTTGTCATCAAGGATGTCGCTTTTGATGACAACCTTGCCGCGAATGAGGTCGTTGACTTCGACGTCGCGTCCGCCATCGATCTTGAAGCGGACCACGTAGGGTGTACCTTCGGCAATCAGGCGTTCTACTTCGTCGGCGGGCATGGTCAGGGAGTTACGCATGGTGCCGCGGGTGCGTGCATCATATTGGAAGTTGGGGGTTGCGGCGCGTGCGGCTTCGAGTTCGGCGGGGGTGTCGAACGCGATGTAAGCCTTGCCGGCGTCAAGGAGCATCTTGACGTGCTCGCGGTAGATGTCGCGTCGTTCGCTCTGTTTGTATGGCCCGTAAGGACCGCCTTCGCGTACGCCTTCGTCAATTTCGATGCCGAGCCAACGCAGGGCCTCGTTGATGTAGGCCTCGGCGCCGGGGACGAATCGCTGACTGTCAGTGTCCTCGATGCGCAGAATCATAGTGCCGCCATGCTGGCGAGCAAAAAGGTAATTGTAGAGTGCGGTGCGCACACCGCCTATGTGGAGCGGCCCCGTCGGTGAGGGGGCAAATCTAACTCTGACTTCTCTTTCCATTATACTTGTGTTATTTACAAGGTGCAAAGTTACGAATTTTTTTTGATTTTACCTAACTTCAATTTTGAAGGTCGAGGCGGGTAGGCCTTGGGCGTTTGTCATGTTCCCTTCGGAATAAGGTTGCCAGCCGTAGCGGACAAAGCGCGGGGAGATTGACTTGTCGAAAGTCAGGATGACGTTATCGCCTTGCGGGCGGGCTTTTGCAGGACTGTAATGGCCTTCAAAATCAGCCACTTCGAAGGATAATATTTCTTCAGGAACACCGGTGAGGTTTTCCATGGCGAGGGTGACTTTACCGGGTTCGGAAAGTTTGGCACTGACGGGTTTGGGGCCTTCGCAAGCGAGGTTGTTATGGTCGTAGACGCGGTTGAGGGCAAGGAGTCCGAGCCGACGGCCCACGGGGCGCTTGGTTCGGGGGTGGACGTCGCCGTGTGCTCCGAGGTCTGAGCTGACGGCCATTTCAACCATGTCCATGTCGTCGGCAAGGCGTCGCTGGCTGTCACGGAACTGAGGCCAAGTGGGGCGCTCCAATGAGCTGAGCTGGACGGTCAGGAACGGCAATTTAGGGTCGGCCCAATTTTCGCGCCATGAATCAACAAGCAGGCGGAAAAGTGTCTCGTGGAGCTCGATATTGTGGGCGTTGCTCTCGCCTTGATACCAGATGACGCCGGCAATGGGGAATGAGTCCAAGGGGCGGATACCGGCGGAGAAGAGGTAGGAGGGCTCGTAGGGGTGGCGATGAGCGCCTTCTTCGCCGCAGTTTTTGGTAATCTGGCCTTTGACCCAGGGTTGGAGGTAATCGTTTTTGCGCCAGTTGAGGAAGATGTCAGGAACGTTTTTATCGAGGGTTTCAGGGTCAATCCACGCCTCGGTTCCCGAGCCGCCGACGGCATTGCAGATAATTCCGACGGGGACTTGGAGCGAGTCACGCAGCATGCGTCCGAAATTCCATGCGATTGCGGAGAAATTGGCGGCCTCGGCAGCGTTGGCCTTCTTCCATTGGGTAGGACGGAAGTAGAGCAGCCGGTCCACGGAGTCTTTCTGAGCGTCGTTCCAGGGCATCACGTCGGTGTGGGTTCGTGGGCGGACGTTGAAGAGTCGGAGCTGCGGGTCAGAGGCATTGACCGTGTCAGCGGCAAAGTCCGTTGAGCGGCGGAGTTGGAATTCCATATTGCTCTGGCCTGAAGCGAGCCATACTTCACCAATGGCTACATCAGTGAATTTCAAGGTCTTGGATGGAGTGGAGACGGTCATGGTCTCGCCGGTAGAAGCCTTCAGTGGTTTGAGGGTAACGCTCCATTTGCCGCGATTGTCGGTAGTGGCGGTTTCTTTCTGTCCGGCAATTTTTACGGTGACTTTTTCGCCGGCGTTTGCTGTTCCGCTGACTTTCAGGGGTTGGTTGCGCTGGAGGACCATGCCGCTTTGCCAGACTTCAGGCATTTGGAGTCCGCCATAGTTTCCGGTGATGGCAGCGGCAGCGGTTTCGGCCAGGAGTCCGGCGCCTTCAACCGTAGGGTGGAGGTTGTCAGGAATCAGGTTGCGGCGGTCCATCAGCGGGTATGCGAAGCTGATAAGCTCGGCGCCGCTGAGTGAGGCCACGTCATCAATGGCCCGGTCAATCTGATAGCGCCAGTCACGGGTGCCGGTCTTGAAGCGGTGGTGGCCCGGGCAGATAGGTGAGAGATTGGCAATAATGACTCTGACGTTTGGGTTAACCTCCTTGAATGAGTTGATGAGGCCGAGATAGTCACTGACGAATTCGTCATTAAAATTAGGCCAGTTTCGCGGGTCAGTATCGTTGATGCCGAGGTGGATCAGGACAATGTCAGGGGCGAATTCAAGAGCTGCGGTATATTCCGGTTCTTTTGTGTAGGGCTTATGTCCCTTATTGAGGAGTGTAGCGCCGGACTTTCCGAAGTTACCGACTACGTAACCGTCGCCGAGGAGGCGGCCCAATTGAGCGGGATAGGCGTCGCGGGCGGGATTTTCAATCTTCATGCCTTCGGTGATAGAATTACCGACGCATGCCACTTTGGTTTCGCGAGCAGAAAGGGCCGAGAACCCTAAGAGCAGGGAGAGGATAAATAACTTGAATTTCATGATTGATACGTAATTTTCTGCAAATTTAGTGATTTTTTTCGTAATAAAGCAATTTTTTTGGTGGAGATGGTTAATGGGAGTGATAGGAAAAATGGGGGAATGGGAGAAATTGGAGGGAATTGTAGGGAGTGGATTTTTCATTTTTAAATAATTTTCGTAACTTTGCAGTTCAAACCAAACAGATTGAATATGGAGAAAAAGCGTACTCTCGTAACTACCGCATTACCGTATGCCAATGGACCGGTGCATATCGGCCATCTTGCCGGGGTTTATGTCCCTGCTGATATTTATACCCGTTATTTACGCCTCAAGGGCGAGGAAGTCCTGATGATCGGCGGGTCAGACGAACATGGCGTGCCCATCACTATCAAGGCTCGCCGCGAGGGCGTAACTCCCCAAGATATAGTTGATCGTTACCACACCATAATAAAGGAATCGATGGCCGGATTAGGCATATCGTTTGATATTTACAGCCGCACGACTTCGGATATACATCGCGAGACCGCCAGCGAGTTTTTCCGTCACCTGTATGACAAGGGTGAATTTATAGAGAAGAGCTCCATGCAGCTTTATGACGAGAAGGCAGGCCAATTTTTGGCAGACCGCTACGTCGTTGGCGAGTGTCCTCATTGCCATAATCCGCAGGCTTACGGCGACCAGTGTGAAAAATGCGGCACTTCGCTGAGCCCTAATGAACTTATTAATCCGAAGAGCGCGCTGACGGATACCACGCCGGTATTGCGCGAGACCTTCCACTGGTATTTGCCTCTTGACAAGTGGCAGCCGAAGCTTGAGCAGTGGATTCTCAACGAACATAAGGAATGGCGTCCCAACGTTTACGGCCAATGCAAGTCATGGCTTGACATGGGACTGCTCCCCAGAGCCGTCAGCCGCGACCTTGACTGGGGTGTTCCCGTTCCGGTTGAAGGCGCAGAGGGGAAGGTGCTTTACGTTTGGTTTGACGCACCGATCGGTTATATATCCAATACCAAGGAGCTGCTTCCCGACTCATGGGAGAAGTGGTGGAAGGACCCCGAAACCCGCATAATCAACTTCATAGGCAAGGATAATATAGTTTTCCACTGCATCGTGTTCCCCTCGATGCTCTCGGCCTACGGCGACGGATTCCAGCTTCCGGACAATGTTCCGGCCAATGAGTTCCTGAACCTTGAAGGCGACAAGATTTCCACTTCGCGCAATTGGGCCGTATGGCTTCATGAATATCTTGAAGAATTCCCGGGCAAGCAGGACGTATTGCGCTACGTGCTGACCGCCAATGCTCCGGAGACAAAGGATAATGACTTTACCTGGGCCGATTTCCAGGCTCGCAATAACAGCGAGTTGGTAGCCATCCTCGGTAACTTCGTGAATCGCGCCTTAGTGCTGACCCACAAGTATTTCGGCGGCAAAGTTCCCGCAGCCGGAGAGTTAGAGCAGATTGATCGCGAAGCCTTGGCTGAGATTCAGGCGCTGAAGCAGAAGATGAGCGGTCTGCTTGACGAGTTCCACTTCCGCGACGCCCTCAAGGAAGCGATGAATATGGCCCGCTGTGGCAACAAGTATCTTCAGGAAACAGAGCCTTGGAAAGTGGCCAAAACAGATATGGTCCGCACGGCGACGATTCTCAATACAGCGCTTCAAATCACGGCAAACCTGGCAATAGCTTTCGAGCCGTTCCTTCCGTTCATGAGCGAGAAGCTCTGCCGAATCCTCGGACTGGAACATATTGACTGGCAGATGCTCGGCAGCGACGCTATTCTTGCGGCCGGGGCGCAGATAGGTCAGCCTGAACTTCTTTTTGAAAAGATAGAAGATGCTCAGGTGCAGGCTCAGTTAGATAAACTTGCCGCCGCCAAGGAAGCCAACGCCAAGGCGGCATGGAAGCCTGAGCCTGTAAGCGAAAATGTTGACATAGACCTGTTTGCAAAATGTGACCTGAGAGTAGGTACGGTGTTAGAATGTCAGAAAGTTCCCAAGGCTGACAAACTTCTGCAATTCAAAATTGACGACGGTACGGGCGAACCGCGTACCATTGTCAGCGGCATAGCGAAATACTACGAACCGGAGCAGTTGGTTGGCAAGCAGGTATGCTACATAGCCAACCTTCCGGCCCGTAAACTTCGCGGAGTGGAAAGCTGCGGTATGATTCTCAGTGCGGTCAATTCGGATGGTTCTCTGACCGTGATTTCTCCCTCCGCACCGGTAGCTCCGGGCTCAAAAATCGGTTGATATGAGTAAGCCAAAGATTCTGATAATATATACCGGGGGCACCATCGGCATGATTGAAAATCAGCAGACCGGCGCCTTGGAGCCTTTTAATTTTGACCATTTGATTGACAATGTGCCTAAGATTAAAATGCTTGATTATGATATTCAGAATATCCAGTTTGCCCACCCGATAGATTCAAGCGACATGAATCCGAGCCATTGGGCGGACATCGCGCGGCATATAGAGGCAAATTATGAGGCCTTTGACGGGTTCGTGGTGCTCCACGGGACTGATACCATGGCTTATACGGCATCGGCGCTGTCGTTTATGCTTGAAAATCTCCATAAACCGGTGATTATCACGGGCTCACAATTGCCAATAGGCGAGGTTAGAACTGACGGCGAAGAAAACTTGATTACGGCGCTGCAGATTGCAGCGGATAGAAATCCGGACGGATCGCCGACGGTCCAGGAGGTAGCCATTCTGTTTGAGAACTACCTATGGCGCGGCAACCGCTCGACGAAGATGAGCGCGGATAACTTCAATGCGTTCAAGAGCAATAACTACCCGTCATTGGCTAAAATCGGTCTCGGAATTCATTTTAATCCGGATGCGCTGATGAAGCATGAGGCGATGCGTCCGCTACAGGTTAGATGCAAGATGGATACTTCCGTGATGTTCCTTGATCTTTATCCTGGCATCACGGAGGAGATACTTCGCTATCAGCTCAACACTCCCGGCGTGAAGGGCATAGTCATGATGACCTTCGGCGCCGGCAATGCACCGACGGAGCAATGGTTTATCGATGCGATCAAGGAGGCGATTGACGGCGGAAAGGTTATTTTGAACGTGACGCAATGCGTCAACGGAGGAGTTCATGCCAAGCGTTATGTCGGTTCGGACCGATTGGCGTCGGTAGGCGTGATTTCCGGCAATGACATAACCTCCGAGGCCGCTATTACCAAACTTATGTATCTTTTCGGTCTTGGTCTCGGGGCTGAAGAGGTAAGTGATTATTTGCGTAAGCCGCTTGCCGGCGAAATGACAATCTTATGAAACAGTTTGCATTAATGGGCATTGCGCTTGTTTGCGCCTGCTCCTGTGGCACTAAGAAGGAAGCGCCCGAACAGACGGAATTGCAGTTAGTTCAAGCGCCGGCGCGTCCGGTAATAGGCAGTGAGCCGGTATATGAACTTCCGCGTGCCGTCATCTACAAGATGAATGGCGATTACGCGGATAGAGTAGCGATTCAGGTTGATGCGCAGGGTAACGTAGTTTCCTATCCGGCACCCCGCGACGTCAGGGGAATGGAGCCTGTCGCATTGAAGGACGGATGGTATCTATCGCGTCAGGGCATCGGGCCCAAGAGCGTTTTGACTCGCTGGACGTTTGCCGAATATGGCGCGCTGAATACGGTTCCGACTCTTGCCGAGCTGAAGTCCGCTATCCTTCCGGAGGCGAAAATCACGGAAATAAAAACGCTCCCGATGTCGCAATCGGAAGCGCTTGAAAATCCGCATAGTATCGTATTGCCGACGGAGTGATTCCGCTCCGGCTCAGGCTACTGATACCGGGATTCCGGTTTCGGCCTCAATTCGTGAGGCAATCAGATTTAATTCTTCGTGGCTGACGGCCCTCAGGGTTTCGTCAGGGGTCTTGCGGTCAATCGAATAAATCATGATTGACCGGGGCCGGATGCGCTTATATGCCTCGATGAGTGCGTTGATTTCGGTGTCAGAGGTGTTGTCAATCTCGGGACCGCGCAGAATCATGGTCTGAATGATTCCTGTGTCGGAGAATTGCTTTAGTTGGCTGATTACGCGTTCAGTGGTAAACTCGGGCGAGCCGGGACGGTCCATTTTGCGCATGGTCGATTCAACGGCCGAGTCAAGTTTCAGGATATTGTTGTCAACCCGGTTGAGGGCCTCGCAAACTTCGGGAGAGCTAAGGCGTGTAGAGTTGGTAAGCACGGAGATTTTTACCTCGGGGAAGTATTTGTCGCGCAGGCGGATAGTGTCGTCAATGATTTCGGGGAAGTAGGGATGGAGCGTAGGCTCACCGTTGCCGCTGAAGGTTATGACGTCGAGTTTCTCGCCGCCGGCCTTCATTGCTTTCAGCTTTTCTTCAAGTAGTCGGGCCACTTCGGCTCGAGATGGGAATCCCGTTGTGCCGGGCCCCTGGGCGTTGAATCCGGCTTCGCAATATAGGCAATCAAAGGAGCAGATTTTGCCGTCGCGGGGCGATAGGTTAACGCCCAGCGACGACCCGAGTCTGCGGCTATGAATCGGTCCGAAAATAGTATCGTGGAAGAGTACGCGTTGCATTTAAGAGAGTTTGGCAAGGGCTTCAGCGATGCGTTTCATTGCTTCGCGGATATTATCGTCGCTGGTAGCATAGCTCAGGCGGATGTAGCCGGGAGCGCAGAAAGCGGCGCCGTCGACCGTAGCGACGTGGGCCTCGTCAAGGAGATAGAGAGCGAGGTCGCCGGATGATTCAATGACGCGGTCGCCATGGCGTTTTCCGATGAACGCACTGACTTCGGGGAAGAAATAGAAGGCGCCTTGGGGTTCGTTGACTTTCAGTCCCGGAATCTGCCGGGCCAGATCAATGACGAGATTTCGGCGGCGTTCGAAGGCGACGCGCATGGTTTCTACACACTCCTGAGGACCGGTGTATGCGGCTTCAGCGGCTTTTTGTGCGATAGAGCTTGCGCCGGAGGTGTATTGACCTTGGAGTTTATTGACGGCTTTGGCAATGGCCGGAGGGCAGGCGCAATAGCCTATGCGCCAGCCGGTCATAGCATAGGCTTTACTTACGCCATTGATAATCACGACTCTCTCGGCAATTTCGGGGAAAGAGGCGAGTGAGCGGATTTCAGCACCGAAGTTGATGTGTTCGTAGATTTCGTCGGCCATGACAATGATGTCAGGGCGTTTGCTCAGGACGTCGACGAGTCCTTGGAGTTCCGCGGGGGAGTAGACGGAGCCGGTGGGGTTAGAGGGTGTGCATAGGAGGACCATGCGTGTTTTATCAGTGATGGCGGCTTCGAGTTGCGCGGGGGTGATTTTGAAGTCTTGCTCGATTGAGGCGGGAACCTCAACGACCTTTCCTTCGGCGAGTTTGACCATCTCCACGTAGCTGACCCATGCGGGGGTGGGGATGATTACTTCGTCGCCTGGATTGATCGTGGCCAGGATCACGTTACAGAGGGCTTGCTTTGCGCCGTTGCCGACAACGATTTGTTCGGGGGCGAATTCAACGCCGTTTTCCTTGCGGAGCTTTTCGCAGATGGCTTTGCGGAGCGAAAGGTATCCGGCTACGGGGGTGTAGAAGGTGAAGTTATTGTCGATGGCTTCTTTGGCAGCGTCCTTGATGTGGGCGGGAGTGGGGAAGTCGGGCTCGCCTACACTGAGGTTGATGACGTCGACGCCTTGGGCTTTGAGTTCGGCGCTTTTTTGCGACATTGCCAAAGTGGCCGATGCGGCCATATTCAAGATTCTATCGGAGATTTGCATGTTCGTATGTTTAGTGTTTAGTGTTTGGAGTTTAGTGTTTTGTTTAGAGTTTAGAGTTTAGAGTTTAGTGTTTTTTTGTGGTTAGGACTTGATTCTTTTATAAGATCATTAAACCCTAAACAGATTATCAGGAGGAGGCTTTCTTGAAGATGCGGTCCCAGCGGATGTTGAAGGGGAAGCTCTTGTCGGGGTCGAACGAGATCAGGACCCTGACGGGTCGGCCGACGATATGGTCCTCCGGAACGAAGCCCCAGAATCGGGAGTCAAGGGATTTATGACGGTTGTCACCCATCATGAAGTAGTAGTCCATCTGGAAGGTGTATTCCTTAGCGGGCTTGCCGTCAATGTAGACCTGTCCGTTTTTCCATTGGGCGGTGGGGTTTTCGTAATGGCTGATAGCGTGGCCATATTGAATCCAGGTTGAGTCGTTAAGCTCTATGGTCATGCCTTTTTCAGGGATACGGATGGGCCCGTAATCGTCGAGTGTCCAACCGTCGGCTTTGGCGGAGGCGAGGGGGAAGAGGATGTTTTCGCCGCCACTGTAGGTCATGCGTTCCACTTCAAGGACCTCAGGATTGCGTTTGAGTTTTTCGACCATGGAGGCAGTGAGCGGCGGGGTGGGGTGGCCCATGCCGGGAATGATCTGACGGTCGGCAGCGCTGACGCCGATTTCTTCAAGAATCTCATCGGCTTTCGAAGGATCACGGAAACGGACGTAGTAGACGAATTGGGCGTCCTTCGGCATAGGCATTTTCTTGCCGTCATTATAGATTTCACCGCCTTTGATCTCAAAGGTCCGTCCGGGGAGTCCGACGGCGCGTTTGACGTAGTTTTCACGACGGTCAACGGGGCGCCACATAACCTCACCGAAAATCTGGGGGTTGGCTTTGATATATGCCATACCGACGGCGCGGGTCTCGGCGTCTTCTTCGATCAGAGTTTCGTAGGTTCGTGCCGGGGCCTGGGCAAGGATTTGTTCGCCGATCATTTTGCTCATGGAGTAGATGTCGGGGTTTTGCTCTTTGAGGGCGATGGTGTCACCTCCGGGGAAGTTGAAGACTACGATGTCGCCCAAGGCGATGGTGTCCGTGCCCTGCAGCCTATGATACTTGAACTGAGGATTTTCAAGATAGCTCTTGGTGTTAACCAGCGGCAGGGTGTTTTGTACCAAGGGGAAGTGGACGGGGGTCATCGGGACTCGGGGGCCGTAGGCGGTCTTGTTGACCCAAAGATAATCGCCCGTCAGGAGGGTTTTCTCAAGGGATGAAGAAGGAATCTGGTAATTCTGACCGACGAAGGCAAAGACGAAGTATACCAGAACGATTGCATAGACTATGGCATCGACCCAACCCATTACGGCGCGGGTAGCGGCCGATTTGGATTTTTTCCACCAGGTGAAAGGAATGTAGCCGGTGATATAAATGTCAAAAAGGAGCAGCCACCAGAGGGCAACCCACCAATTTCCGAGCCATGCGACCCAGAGGAAGAATACCAAGGAAACAATTCCGAAACGAATCCATCGGGTCGGTTTGTTTTCACTTACGCGCCGTTTAAAGTCGGCCTTAAAATCTGATTTCATGTGTTTATGGGTTTATAGGCCAAGAATTTCACTCATCATTTCGTCTATCGTGTGGAATCCGGGTTTCCCTTTGATCCATTCGGCGGCAAGCACGGCGCCGAGGGCAAATCCGTCGCGCGACTTGGCGCTATGTTCCAGAGTCAGGGAATCAACGTCGCTTTCCCACGTGATTTTATGTATGCCGGGGACTTCGGCGTGGCGGATATGGTTGATCAGCAGTTTTCCTTCGGCGGGTTCTTCGCTCCATCCCGATAAGTGGGGGTGAGCGTCAATGATCTGTTCGGCTGCCATTAGGGCGGTTCCGCTCGGGTGGTCGAGTTTGTGGATATGGTGAGTCTCGGTCATGTCCGGGTGATACTGAGGGAACTTGGATAAGATGCGGGCCATGTAGCGGTTGATGGCGAAGAAAATGTTGACTCCCAAGGAGTAGTTGCCGCTCCAGAGTAGGGCATCGTGGGGCTTCATTTCGCCTTTGATGCGTTCAAGGCCGTCGGCCCAGGCAGTTGTGCCGCTGATAACGGGGACGCCCTGGCGCAAAGCCTCGCGGACGTTTGCTTCGGCCGCAGAAGGGACGGTAAATTCGATGGCCACGTCGGCACTTCGGAATGAATCGGAATCTATCTTGTCAGCTGTATCTCGGTCAATTCGGGCCACGATCTCATGTCCGCGCTCCATCGCCGCGCGCTCAATAGCATGGCCCATCTTGCCATAACCAATTAATGCTATCTTCATAAAATAAATAATAAGTTGAATTACCCCGCAAATTTAATCAAAATCCCTCAAATAACCAAAAAAACCTTGGCTTTTCCATTGTATGCCGGATTGATAAAATTTGTTGCAGGCGGCTCCATAGATGAGCCGTGTTTCACTCTTATTGCCGGCATGGATAAGCGGCCGCCATATCTCGTATGTGTTGAGGGTGGGGGGTCGGAATTGAGATATATGAGTCAGATTCCTGATGACTACCGGTTATCGGCAGTCTGGAAACATCCTCAGCGGGTATTGAGCGGAGGATGCAGGGAGCTTGTAGAGCCTAATTTCTCGCTTTATGACACCACACCCATTGCCTACGGCCTCCAGCTCATCTACATGAAGCGATGGATCGCCCGGTTCTGGCAAGAGTGTGGTGCCGTAGTGTATGCCGACTTGAATGTATCAAGGAAGTTCGCCAGGTATAACCGACTGGGGATTCCTGACGGATATAATGCTTTCGCCACTCGCGGCTATGCCGAACGCGAAGAATATCTTCGTGAGGAAATCCGAATAGCCCGCGAAATCTCCGGAATGGATGTTCCGAATATGATTGTTTATGGTGGTGGTGAAGATATTCGGCAGATCTGTTTGCAGGCCAAGGTTCTCTATGTCGAACAATTCATGACCAATCGGCGGAAAGGAGGGCTGGAGAATGGCTAAGACATCAGGAGGCGTGCGGAATGTTCCGATTGGGAGCACCGCATACAATAACAGATTGAATGAGGTCGCTGCTATGAGAGCAAGTGGTAAATATTCATCTGTCGAGATGGCCGAAAATGGCACCGGCTGGGTGGCTATTGAAAATAGCTTGGCTAAACATAAGCCTGAAGAGATTGAAGCAGCACGTATCTTGGCTAATCATGGATATAAAGTTACACTCGGTGATGAGGCAGGAGATAAAACAGTAAGCGAAGGCAAGTTATTCCTTTCCTCATACGAGCAGAGGACGCCTGATGGTAAAAGCAATACAGCCAATAACATTAAAAATGCACTCGGACATGGTAGAGATAAGCAGGCAAAGATAGCGGTTATTTATCAAAAGAATGGTAAACACACTCGCGAACAAGTTGAGCAAGGAATTAGAGATTTTGAAGCAACCTCAAAATACAGATTCCAAAGAATAATTATTGTAACGAGAGATGGTCGATTGCATCATCATCTTCACAATAATTAAAAGTCGGGGAACAGACGGGAGCGCCCGACAGCCTATCCAGCTTAAAAGCCACAAGTGGGGGGTTGCCCGCCTCCCGGCCCACTATGGATAACCATTTGTGTGCAAAGTTACGAAAATCAAATAAATCAACCAAATAATTTCCATGAAACTTTACATTTCCATTCCAATCACGGGCCGAGAGCTTCATCAGGCTAAGGCGCAAGCCGAGGAAATCAAGGCCAAACTGACGCCCTACGGCCATGAGTGTATAACGCCTTTTGACGTCTGTCCGGAGCCTGAACGGCCCTATGCTTACTATATGGGCCGCGATATTGAGGTGCTGCTGGCTGATGATATTGAGGGAGTAATATTCGGCATCGGCTTTGAGGACTCCAAGGGCTGCCGGCTTGAGCATGCCGCCGCACGAATCTACCGCAAGCGCATCATTTACCAATCGACATTCTACATGCTTGACCTCAAAACGCTAACAATAAAATAGCTTATGAAAGTAGTAATCACGGGCGGCGATGGCTTTATTGGCAAGGCTCTCGCGGCAGCTCTCTCCGGGCGAGGGATTGAGGTTATAATCGTTGACCGCAAGCGGGGAATTGAGGCTAAGGACTTCTTTGACACCGCTGCCAATCTCCATGAAGCTGACTGCGTGTTCCACTTAGCCGCCCAGACATCAGTGTTCAACACCGACAAGCCGCAGATCATCCGCGACAACATTGAAACCTTCATCTCGGTGTGTGATGCCTGCCGGAGAGCCAACGTCAAGTTGGTCTATGCTTCATCATCCACGGCCAACAGCCCTAACAAACCCGCGGCCCAAGTAGCAGTTATGTGGGCCGTAGATGCTTGGTATGTTAAATAGTGTTAAAAACGAAAAATTTTATGGTTTGATATGTTAAGGAAAATCAAGTAGTTGCGGAAAATATGTTGTAAAACATAAAAATTTTGTTGAACAAAAAATTTGCGTATGTCAAAAAGTTGGCGTAACTTTGCACTCGCTTTCG
>CAMWSN010000045.1 GCA_947176925.1 uncultured Porphyromonadaceae bacterium
GTCTATCTTTCGGCACTTAACATCACGGGGATGATGATTTTGCCCTGCTATCTTTTTTGCGGGCTTTATCTCTGTAAGTCGGACCGCAGACCGTTGGCAAGACTCATCGGTGGAGGGTGTGCGATTTTTTGCGCGTGGATGATTTATTCCGGCGGACTTGATTTGTTTATCCAGACGTCGCTCTTTTATCTTCCCGGGTTGGCGTTTTATATTCCCGCCCGTCGCCAACAAGGGACCAAACTATTCACCCGCAAGGAGCAGATAGGCCTCTGCCTTCTGATTTTAGCCGGCATCTACTCATTGCTACTTTGAGTCTTTTTGGTTGCGTGTTACGTAGTCGGTGAGGTAGACGGTGAAGAGGGGGAATATAATCATGCCGGTGATGGGAAGGACGACGGCGACTATTTTGCCGGCGACGGTAATGGGGCTGATGTTGCAGCCTACGGTCACGAGGTTCATGAATGAGAACCAGAGGGCGTCACCATAACTTGTCACTTCGGGGTTAACGCCATATTCGCGCTGGAAGAAAATCAGCGAGCAGAAATAGGCGGTCATGAGCATGATAGTCAGGTAGCGGATGAAGAGTGAGGATACGGCGTTGCTGCTGAGATAACCGATGACGATTGACATGGCCAGGGCACCTCGGGCCAGGGGGACGAAGCGGATGAAATAGAGCGCATCGGCCGAGAGATGGAGGTCTAACTGGTTGATAATGTTAAGGTAGGGGATGGATAGAATCAGGAAGAAGAGGTGGCCTCGGAAGGCACGCATTTTATCGTCGCTGGTGACGACTACGATTATGAAGTCAATGATAAAGACGATGCAGACCCAAAACTGGAAGGTCATGTAATGGTAATCCAACAGTAGGTCACGCTTTTCAAAGGTGTCAAAAGAAATCCAAACAATCATGGCTGCGGAGAGCACCATTACCAAAAAATTGAAAAGTCGGCGCAGGTCGCTACCGACGCGCTGTCCGCGGGTTACCTTATTCTGAGTGTTTTGAGCTTGAGTCTGAGTCATAAATAAAATCGTTTTTAAATAAAAACGGCTTTTGAGCACAAAAAGTTCCGGAGATTTTCGTAACTTTGCGCGAAAATACAGACTATACATCTATATATAATATGGAAAAGGAACTTGAAATATGGGAGCAGATGATGAGTGGCGAGAGGTATGACGCCACTCATCCGAGCCTTGTGGAGCGCCTGGTGACTATCCGCGAGAAGATAAGGGATTTTAATGACTTGCGTCCGTCGGATCTCGAGGGTCAACAATCGCTGCTCCGGGAGATTTTAGGCAGCTGCGGGAAGGCGTTTCATTTTAATCAGCCGTTTCGCTGTGACTACGGTTGCAATATCCATATAGGCGAGAATTTCTTTGCCAATTTTAACCTGACGATACTTGACGAGGCCGAAGTCAGGATGGGCGATAACGTCTTTATCGGTCCTAACGTCAGCATCTATACGGCATGTCATCCCTTAGAAGCCGAGGATCGGAATAAAGGGATAGAATGGGCCGAGCCGGTAATCATAGGCGACAGCGTATGGATTGGTGGCGGGGTAACGATCGTGCCCGGGGTTACTATCGGCAGCCGGGTCGTTATCGGTGCCGGAGCCGTGGTTACGAAGGATGTTCCTTCAGATTGCGTCGTGGCCGGAAATCCGGCGCGAATAATCAAGAGATTATGAAGAAAGAGCATAATTTGTTGCAGCTTTTTTTGACGTTTTCCAAGATAGGAGCGTTCACTTTTGGCGGCGGCTGGGCCATGATAGCTATCATGGAGCGCGAAATCGTCGATAAACATCATTGGCTAAGCAAGGATGAGTTTATGGACCAGTTGGCCGTAGCACAATCTATGCCGGGCATCCTTGCGGTGAATATCTCGGTTGCCGTGGGCGATAAGATTGCGGGGACCAAGGGAACCATAGTCAGCGCCTTGGGCACAATTTTGCCATCGTTTCTGATCATCCTGACCATCGCCATCTTCCTGACTCCGGACATTATCAAGAATAATCCGGTTGTCAGCAAGGTCTTCAAGGGTATCCGTCCGGCGGTTGTCGCGCTTATTATCGCTCCGCTCGTGACAAACTGGAAGAGTGCCGGAATAGGTTGGAAAAAGGCGTGGATTCCCATCGGGTGTGCGCTACTGATATGGAGCGGGTGGCCGATAGTTAGCAATCCGATTCTTTACATAATACTTGGCGCTTTAGGCGGCTGGTTCGTCTTTGGCAGGAAGGAGGCTGCAAAATGATTTATCTCAGACTTATATGGTCCTATCTCAAGATAGGGCTGTTTGGGTTCGGGGGCGGTTACGCGATGTTGACCCTCATTGAGAGGGAAATAGTTGGCAACGGGTGGATAACGTCAACGATGTTTACGGATATCGTGGCTATTTCGCAGATGACACCCGGACCAATCGGCATCAATTCAGCCACTTACATAGGCTACGTGGCTCCCGGCGAGGTCAATCCCGCGTTTGCTAATCCGCTATGGGGTCTGCTGGGGTCGATAATATGCACCCTGACAGTCGTTTTGCCGTCATATATCTTGGTGCTCTATACGTCGCATATAATTCAGCGACATAAGGATTCGGCGATAGTCAAGGGTATCTTTGCGGGCTTGCGTCCGGTCACAATCGGATTGATAGCCTCGGCGGCATTGCTGCTCTGTAATGCTGATAATTTCGGATCGGATACGCAGACGATATGCAAAAGTATAATCCTCTGCGTGGCGGCGTTTATTACGGTCTATAAACTTAAAGTTCACCCGATTGCCGTAATCTGTGCGGCGGGAGTGTTCGGCTACTTTATTTTCTGATGAACTACGAAGAAACTCTCGAATGGCTTTTTACGCAGACGTCGGTCTTCGAACGCGAAGGGGCGACGGCTTATAAGCCGGGCTTGCAGACCATCACGTCGCTATGTGAGCAGATGAAAATTCCGTATAAGGAGTTGCGTACGGTCCACGTGGCCGGCACTAACGGCAAGGGGTCTACGTCGTCACTGTTAGCGGCAATTTTTCAATCTGCGGGACTCAGGACGGGACTATTTACGTCGCCTCATATAAGCGATTTCCGCGAGCGTATACGCGTCAATGGCGAGATGATTCCGCGGGATGAGGTCGTAAGCTTTGTGGAACGCTATCAGCTTGAAGTCCGGGGGCTTACACCATCGTTTTTTGAGCTGACCACGGCGATGGGCTTTGATTGGTTTGCACGGCAGGGAGTCGATATTGCCGTGATTGAAGTGGGGCTTGGCGGACGCCTTGACAGCACCAATATAATCACTCCGGAGGTAAGCGTGATTACGAACATTTCGCTTGATCATACGGCCTTGTTGGGCAATACATTAGCCGAGGTTGCGACGGAGAAGGCCGGGATAATAAAGCCGGGAGTTCCGGTGGTGATCGGTGAGGCGGAACAGGCGGAAGTTCGGGAGGTCTTTGAGGCTGCAGTTCGCAAAAACGGGTCTACGATTTCGTTTGCGCGTCCTTTGCAGGGCGTGAAGTCGCCCTCCGGCGGTTGGGATTTCCCGGATGAGGGTATTCACCTGGAGCTTGACGGCGAATTTCAGCTCCGCAACATGGCGACGGTCCTTGATGTCATGAGGTATTTTCCGGAGATTTCGCGTGAGGCGATTGCTGCGGGGGCGGCCAATGTATGTACCCTGACGGGCCTTCGCGGAAGGATGAGCCGGACGCAGCTTCCGGATGGGCGCACGCTGATATTTGACACGGGTCATAACCCCGGGGCGTGGGTCTATACGTCGCGCTTCATTGCTGAGACTCCTGACTTGACGGCTGTGATCGGTTTTGCAGCGGATAAGGATGTTGACGCGATTTTGCGGATGCTGCCGGTTGAGGGGCACTATATTTTCACTGCGCCGGCCACTCCCCGGGCGCTCCCTGCGGAGGAATTACAGCGCAAGGCAGCGGCGGTTGGGCTCGAGGGTCCGATAGCAGAAACCCCCGCCGAAGCCATTCACATGGCCGCGACAGGGGCGATTCTACTTGCCGGGAGCAATTACTTCGGGCAGAACTTTCCGGAGAGCTCCACTAAGGAGCGGTCATCGGCCGAGTAGATAATCATTTTATTATAAGACTTATTTCCTTTCGGTTCGACCCAGATTATGGCTTTTTCACCGTTGTCGGTGGTCTCAAGCATCAGTTCGCAATTTTTTCCGGCGTCCTCAATGGCTTTATCAAATTTGGAACCAGCGGATTTTGGGACTTCAAGGACCCGGATTCCGGTGATTTTGATATCCATCGGCAGCGAGTCAACCTGAGTGAATTTTGAGGCACTGAGACGGACCAGCAGGCCGGGGACTTTGACATATTCGGCGCCATCAATCTTCTTGAATTTGGAGAATACGGAGTCAAAGGCAGCAGCCGAAGCCACGAGAGAGGAGAAGAGAATCAACAGGGTGAAAATCAGTTTCTTCATAATCTTTTCAGGTTTTTAAGGTCTTCAGGGGTGATTGATCCGGTAAGGATAATGACCGTGGTTTCATGGAAGTCATTCGATGAATTGATCAGGACATATTCGTTGGAGTTGTTTTTTAGCTTCTTATAGAATATTGTAGTGGTGTCGTCATTATCGTTTGCTTCCATCATGATTTCATACTGAGTGGCCGGAGAGAACTCTGTGTAAGCCGCCTCTTTAAGTTGTTTTGCCGGTTTCTTCTTCTCGGTAGTGATGACCTGGATGCTCTCAAGCTTATCCACTACGGTGTTTAGATTCATTCCTTGGACGTGGAGTTTAGAGGAATTGACCATGCGTAACATTGCTTTGCCGATATAGACGGTTTCAAATTCAGGGTTGTTACGACATGACTCGTAAAACTTGGTCTGGGCCATGGCTCCGACGGTTGAGACCAGTGCGAGCAAGAGGGTGAGGATAAATTTTTTCATATCTTTTTGTTTAGAGGTTATTCAGTTTGTCAAGGCTGCGGGTAATGGCATCATTATAGGCGGTGAGGGCCATGATGGTCGTTTCTCGGGCCTGGTCAATGGTGATTTCCTCGGCAACGGGAGCCGGTTGCGGAACGGGGCGGAAGAAGAATGTCCCGGCGGCGGCAAAGAGGATAGCCACCGCAGCTGCCACACTCAGTCGGCGAAGCCAGTTGACGCGACGTGGCGCCGACGCTTTCGCAGCCATTGCCTGGAAGTCAGGCATTTCGGCGCAGAGGGTGCGGAGCAGGCGGATGTCGGCCTGATGTTCGGCGCTCTGGTTCTCTTCAAGCAGGCGGAGGAGTTGACGCTCCTCGGCGGGCGATGTCTCGCCGTTGTAGAATTTGGTGAGCAGTTCGTCAATCATATCTCAAAATGCTTTCTCAGGGCCGAGCGTCCGCGGCTGAGGATTACGCGGACGTTGGCGGCTGAGAGGTTTAACTTTTCTTGTATTTCACTGATTTCAAGACCTTCAAGATGGCGCAGGGTCATCACTTCGCGGGCCGGAGAGGGTAGGGCCTCAATGAGCTTGAGAGCTAACTTCAGGGAGTCACGCTCCTCAATCGGGTCGCGGCGGTCAGAAAGCCAGCGGACGTCATCAATCGGTTCGGCGGCATGGCGCGAGCGGACAATATCGAGCGCACATCGGCGAGCTGCAGTCGCCGCATAAGCCACCGGGTTTTCGGCCTTGGCAAGGTCGGCGCTTTTCTGCCAGAGGCGAATCATCGCCTCCTGGACGGCATCGGCAGCGTCGGCCTCCGATTCGGTCACCCTCAGGGCCGCTATCATCATTTGGCGTCCGGCGCGGATCATCAGCTCGTTGAAGTTTTTTGCGTTCATATCTTATAGACGGAGTGAACCGGGGAAATGTTACACTTTTGGATTAGGATTTTTGCTTTTTGCATTATTTTTGCTTAACTTTGCGCTATGATTAACTATAAGCTTATAATTTTATTTTTGGCCGGAGTGGCAACGTTGGCATGGGCCTGCAAGCCCTCGGTCACGCCGGACCAAACAGCAGAAGACATAACCATGGCGGTCAATGCGGGCGATTATGACGGCGCGCAGAAGTTGGCCGAAGAGCTGATGACGAGCCGCAACCCGGGACTGGACTCCATGAGAGTCGAGCGCCTGTGTCAGTTGGCAGTGGCGATGGTCCGTTTAGGCGATCACACGGAGCGAGCCGATGAATATTCCGCGTTTGCCCTGCGCTGCTATCAACAGGCAATTAAGAGCAACGCCGAAGCAACGGAAGCGTATGTCAGTGAATTGACCACGGATGATTTTCGCGAAATCTCCCTGTTGAAGCAACTTTTGGTTCCGGTTGATGCGCGAGAGGCCGGAGTGGTCTATCCTGTTGACGAAGAAGGAGATGACGCGATGCACGAACACGTAACGGAGGAGCAATGAAAAATGACTGGCAGGGTGCGCTTGGTGCGCTGTTAAATTCCGGTAATCTCCCTGAAGGAGAAGAAGTCAAGGCCGAAGCAACTGCAGAAAAGGCCCCGACCAAGGGTCGGCTCGTGATCAGCTATGAGCGCAAGGGCCGCGGAGGCAAGGAAGCAACCATCATCAGCGGATTTACCGAAAGCCACGAAGAAGTAGCCGCCCTGGCCTCCCGGCTAAAATCCAAACTTGGCACCGGCGGCTCGGCGCGCGGCGGCGAGATCCTGATTCAAGGCAATCGGCGCGAGCAACTCGTTCCGCTGCTCCGCAAGTTAGGCTATAGGGTTAATGGCTAATCATTTAATAGTCCAAAAGGCTTCGGCGGGCTCAGGCAAGACCTATCAACTCGCCCTGAATTACATCCGTATGGCCTTAGGAGAGGCGGATCCCGATACGGGCCGCTACCGGTTGTTTTATCCCCATGCCCGAAACCGCCATCGGGAGATTCTTGCCGTGACCTTTACAAATAAGGCGACGGAGGAGATGAAGCAGCGTATTATCAAGGAACTCAGTGCGCTTGCCGACGAAGGCGCGGATAGTAATTACCGCGAGCGCCTACTGAAGGACTTCGGCGTAGCCCCCCGGATGCTTGCCTCGGCAGCCGGCGCGGCATTGAGCGATATACTGTTTGACTACGGTAACTTTCATGTTAGCACGATCGATGCGTTTTTCCAGACGGTACTCCGGTCGTTTGCCTACGAGGCGGACCTTTCTGGCAATTATGACCTGGAACTTGACGATAAGGTTATCAATGAAGAAGCCATCAACAGCACCCTTGAGGCGGCATTAGGCACGACAAAAGATAAGAGTTCGCGCCAAATCCGCTCCTGGATTTCGGCCTATATGTCGCGATTGAGAGATAATTCGGAGAGTTTTGACCTCTTTAATCCGAATAATACCAGCCGCAAGGACTTGGCAGACTTTGTCAGAAATCTGACCAACGAAACTTTTAAGTTGAAGATGTCTGATATATTGAGATTCGCCAATGATCCTCAGAAAATCACGGCGCTCCATAATGAGCTGAAAAAGTCCATGGACCGTTTAGGGACAGAGATACTTGCCATAGGGCATCAGATTGACCTCGAGCATATCAAGTATCCGAACCGAAAGACTTACAAGCTGATAGCCTCGCTTCAGGTGGAGATATGGCCTTTGGAGGGCGATTATGTGGATATTTGCGCATCGCCGGAGATTGCCGTTTCAATGGTCAAGCCGGGATTTGAAGCAGATGAGGAGCTGATAATCCGGCTTATAGATAAAATCCAGCGATTCTACACGGCGCTGAAAATCTTCGTGAATATTCACAATTACGGATTGTTCAGTACGATATTAAAATTTGCCGAACATCTGAAAATTGAGAATAATACTATACTTTTGAGCGACACGAACACCTTGCTGAAACTGATTATCGGAGAATCGGAAATGCCTTTTATCTATGAGCGTATCGGTCGCCGTTATCGCCACTACTTAATCGATGAGTTTCAGGATACTTCGCGCCTTCAATGGGATAATCTCAAACCCCTGTTGCTTGAAAGTCTCGGCGAGGGAAATGACAATTTGATTATCGGCGACGTCAAGCAGTGTATCTATCGCTTCCGTAATTCCGACCCGAAGCTGTTGGATACAGATTTGAAGACGGATAAGTCAATCGGTCATCACATTGAGGATCAGCCGCATAATACCAATTTCCGGAGTTCACACGTGGTTGTGGATTTCAATAATGAGCTTTTTGCCCGGCTCAGTGACTCGCTCGGTTTTCAATCCGTCTACTTAACCGTAAGGCAGGAGGCAAAGAGAACCGATGAGAGAGGATATGTCATGATTGATTGCCCGCCGGAAGGAGAGCCGGACGGCTTGAACCGGATGATAGACGAGATGGTTCGTCAACTTGACCCGATGAGGGGAGGGTATAGGCCCGGGGATATTGCCGTATTGACCCGAACCAATAACGAGGCTAAGAAGGTTATCAATCATCTTTTGGCCCGGACGGCCGACGGCGGAGCACTAGAAGGCGTTAATATCCTTTCGGACGAGGCATTGCTGATAAGCAGTTCGACGGCTGTACAACATATTGTCAGCTCACTGAAACGCCGAATAAACCCTCTTGAGGAAAAAGAATATACGATTTACAGCACTCCGGAGACCGCGATGGAGCGCTTCGACGAGCGACTTCACCAGCTTGCCGAAGAAGGACTGACGGCCAACGAGGCCTTGGAGCAGGCGATGAATGAGCTTCGGACGGGCGAGATTGTCCCTCGTCCGATGGACGACGTCGATACGCAGGGCCTCTCTATCTTTGAGATGATTGAGGAGATGATTACCCGGCTCCCTGACGATTTACGCCGGCGTGACGCGATTTATCTTTGTGCTTTTCAGGATATGGCTTTGGATTTCAGTCGCTCTCTGAATCCGAATTTGTTTGATTTTATTGAATATTGGGAGGAGACCGGAGTCAAGGCTGCCATAGGTTTATCCGGCAACGTCGATGCTATCCGGGTCCTGACCATACATAAATCAAAGGGCTTGGAGTTTCCGTGCGTGCATATCCCGATAATGCCTGAAACATTTGTTTCCGAGAAAGATTTCCGCTGGTATGAGGCATCGGAAGCTTTCAAGTCGCTTGAACTGGATTGCGAGACCCCGGAGTTTTTCCCTATCAAGTCAGTCGGCGCATTGAGGGCGACTAAGTTTGCACCTCAGCTTGAAAGTTTGTATAACGAATCGCGTCTTGACGAGCTCAATGCGCTCTACGTGGCTTTTACCCGCGCCAAGAAGGAGCTGATAGTGACTCTTCAGCGGCCGCCTCAGAAAAAGAACGGGGATAACGTTTCGCAGCTCATTCTGCCGATTCTCAATGGCCGCACCGAATTCGGGGCGCCGACGATCAAAAGCGGGGCGGATTACGAAGACGGTAACCATGGTCCGGTGATCAGCAATTATGACGTGTCGCGCCGACAGTCACCCTGGACCTTCACGGAAGTTTCGGAGGAGGAGCCCGAGTAAGTTTTTTTTGGAGATTCGGGAGGGAATAATTTGCGGAATTGCGGAATTTTTGCTAAATTTGCGGAAAGATTTTTAACATTCATTCATTATGACGAAACCGTTTAAATATCAGCCGATGTTTCCCCTCGGCCCCGACACTACCGAGTATTATCATCTGACCTCTGACTACGTCAAGGTTGAGAACTGGAACGGCCATGAAATCCTTGTTGTAGACCCGGAAGCACTGACAGTGCTTACCCGCCAGGCCACTCACGACAATGCCTTCATGCTTCGCCGCGAACATAACGAGATGGTTGCCAAGATTCTTCATGATCCGGAGGCAAGCGAGAATGATAAGTTTGTAGCCCTGACGATGCTTCGCAATGCGGAAATCGCCGCCAAGGGTCAGTTGCCGTTCTGTCAGGACACCGGCACGGCCATCTGTCATGCTCATAAGGGGCAGCATGTATGGACCGGATGCTGTGACGAGGAGAAAATTGCCCATGGTATTTATAAGACTTACACCGAGGATAACCTGCGTTACAGCCAGAACGCTCCGCTGACGATGTATGAGGAAGTGAATACGGGGTGCAATCTTCCCGCGCAGATTGATATTCATGCCGGCGAGGGTTCCGAATATGAGTTCCTTTTCGTGGCCAAGGGCGGCGGCTCAGCCAACAAGACTTATCTTTATCAGGAAACCAAGGCAATCATTACTCCTCAGAAGTTGGTTCCTTTCCTCGTAGAAAAGATGAAGACCTTGGGAACGGCGGCATGTCCTCCGTATCATATCGCTTTCGTCATTGGCGGTACTTCGGCCGAAAAGAATCTTGAAGTTGTCAAGAAGGCTTCAGTTAAGTATCTTGACAATCTTCCCACTCACGGCAATGAACTCGGTCACGCTTTCCGCGACATTGAGCTTGAAGCCGAACTGAAGAAAGCAGCCGAGCAGTTAGGCTTGGGCGCCCAGTTCGGAGGTAAATACTTCGCTCATGACATCCGGGTGATTCGCCTTCCGCGCCACGGCGCATCTTGCCCCATCGGTATGGGAGTAAGCTGTTCGGCCGACCGCAATATCAAGGCGAAAATAAACCGCGAGGGTCTTTGGATTGAAAAGTTAGACTCCAATCCCGGCGAACTGATTCCGGAAGAACTGCGCAATGCGGGCGAGGGTGCCGTGGTCAAGATTGACCTGAATCAACCGATGGCTGACGTATTGAAGGAACTGAGCAAGTATCCCGTGAGCACACGCCTGAGCCTGAATGGCACAATCATCGTGGGCCGCGACATAGCTCACGCCAAGATTAAGGAACGCCTTGACAAGGGCGAACCGATGCCTGAATATCTCAAGAACCATCCGATATATTATGCCGGTCCGGCCAAGACTCCGAAGGGAATGGCCAGCGGCTCATTCGGTCCGACTACGGCAGGACGCATGGACTCATACGTAGACCAGTTCCAGGAAGCCGGCGGTTCGATGATCATGATAGCCAAGGGTAACCGTTCGAAGCAGGTAACGGACGCATGTCAGAAGCATGGCGGCTTCTATTTAGGCTCAATTGGCGGTCCGGCAGCAATCCTTGCTGCAAACTCAATCAAGAAGGTTGAACTTTTGGAATATCCCGAATTGGGTATGGAAGCTATCTGGAAAATCGAGGTTGAGGACTTCCCCGCCTTTATCCTTGTAGACGACAAGGGCAACGACTTCTTTACGGAAATTCAGGCCAAGTGTGCCGCATGTCCTATTGTTAAATGAATAAGAAAATCATATCGGTAGCCTGCCTCGTTGTGGGCGTCGTACTCGGTTGTCTGGTTTGGATGCTTGTGCGTCAAAACCGGGCAACGGAGGAGGCAACTCAGCAGATAGCGGAGCTGCAGCTGATGAATGAGCAGTTGCAGTTGACCAATGAGTATGACGAACTGTCGGCCAGTTTCACTCAGCATGAGGGCCAGGTGATAATGTTCAATAACGATTCTATCCGCGCCGAATATGAGGAGGCGAAGAATAAGGTCGAACAACTTCGTCAGGAACTCAAGCAGCGGGAGAAGCTTTCATCAGAACGTATAGCCCAATTGCAGAAAGAGATAGAGACGTTGAAGCAGATTATGCGTCACTATGTCGAGCAAATCAATGAGTTGAACCAGGAAAATCAGGAGCTTCGACAGAAAAACGAGACCCTGGAACAGGAGAACACTCAGCTATCGTCGCAGGTACAGACCACCGCAAAGGAAAATAAAGAACTTTCGGAGCGGATGGTACTTGCCGAGAAGCTTAACGTCAGCTCCGTCAGCCTTGCGGCGCTCAACGGCAAGGGAAAGAATGAAAAGAATATAACCAAGGCCAAGCAGCTGATGGTGACGTTCACTATTCCTCAGAATAATTCGACTCCCGTAGGTAAAAAGACAATATATCTGCGCATTACGTCGCCGGAGGGAAATCTCTTGGCCGGAAATGGTATTCACTTCACTTTTGAGGGTGCCAATCTTGAGGCGTCGGCCCAGAAGACCGTAGAATATGAAGGTCAGGAAATTTCCGGAGTGAAGATCTATTGGGATGTGAACGCCACACTCAATCCCGGCAGCTACCGCGTAGAACTCTTTGCCGATAATTATCGCCTTGCGTCACGCAATTTTGAAATGAAGAAGTGACACTGTTAGAAGCAATATATCAGCAGTTGACCGCGCCTGAGGTATCGTTGCCTCAGGCGCTGTTCAAGCTTTGTCTGAGCATGGTCCTGGGCGCTTGTATCGGGTTTGAGCGCAAGCGCAAGGGCCAGCCGGCGGGCTTGCGCACGTTTTCGCTCATCGCCTTGGGTTCGACCTTGGCAATGCTCGTCAGCATCTACGTCTGTCAAGAATACGTAGGGCTGAAAAACGGCGACCCCGGGCGCATAGCCGCGCAGGTAATCACGGGCGTCGGCTTTCTTGGTGCGGGAGCTATCATTCAGATGAAGGGGTCAGTCCGCGGATTGACCACCGCTGCCGGAGTCTGGATGGCTTCCATTATCGGGTTGGCCGTCGGAGTGGGGATGTATGTTGTGTCGATATTTGCCACTTTGCTTATACTCTTTATTTTAGTGAAACTTGAAAGCATTGAACACAAGCATGATATGGGGTCCGAATCGCGCATTATCCGATTGAAAATCGGGGATATATGCACGGATATGTCGGCTTATGACAATGTTTTGAAGCGACATGGGGTCACGTTAGTGAAGACTTATGTTGACTATGACTATTCAGCGCGGATTACGCGCATGAACCTCGTCGTGCTATTGAAAGAGACGACTGATTATATGACTCTGTTTGAGGACCTCTCTTCCCTCGGCCCAACTGAATCTATAACCCTTAGCAATCAACTTTCATGATTGAATCCCTGATTATGGACCTGGCTTATATCCTGGTCCTTGGTGCAATAGTTTCGCTGCTGTTCAAGTGGATCAAGCAGCCGGTAGTGTTAGGCTATATCGTAGCCGGATTTTTGGCGTCGCCAAATTTTGAACCGCTTCCATCGCTGGCTCATGCGGATAATATCGATTTCTGGGCCGAGATTGGTATAGTCGTGTTGCTCTTCTCCTTGGGTTTGGAATTCAGTTTCAAGAAATTGCTTAGTTGCGGGAGTTCGGCCATAGTTACGTGCTTAGTGTGTATCATAGGCATGATGATGACGGGTTTTTCCATAGGTCACCTTTTGGGCTTTTCCCATATCAACTCAATCTTTTTGGGGGGAATGATTTCCATGTCATCAACCACCATTATCCTCAAGGCGTTGACGGACTTGGGTCTGAGGCATAAAAGGTTTGCGTCGCAGGTGTTTGGCGTCCTGATTGTTGAGGATTTGTTTGCGGTGCTGATGATGGTAATACTGTCGTCAGTGGCCGTGGGTAACGTTGAGGGTGGAGAGATGGTTTATGCCGTTGCCAAGCTTTGTTTCTTCCTGATTATTTGGTTCTTGGTCGGCACTTATCTGTTGCCGTCGTTTCTCAACGGGGTCCGTAAGTTCCTGAATGAGGAGACTCTCTTGGTTCTTTCGATGGCGCTGTGTCTGGGTATGGCGGTATGTGCGGTCGAGTGTGGTTTCTCATTAGCATTAGGAGCGTTCGTGATGGGTTCGATTTTGGCCGGTACGAATTATGCCGAGAGAATTGAACATGTCGTAGCTCCGGTAAAGAATCTGTTTGGGGCGGTGTTCTTTATCTCCGTTGGCATGATGGTTAACCCGCAGGTAATCATGGAGTATTGGCAGCCTATTCTGTTGCTGTCGGCGGCTGTGGTTGTCGGAATGATATTGTTTGGCACTGCAGGCATGTTGCTTTCGGGCCAGACCCTGGAAGTGGCGATTCAGAGCGGCTTCACGTTAACTCAGATTGGCGAATTTTCGTTCATTATCGCCTCGTTGGGTATGTCGCTCGGCGTTTTGGATCCGACGATTTATCCCATAGTGGTTGCCGTCTCGGTGATAACGACTTTTACAACCCCAATTTTTATCAAGTGTGCCGATCCGGTTTATCGGATCGTGGAGCGTCATTTGCCGCGGCGTTTGCGTTGGCTCGTCGACCGCTATTCGGAGTCGGCGTCAAATACGTCGGAGGTGCGCGCTCTTTGGACTTCGGTCTTGAAGCGCTATGCGTGGAGAGTGGTGCTTTATAGTGTCGTTTTAGTCGCTATTGCGCTGATTTTCCGGATGTATGTTCATCCTATAATCTGTGACCTCCTTCCCGGATTCTGGGGACGTTTGGTGTGTTGCGTCGTGACTCTTGCGGTGATGTCTCCGTTCCTTTTGGGCTTGTCGGCTCCGACGTCGAAAAAGTTTGAGCGTGCGCGGCTGATTGAGGCCAATGCGCGGTTTGATGCTCCGCTTCTTTGTATGACGGTGTTTCGCCTGCTGATTTGTATGGGCTTCGTGATTTACGTCATCGGCCTTCACTTCGGTCTCGGATTCGGCGTATTGTTTGGCATTACGGGATTCATCCTCTGGGTGATATTTGCATCGCGCAGCCTTCGCCATCGACTCATCCATATTGAGAATAAATTCCTTAATAACTTAAACGAGCGTGAGTTACGTCGCACCGGGGCGAATAATAATCTCGTTAGTGATATGCACATGGCGTTTGGCACCGTGGGGTATGATTGCCCGTTCATAGGTGACCGCCTGTGTATCAGTAACGTAGGTAGCACTTATGGCGTCAATGTCGCCTCGATTATGCGAGGCGGACGGGTGATTCCCGTTCCGGGTCCGGATGAGCGTCTGTTTCCGGGTGATGTAGTCGGCATTATCGGCACTGAAGAAAGCATCATCAAGGTTATGCCCCTGATAGAAGCCGGAACCGAAGAATCAAATGACTCCGGCTCCGGCGAGGACGTAGGGTTCAAGAGTATGCAGCTCAGTGAGAATTCGCCGCTGTTGGGCAAGACGCTTTCGTCGGCCAATCTGCGAGGGAAGCATCATCTGTTGGTCGTAGCCATCCAGCGCGGACGCGATTTTGTGGAACTGACACCCACTCAGCGCTTTGCTCTTGGCGACGTGGTCTGGTACGTAGGTCAGCCGTCAGTTGCTAAAACTCTAATCTGAAGCCGCGCTTTTTCAGTTCGGCGTAGGTTTTGATGTTGAATTCAAAGAGTTGAGGACGCGACTTGGGCTCATTAACAGGCGTCAGCAGGCCGATATGGAGCATCTTTTTCGCGAAGTTGCGGCGGTCAAAGTTGACGTTGAGGATTGATTCATAGAGAGTCTGGAGCTCTTTCATCGAGAATTGCTCGGGCAGGAGGTCATGGCCGATAGGATGGAAGTGGATTTTTTCACGCAAGCGGGTCAGGGCGTCCCTGAGAATCAGGTCATGGTCAAAGGCTAATTGCGGAATCCGGTCGATGGCAAACCATTTGGCTTCGGCGGCATCGTCGCCTCCACGGACTTCACCGATTTTCACTAAGGCGATAAAGGCGATGGTGATAATTCGTTCGCGGGGGTCACGGCGAGGATTCGAGTAGGCCTTCAGTTGCTCCAGGTAGGAGGCCTTGAATCCGGTTTCCTCCATGAGTTCGCGTGCGGCACCTTCCTCGGCGGTCTCGTCGGGGTTAAGGAATCCGCCGGGGAGAGCCCATAGGCCTTTGTGGGGTTCGATGC
>CAMWSN010000046.1 GCA_947176925.1 uncultured Porphyromonadaceae bacterium
CCTAGGACCCACAGATTATGAGTCTGTTGCTCTAACCAACTGAGCTATAGGACCGGTTTTTTACGAGTGCAAAGTTAGGGATATTTTTTGTTTTGTGCAATTTTTTGCGCGATTTTTTTTTAGTTTGGGAAATTTTATGTAACTTTGCAGTCCGAAAACAGGTAAAATAGAATAATTTTTACGTAAAAATAAATCAAAAGTAACAATGAAAAGAACTTTTCAACCCTCTAACCGCAAGCGCGTGAATAAGCACGGCTTCCGTGAAAGAATGTCAACCGCCGATGGCCGCAAGGTTTTGGCTCGCCGTCGTGCCAAAGGTCGTAAGTGCCTTACCGTTTCAGACGAGATTGCCAGCAAGTAATCATCGGATTTGAACCGGCGTTGACGGGTGTCGCTCCTGACGAGGATTGCGGCGCCCGTTAATATTTTATAGTGTAATGGTGTGTTTGGGCGTGATTTGGCAGCCTATGGAGTCCTTGAATTTGCAAAGGCCGGGAGATAGGATGCCGCCGGACGATGAGGGGCCGATGTCGAGGGTAGAGTCACCAAGGTTCCCATAGTGGTTGACCAAATTAAGGGCCAGGAGATTGACGGGGGTGGGGCAGAGGTTCTGGACAGAGGAGTCATCACCCCAGTAGACAACTTGCCTGATACCGGGGCAGACGTTGTAAACCATGGCAGCGGCAACGTCGGTGGATCCGTCGGTCAGGACAAAGAAGTCGGCTTCGATAACCGGGGTTGGGCCTCCAGTTGTTGCGATGACGTCGTCAAGGGTCATGCGTAGGGGGTAGCCGTGTTGCTGTCTGTTTGCTTGGATGATCCGGTAGGCACGTTGGGGGTCATTGTTGATTTTAAGGGTATGGAAAGGGGAGCGCAGGGCTTTTTTGAGTTTTTTTCTGGAGTCTGACGAAAGGGTTTCCAGATAGTCGTTGGGGCGAGGGGATAGGGGTATGTGGAAGTTCCAGTCTGAATAATCAATTTTGGCGCCGGCGGCAATTAGGGCCAATAGAGTGCGTGAGTTCATGTCGGGAGCGTAGATTGCCGGTGGGAGGGTTAGCTTCAGTCCGGGGACTTCGGCCCGGAGGGCTTGGGCGGCCTCGAGCATCGTCTCGGCAGATTGGCGGCGGTTGAAATCAAATCCGGAGAATGGGGCGGAGAACGGAGCCAAGAGGGAGCCGTCGTCAAGTTGGCCTATCGAGAGCCCGAGCCTGGGTTTTGAGTCAGCGATGCAAAGGTAAATTACTTCGCTGACTTTCCGAGAGTTGAGCCCAAGGAACCGGGCGGAGTTAAAGGCGTGTTGTGGCGCGGGGAATGTCTGAAAATATTCTTTGGAAGATAGCCTGGTAATTTTCATAATGGGAGCAAATTTAATGAAATTTTTGAGAAAAAGCGCAAAAAAAGTAAAATTGTTAAGAAAATTGAATGAATCTTCGGAAATTTTCAGTAACTTTGCCCGAGCAAAGAACAATATGGCCTTTGCCGGCGTTTTAACATAAAAATAACCAAAAGACGAAAGGAGTATAATTATGGGAACTTATGATCCTAACAACCGCCCGGGTCCGGGCCAGGTGATGCGCAACGTGTTTGGCATTTTTATGGTGTTAATCTATGTTGGCATGGGTGTATTATGTTTTATTAATTTCTTTGGCTGGGATGCTAACTGGCAGTGGCTCCGTTGGGTGGCAGGCACCTTGTTTGTAGCCTACGGAATTTGGCGTGGTTATCGTCAGGTCAAGGGAATGAATTGACAAATTACGAAACAGAGACGAATGAAATTAAAAGGTTTAGCCATCCTGGCACTCGGGACTCTCGCCCTTGCGGGCTGCGGCAAGCAAGGGGGGGAGTCTGTCGGTCCCAAGATCGAGCGGATGAAGTTGGCCTGTGATGCTTCGTTTGAGAACATCATGGACCAGGAAATTGACGTTTTTGAGTATAGCTACTCCAATAAGAAGCGTCAGGCCTACGTGGTGCCCTATTATTTGCCTCAGCAGCAGTGTTTTGATTCGCTGATGGATGAGAGTACCGGGGTGAAGACCATCGTGGCGGCCCGAAGGCTGACGGACAGCGAGAAGATTCGGTTGAAGAATCATAAGAGGAATCCCCGCGAGCAGCGCATCGCGGTTGATGCCGTTGCGCTGATAGTCAATAAGGATAATCCACAGGACGTTATTTCCATGCAGGAATTGCGCGATATTCTATCCGGTAAGGTGATGTCATGGCATGACATGTGGCCTACGAAGCTTGATTCCATCCGCTTGGTGTTTGACCAGAACGGCTCAAGCCTTGTTCAGTTTATGCGTGACAGCATCAATGGCGGGGAGCCGATCAAGGCCAAGGCATACGCCGAAAATTCCAGCCGTGAGGTTTTCGAAGCGGTCAGCCGCAGACCTAATGCTTTGGGAGTCATCGGCGTCAGCTGGATTACGACCGATATGAACGGCTCTGTGATTTCGCGTGAGGAGATGCGTGAACGTTCCACTTCGAATGATACCACCTCGCTTGCTTTCTCCGACAAGATCAAGGTTTTAGCAGTCAGCGGCGATGAGTCGATTGATGCTTATAAACCTTACCAAGCCTATATATTTGACGGTCGCTATCCGCTGTTCCGGTCAATATATATGATTACGACGACCGTAGGCGGTTCGTTTAATAATGCATTTTATGCATTCGTGACCGGCATGCAGGGTCAGAAGGTTATCCAGATGACCGGAGTTCTCCCGGCTACGGTCCAGCCCCGAATGGTTAATGTTACAGTCAGCGGTGAATAATAATTAAACCTCCGGCTGCGTTAACTATCTAAATAAGAAACTAAGAAAAAACCATATAAACAGAAAAAAGTCAATGAATATTAAGCAACTAATGTTGACTCTGGCGGCGGGTTTTGCGCTCAGTGCATCCGCCCAGACTCAAGGCTACAAGGACGGTGTAGAATACTACAAGATCGGACAGTTCGAGAATGCACAGGAAATTCTTCAGCGCACGATTGATTCACCCGAGACCAATCAAGCCGAAGCTCTTTACTATTTAGGAGCCATCGACCTTCAGAACGGTAACGTCAAGGCTGCTGAAGAGAAGTTTAACAAAGGCCTTGCCATTGATCCTAAAGCCGGACTTAACTATGTAGGTTTAGGTGCCGTGCTCTTGAAGAATGGTGACGCCAAGGGTGCGTCCGAGCAATTTAAGGCTGCGCTTAAGGCAGAAAAGAAGGCTCCCGTTATGGTAGCGATTGCCCGTACCTATTATCAGGCTGACCCCGTGGCTTACTCCAAGGAGTATGAAAAGTATATGTCTGACGCCTATTCCAAGGACAAAAAGAGCCCGGACTACTACGTAATGCAGGGCGACAAACTCCGCGACGAGGCTATTGCCGAAGGTGCTGATTCAGACAAAATCGGAGAATCCGCCTCTGCCTATACCCAGGCCATCTACTGGGATAAGGCTACTCCCGAAGCATACGTGAAATACTCTCGTCTTTTCGCCAAGGCTAATCCTCAATATGCCATTGAGAAGCTTCAGGAGCTGCTCCAGGAATCACCCAACTCAGCGATGGGCCAGCGTGAACTTGCCGAGCGTTACTATGATAATGACCAGTGGACCAAGGCTGCTCAGCAGTATGCTGAATACATCAAGAATCCCAATCACTTCGTTCAGGATGAAGAACGCTATGCGGTGCTTCTCTATTTCGGCGAAAAGTATCAGGAGAGCTATGACCTTGCCAAGCAGATTTTGGCCAAGAATCCTAACTCCGTACAGATGAAGCGTATCATCTTCCTTGACCTTGACAAACTCGGCCGCAAGGAAGAAGCCAAGGTTGCCGCAGAGGAATTCCTCGCCATGCCCGGCGTTCGCTTCACGGCCAATGACTACTCCTCATACGCCGGTATCCTCAATGAACTGGAAGAATATGAAGGCGAAGTTGCCGCATGGCAGAAAGCCATCGAGGTTAACCCCGAGAAGGTTGAGCTGCTGAAGGACCTCTCGGCTGCATACTCGCAAGCCGGAAGCCGTGCGCTCAAGGCTCAGAAAGCCGCCGGCGATGATGCCGATGCTGCCGCTGCTGCTGCCGAGGCTCATCAGGCCTTCGTCAATGCCGCCGCCGCATATCAGAAGTATATCGATGCCGACCAGTATGTTACCAACGACCTCGTAGAACTCGCTTCGCGCTATCAGAACGTCGCCGCAACCTCCGAACCCGGCTCAGCAGAAAAGGCTGACGCTATCAATAAGGCGATCTCGACGATTGATATCGTAATTGAACGCGTTCCGGATAATTTCATCCCTTACCGTAACAAGGCCCGTATGGTCCTGGTAAAGAATGACAATCAGCCCTCCGAAGAGTGTGTAGCGGTTTATGGCAAGGTGCTTGAACTCCTTGACGCTGACCCCGAAAACCGTACCAAGCGTGCCGACGTTTATCGTGAGGCTTATTCTCAGACTGCAAGCTATTACATCAACCAGAAGGATACCGCCGGTGCCAAGACCTGGTATGAGAAGATGCTTGAAATCGACCCTGACAACCAAGCTCTGCGTGACTATATCGACAAACTGAAATAAAAACGACTCTACTTGCCGAATACACAACAATATTTTACATCTGCCGAGCGTCGACAAATGCCCTCCCTTTACCGGAGGGTGGTCGGCGCTCTCGGTCAATATTTGACGGTTGACGACGTCAAACGCCTTCGTCACGTAATTACCGAAGGTGTTGCAGGCGGTCATTATGGCCGCGACCGCTTCGGCCTGAACTCGCTTATCCATCGGCTGCAGACTGTTGAACTCATGGCTGATGCCGTCAGTCCGGACCGCTCTATTTCCGTAGCTCTGATGCTGGCTCCTTTAGCTCAGTCCGGCTTTCTGACGGCTGAGACTATTAAGAAAGATTGGGGCGAGGATGTTGAAACTATCGTAGGCGGTCTAAATCGTGTTGACTCCCTCTATCAGAAGACGGCCAGCGTCGAGAGCGATAATTTCCGCAATCTGCTTCTGACCTTTGCTCAGGATATCCGAGTGATTATCACGGTGATAACCGAGCGCCTGCAACTGATGCGCGCGATTAACCATCATCCTGACGAAGAAGCCGTCAAGTCCGTTGCCGCCGAGGCCCGTTATCTTTACGCGCCCTTGGCCCATCGTCTCGGCCTTTACGCCATCAAGAGCGAACTCGAAGACCTCAGTCTCAAATACAGCAACCGCGAAGTCTATACCCGTATAGCCCATGACCTCAACCAGCGTAAGGAAGCCCGCGATGCCTACATTGCCGACTTCATTGCCCCGGTAAAGAAGAAATTAGAAGATGCAGGTCTCAAATTTGACATCAAGGGCCGAACCAAAAGCATCAGTTCTATCTGGAATAAAATCCAGAAACAGCATAACGACCTGGATCATATCTATGACCTCTTCGCTATCCGCGTGATAATTGACACTCCTCCGGAGCGCGAGAAGCCTGACTGCTGGCTCGCCTATTCGATTGTGACTGACATGTATAAGCCGAATCCGGCGCGTATGAAGGACTGGATTTCCATTCCCAAGAGCAACGGATACGAGAGCCTTCACACGACTGTCAGCGGTCCGCAGGGCCGATGGGTAGAGGTGCAGATCCGAACCCGCAGAATGGACTTGGTGGCTGAAAAAGGTCTTGCCGCCCACTGGCGATACAAGGGTATCAAGGGCGAAAAAGGTCTGGATACGTGGATGAATAATGTCCGCGACATCTTGGAGACCGCTGAGTCCGGCCCTATGGAGCTGATGAAGAACATGAGTATGGACGTGTATTCCGACGAAGTCTTCGTCTTTACTCCCCGAGGAGACCTCCATCGTCTTCCCAAGGGGGCGACTGTCCTTGACTTCGCGTTCTCGATCCATACCAAGCTCGGCTGTCAATGTGCCGGCGGTCGCGTCAACGGCAAGAACCGTAAAATCAACCATCGCCTTCAAAGCGGCGACACGGTCGAAATCAACACCTCGGCCCAACAGACCCCGACGCGAGACTGGCTTCAATACGTGGTGACCTCCAAGGCGCGCACCAAGATTCGCCAGGTGCTCAACGAAGCACAGAATCGCCGCGCCGACTTGGGGCGTGAAACCTTGGGCCGTCGCGCCAAGAATCGTAAAATCGAGCTTGATGAGCCAACCTTGATGCGATTTATCAAGAAGTTGGGCTACAAGACCGTTACCGACTTCTATGCGGCCATTGCCGAAGAACAGTTGGATGCCAACCGCGTGCTTGAACAATACACCGAATTTGCCACCCCGGAAGAAGCTCCTGCCGACGACCGTCGTTCGGCCGAAGGGTTCGTTCTTCAGACGGACGACGATACTTCCGGCGGCAAGTCCAGTGATGTCCTCGTCATAGGTTCATCCCAACTCAAGGGGATGAACTATAAGATGGCCCGCTGTTGTAATCCGATTTACGGCGACAGTGTCTTCGGCTTCATCAGCTCTGACGGAGTTGTCAAAATCCATCGTTCCGACTGTCCCAACGCCGCAAATATCCGCGAGCGTTACCCCTATCGCATCATTCAGACGCGCTGGAGCGGAGCCGGAGATACGGCTTTCCCCGCCACACTTTCCGTGACCGGTACGGACGATATAGGTATAGTGACCAATATCTCCTCAGTTATTAACAAGGAAAAGGATATCCAACTGCGAAACATCTCCATAGACTCGCTCGATGGCCTTTTCCGCGGCACTTTGACCGTTGGCGTCAACTCCACCCGCGCCCTCGACGCGCTAATCAAGAAAATCAAAACTATCAAGGGCGTGAAAACCGCCTCTCGCCTCAAATGAAAACACTGACCCTTATGTTTGCCGCTTGCGCCGTCGTTCTGACAGCCTGCGGCTCAAAAAATAACGACTCTGAAAAGGCCGACACTCTTGTCGCCGAGGCCGCTGCCGCCCTTGATGGCGGCGACTTTGACCGCGCCTCCGAATTGCTTGATTCCCTTGCTGCGGCGTATCCTCACGAGGTTGAGGCCGGACGTTCCGCGCTTCAACTGCGTCCGAAAATCATGGAACGCAAAACCGCTCAGGAAATCGTGGAACTTCAGGCTCTGATTGCGCTTAGCACGGCTTATGCCGATTCCATCTCTCAGTATTTCAATTCCGTATCGCGCTCGGAGGATCAACTTGAACCTTATATGATTCATAAGGATTTTCCTGCTGACTGGCGTGAAAGGAACACGGCAGTGGCCCGTGTCAGCCCCGGGGGTGAATTTTACGTAATATCCTCGCTTGCCGGACGCTCAACCAAACATACGGGCCTTCGACTCAGCGGCGACGGTGTCTCCGTCAGTACCGGTTCTGTTCCCTACGATTCGGAATCGCTTCTGACGCGTGAAAGCGTGCGTTTCGCTGCCGGAAAGGCCGATACTCTCGGGGTTTTCGCTGTGGAGATGGATTCCCGGCCTCTGACTTTGGAATTTATTGGTGGTGCCAAGGCTGCCCCCGTGACTCTTTCAGCCAAGGAGGTTCACGCCATGGCCGATACGTGGCGTCTCTCTCAGGCCCTCTCATCTGTTAATCCGGCCCGACAGCGTCTCGAGCAGCTCAAAGCCAAGCTCCAAGTCGCTCGCGATCAGCAGGCGCGCCAGGCGGCCGATAAAGCCTCTGACGAGTGATGAAAAACATTGAAGCTCGCGGGGTAAAGGTCAACAATCTTAAGGGGGTAAACGTAGAAATTCCGCGCAATCAGCTCGTTGTTATCACCGGGCTCAGTGGCAGCGGAAAGTCATCGCTTGCCTTTGATACTCTCTACGCTGAGGGTCAGCGCCGCTATGTGGAAAGCCTGTCGGCCTATGCCCGTCAGTTCATGGGCAAGATGCACAAGCCGGAGGCAGAGGCCATCAAGGGCCTTCCCCCGGCTATAGCCATAGAGCAGAAGGTCAATACCCGCAATCCGCGCTCCACCGTCGGCACTTCCACGGAGATTTATGACTATCTGCGTATGCTGTTTGCGCGTGTAGGCCATACGTTCTCGCCTGTCAGCGGTGAGGAGGTCAAGAAGCACTCCGTCGCGGATATTGTCCGCGCGGCCTCCCAACTCCCTGAGAGAACCCGCATAGCCGTGGTAGCTCCGATAAACCTTCCCGAGGGGCGCACCGGGCGCCAGCATCTTGAAGTCCTTCTTAAAGGAGGTTACACCCGCCTCGTGCGTGACGGCAAGTTTGAAGATATCGAGCAGATTATCGCGACGGAAGCTGAACCGGACCTCAAAGCAGCTGACCTGCTGATTGATCGCCTCAGCGTCAATTCCGAGGCTGATACCGTCAGCCGTCTCGCCGAAAGTGCCGAGAACGCGCTTTTTGAAGGCCGCGAAGCGATGGCAATCCTCGTGTTTGACCAGCCGGAACCCCGCCGCCTTGAATTCTCAACCCGATTTGAGGCCGATGGGATTACGTTTATGGAGCCGACGGACATGATGTTTAATTTCAACAATCCCGTTGGTGCCTGTCCGCGCTGCGAAGGCTTTGGCCGCGTGATGGGAATTGACGAATCGCTTGTGATTCCAAATCCCGGCAAGTCGGTCTATGACGATGCCGTGGTCTGCTGGAAAGGAGAGAAGATGAGCGAATGGAAAAAATATTTTATTCGCGAAAATCCTGGCTTCCCGATTCATAGACCATACGCCGAACTGACTCAAGCCGAGAAGGATATCCTATGGCATGGTCCCGAAGGACGCCGCGGACGCCGTCGCGACGTTTCTTCTATCGATAATTTCTTTCGCATGGTCGAAGAGAATCTTTATAAGATTCAATATCGCGTCATGTTCTCACGCTATCGCGGCAAGACGGTCTGCCCTGACTGTCAGGGTTCGCGTCTTCGCAAGGAGGCATTATATATCAAGGTGGGGGGAATGACGATTGCTGACCTTGTCAAGAAACCGGTCAATGAACTTATCAGTTGGTTTGACTCTCTTACGCTCAATGAGACAGACGCGAAGATTGCCGAGCGTCTCCTCAAGGAGATTAAAAACCGCCTGACTTTCCTCAATGAAGTTGGGCTCGGCTACCTTACCCTTGACCGCCTGAGCAACAGTCTCAGCGGCGGCGAAAGCCAGCGAATCAATCTTGCCACTTCGTTGGGATCATCACTTGTTGGTTCTCTCTATATTCTTGACGAACCGAGTATCGGACTTCATTCGCGCGACACTGCCCGCCTTATCGGGGTGCTTGAAAAGCTCCGTGACTTGGGAAATACGGTAGTGGTCGTCGAACACGAAGAGGAAATCATGCAGGCAGCCGATTATATTATTGATGTAGGTCCGGATGCAGGCTCCAACGGAGGCGAAATTGTATTCCAGGGGCCCGCGAAGCAACTCCCTGAGGCCGTCGGGCGTAGCTATACGGCTGATTATCTGACCGGACGGCGCGAAATCCCCGTGCCCACTTCGCGTCGCGCTCCCTCGGGTTTTATTGAGGTATGTGACGCCCGCGAACACAATCTAAAGGGAATCAACGTCAAGTTCCCCTTGGGCGTGATGACCGTAGTTACCGGCGTCAGCGGCAGCGGAAAGTCCACCCTTGTTCGTGACATCCTCTATCGGGCTATGGTGCGCCAACTTGGCGATGTGGCTGATGCTCCGGGAGCCTTTGGCGGCCTCCGCGGCGACCTCAAGCAGATTCAGGCCGTGGATTTCGTTGATCAGAACCCCATTGGCCGCTCAACTCGCTCCAATCCTGCGACTTACCTTAAGGCTTACGATGAAATCCGAGCGCTCTATGCCTCGAAACAAGCCTCGAAACAACTCGGGTTCACCCCGGCCTTTTTCAGTTTTAACGCTCCCGGAGGCCGGTGTGAGGAGTGTAAGGGTGAGGGCACGGTCACGATTGAAATGCAGTTTATGGCCGATATACAGATTCCTTGCGAGGCTTGTCACGGCCTGCGGTTCAAGCCTGAGGTTCTGGAGGTTACCCATAACGGCAAGACGATTACCGACGTCCTGGACATGACCGTTAATGACGCTATTGAATTTTTCAGCCAAGGCTCCTCCGCATCTGAAAAGCGCATTGTCAATCGTCTGCTCCCGCTCAGGGAAGTTGGCCTTGGCTACGTCAAGTTGGGCCAATCTTCGTCGACCCTTTCGGGCGGCGAGAATCAGCGCGTCAAACTTGCCTACTATCTTAGCCAGGAGTCGCCCAAGCCGACGATGTTTATTTTCGACGAACCTACGACCGGACTCCATTTTCATGACATATCGACCCTGCTCCATGCGTTTAACCGCTTGATTGAGGCAGGGCATACCGTGGTTATCATCGAACATAATCCGGACGTCATAAAGTGTGCCGATCATGTTATAGACATTGGTCCCGAAGGAGGCGATTCCGGCGGACAAATAGTGGCCGAAGGGACTCCGGAAGAAATAGTCAAAATCGGCGGCTATACGGCCGACGCCTTGAAACCCAAACTGAAATGAAACTTTATTCGCTCCTTAAACTTGCCGGTGGCAACCGCATACCTCCGGGGATGAAAATCTTCGGCTTGGCCGTGATGTACGGGCTCGGATGGCGCGTAGTCGGGGTTTTTCTTGACCCCGTGCTCAACTGCAATCTGCGCTGCCAGATGTGTTATTTTTCTGACCCGGCCAAGCGCGCCGAGATGCATGGGATAATAACTCCCGAGCGCGTCAAGGCCATTGCCGAGTCCGTTTTCCCCCGCGCTCTAAAGCTTCAGATAGGTTGTGCCGCCGAGCCTACGATATGGGGTCAGGATAAGTTGGCCGAGCTGATTCTTTTAGCCGGGTCTTACGGTGTGCCTTACGTCTCGCTGACGTCTAACGGTCAACTCCTTGCCACGAGTAGAGTCAGCTTGCGCGCCCTCGTTGTCGCCGGACTTGATGAGCTGACCCTTTCGATGCATGGCTCTACGCCTGAAATCTACGAGGAGCTGATGCCCGGCGCCAAGTTTGAGAACCTTGAGGGACTGCTCAAAATTGTCCGTGCCGTCAAAGATGAGTTTCCCGACTTTAAGTTGCGCATAAATTTTACGGTCAATTCCCTCAACGTCGCTGACCTTGCGGAAGATAGAATTGACGCCCTTTTTGATCGCACGGTTTGGCCTGACATCATGCAGATTCGCCCGGTCCAAAAGCTCGGCGAGAGCCGGTGGAGCGACTTTTCGCATGACGCTATAAAATCCCGATATGACGAAACGATCGGTCGCCTGACCGAGAGACTTAAAAGCCGCGGTGCTACGGCTATCGTTCCCTCCCTCGCGGAACTTGATGAGGTCGCTACGGACCAATCCGGTGCCTCGGCGGTCATTGAGGAGTTTACTTACTGCTATGCGAGTCCTGACAGTTGCTACAAGCCTGATTTCGACCCGGCCAAAGAGTCTATTTCCCGCTATCTCAGGCGCAAGAAATCCTTCCGCACGCTCGTCAAGGCTGCATTCTCATCCAATCGCCGCGCAAGAAAATCCAACACTACCAAGAAATTGAATTACCACGTAAAATGATCTTGTTTCCTCACGCCAAAATCAACATCGGGCTTGATATTATAGGGCGCTTGCCCAATGGGTTCCACACGCTTGAGACCCTGATGGTCCATACGGACTGGGAGGATGTCCTGGAACTTACTCCCGCTGCCGATACTGAATTGGTATGCACCGGACTTCATATTGACTGTCCGCCGGAGAAAAACCTGGCGATGAAAGCTTTCCGCTTGATGGAGGCCGAAACGGGTGGCCTTCCTCCGACGCGGCTCCAGCTCCATAAGAATGTACCTGACGGAGCAGGTCTTGGAGCCGGGTCCGCCGATGCCGCCTATACTCTCTTAGGCCTCAATGAGCTTTATAATCTCGGTTTTCCGCGCGAGAAACTTGCCGAAATGGCTGCGCAATTGGGCTCTGACTGCCCGTTTTTCATCTATGATTGTCCGATGTTGTGTTCCGGGACCGGGACTGTGCTGACGCCGGCGCCTGACCTTGCCGGGGTGCTGGAAAAGTATTGTGTGGTCATTGTCCGTCCTCCTTTTGGAGTGTCAACCAAGGAGGCTTACTCCGGCGTCCGACCCTATGAAGGCAGTCGCCCGGCCTTGATTGAACGGGTCAAAGTTCCCGTCGGTCAATGGCAAGACTCCGTGGGCAACGATTTCGAGCCGTCGGTCATCAAGTCTCACCCTGAAATTGCTGAAATAAAACGGATCTTTCGCTCTCTTGGAGCCGAGTATGTTCAGATGTCCGGAAGCGGGTCGGCCGTCTTCGGTTTGTTCCCTGATGAGGTGGATTCTGACATTTTGTCAGAGCTTCTGTCCGGCTGTTTCATCCATGTAGGCAAATGAACGCTTTCGCCCTTTTATTTGTTTATCTGATGAATTGGCACACTTTTTGATATCTAACTACGTATGAAAAGACATAAAAAACTTAAAAGAAAAATGGATCAGAATCAAAATAACTTTGAGAACGGACAAGTAAATAACCCTCAGGATGTTAACCCCGAGGAAACTCAACCTGTCACCCCTGAGGAAGCTCAGCAGCTCGATGAGGAACTCAACGAGTTTGAAGCCATGAAAAAGCAGCTTGAGGAGACTCAGGCAGCTCTTGACAAGGAAAAGCGGGAATACCTTTTCCTGATGGCTGAGTTTGATAATTTCCGTAAGCGTACGCTCAAGGAGAAAAGCGAAATTCTCCGTAATGGAGCCGAGTCGGCAATGAAGGGTATCCTTCCCATCGTTGATGACTTTGAGCGCGGATTGGAAGCAATCAAGGATACCGCCGACGCTGAAGCAGTCAAGGAAGGTATGGTTCTGATTTATAATAAGTTTGTTAAATATCTCGAGCAAAACGGCGTGAAAGCTATGGACTCCACCGGCGCTGATTTCAACGATGAACTCCATGAAGCGGTAGCCCTCGTTCCCGGCGCACCCGAACAGAAAGGCAAGGTGATTGACACGCTCGAAAAAGGTTACATGCTCAATGATAAAGTCCTTCGCCATGCAAAAGTGGCTGTAGGTCAATAAAAATTTCTACAACCCACTCAGAATAGTTATGGCTGAAAACAAAAGAGACTATTATGAAGTCCTCGGAGTCAGCAAGTCTGCCTCTGCCGACGAAATAAAAAAGGCCTATCGTAAGGCCGCGCTCAAATATCACCCTGACAAGAACCCGGGCGACAAGGAAGCCGAGGAGAAATTCAAGGAAGCCGCCGAGGCTTATGACGTCCTTTCCGACCCGGAAAAGCGTCAGAAGTATGACCAGTTTGGCCATAATATGGGCCCGCAAGGGTTCCCCGGAGGCGGCGGATTCGGCGGTGGATTTGGCGGCGGATTCACCATGGAGGATATTTTCTCCCAGTTTGGTGATATTTTTGGCGGTCACTTTGAGGGCGGCGGCTTCGGTCGCGCATCCGGTCGCGGCTCTTCACGTGGGCGCAAACCCGTCCGTAAAGGCTCGGACCTCCGCATCAACGTCAAGCTCTCCCTGGCCGACATTGCCTCCGGAGTCACCAAGACCCTTAAAATTCCCACTAACGATAAGTGCTCATACTGTAACGGCACCGGCGCCAAGGACGGCACCGCTTTCCAGACCTGCCCGACCTGTCACGGCTCCGGAGTCATCACCCAGATGCAAAACTCCATCTTTGGTCCGATGCAGTCTGAGGCAATCTGCCCCCAATGTAACGGCGACGGCAAGATTATCACCACTCCCTGCTCTCATTGTTCCGGAACGGGCGTCCAGCGTAAGGAGAATACCGTATCCTTCAATATTCCCGCCGGGGTGGAAGACGGCATGGTGCTCACAGTCAAAGGCAAAGGTAACGCACCGGCCCACGGAGGTATCAACGGCGATCTCTTGGTAGTAATCAACGAAATCAAGGACCACGAACTTATCCGTGACGGTAAGGACGTGATCCATAACCTGATGCTTGACCTGCCGACGGCTACCTTGGGCGGAGCCGTAGAAGTTCCGACGATTACGGGCCGCGCCCGCCTCAATATTCCCGCCGGAACTCAGCCCGGCAAGGTGCTCCGACTGCGCGGCAAGGGACTTCCTGACCCCAACGGTGGCGCCAAGGGTGACGAACTCATTAACGTGATGGTCTATATTCCCGAGAATCTTACCGATGCACAAAAGGCCCAGTTTGAGGCAATGAAGGCTGATCCAAACGTGAAGCCCGACCCCGCGACCTCGCGCCGCCTATTCTCCAAACTCAAACACATATTCCAATAAATGATTTATAAAACGCAAAGAGCGGCGGTCCAATGACTTGCCGCTCTTTGCGTTTTATATCAGGTAAGGGTGCGGTAGGTACGCATGATTTCGAGCCATTTGCCGAAGCCGATTATCATTCCGACCAAGGCACCACAAAGAAGACCCCAGCGGAGAAAGGTAGTGGTGGAGGTCACGGCAACTATGATGACGAAGGTGAGCACCAACGGGAGCAAAATTAGTTGGGAAAACAGATGTATCCGGCGGCAATTGCGCGCCCGGTCAGCTACCTCCGTCACTGACATTGACAATAGGTCAATCTCCTTCAGTTGGTTGTAAAGATACAAGTCAACTGATGCGCTCAGCGCCATTGCCGCAACAAAGAGAATGACAACTGCCGGGGAGACGAGTATTGCTCCTCGCTGAATAAGCTGATAAAAACTGAATCCTCCGGGAATACATAGCAACGCAAGGACTCCAAACCGGCGATAATTCCGCATGAGATGCTCAAGTGAAGTGGTGCGTTTCATTAGTTCCGCCGGCGTCATTTTGATTTTCAGCGTGTTCCACTGCTGTTTGATTTCATTTATATCCATTGTCATTATTTAGGGTTTGAGTTAAGATTAATAAGTTTCTGTTTGATGCGATGCAGCAGGGTTGCAACTCCATTGCGGCTCATGCCCATTACCTCCGCAATATCATCATAACTGAATTCCTCAAGCCAAAGAAGCATGACTGCGCGTTCTCGTTTGGAGAGGGTGTTGATTTGTCTGCGAAGCTCCATCCATAATTCAGCCTGACAGTCGCCGTCGGAATCATCAATCAGCTCGGGAAGCGGAACTGACTTGCGATGTTTGCGCTCCCGGCGCACATAACTTACGCAAGTATTCAGGCAAACACGATGAATCCATGTTGACAACTTTGACTCCTCGCGGAATCCTTCCCATCCGCGCCATAGGTTAAGAAGCGTGTCCTGACGCATATCCTCAACCTCGTCGGCCGACTCGGCGTAGAAAAAGCAGATTTTCGTGATAATGCCGGAATGTTCGGCAATCATCCGGTTAAAAGTTTCTTCTTTGTTATTCATACACCCATTTAGACGCAGCCTCCGGCAAATAGTTTCACCGAACCATAAAAAAAATACGTATCAGAACCTGAAGGTACTAATACGCATTTTTCATTACAATCTCATGCGAGCCACAACGGGGGTTCGAACCCCGGACCTTTTCGTTACGAATGAAATGCTCTA
>CAMWSN010000047.1 GCA_947176925.1 uncultured Porphyromonadaceae bacterium
GGTTCCCGCGACCACCACACCTACACTGATCCCGAAGAAGTTATTGACTTCGCTACCCGCACCGGTTGCGACTCTCTTGCTATCTCTATCGGCACCAGCCACGGAGCTTACAAATTCACTCCCGAACAGTGCACCCGCAATGCTGAAGGTAAGCTCGTGCCCCCGCCCTTGGCCTTCGACGTGCTCGACGGCGTTATGAAGAAACTTCCCGGTTTCCCCATCGTGCTCCACGGCTCAAGCTCTGTTCCCCAGGAATACGTTGACATCATCAATGAAAACGGCGGCAAACTCCCCGATGCTATCGGTATCCCCGAAGAAGAACTCCGCAAGGCTGCCAAGAGCGCCGTTTGCAAGATCAACATCGACTCTGACAGCCGTCTGGCCATGACTGCTGCCGTTCGCAAGGTCTTCAACGAAAAGCCCGGTGAATTCGACCCCCGCAAATACCTCGGCCCGGCTCGTGACGAAATGGAAAAGCTCTACAAGCACAAGATTGTCAACGTGCTCGGCTCAAATGGCAAAGCATAAGAAGAATATAATTTGACATTGTTTGAGGGGTGTGCATCGCGAAGATGCTCACCTCTCGCTTTTTATTTGAGCAACAAAGAAAGAGTTCGATATCTCATCGAACTCTTTTCGCTTTAGATTAAAGCGTGTGTATTAGATATTGGCTATAATCATAAATGCTATGAATAAAGCTGCTGCGGAGCCGAGAGTAATCCATTGGATTTTCACGTTTTTGTCATAAATAGTGCTCATGGTTTGAGCAATTTTTCGTACCTCTCTAAGACTTTCGGAGTCGCCCTTGAGGGAGATTTGTGCACTCTTTTCAACGCTTTGAGCCTTTTCAATCCAGATTTTGTTCCATTTTTGTGTATTCATCCCTGATTTTGTCAGCGCTGAAAAAAGATTGAGGGGCTTGATTCGGTTTTCCATGAAGATGGAGAAATCAAGCAGATCATTCTTTGATTTAGGAACGGGAAAGTTCAAAATAGCCTCGGCCTTGAGCTTCTTGGCTCCGGTGAGTTCGGCAGTGGTTGCGGCGAAACGCTTGATGAGGAAAATAATCATCATGATAGGGAAGAAGAAGATCCAGAGAATAACGGTCCAGAACCCTATGGATGATGAATCGTTAAGATGGTCCTCGGCTGCTATCATTGCATCATACTTTTCGAGTTTATCGGCAAGCTTTTCCAAGGTTTGTGAGGCCTGGACATCATGGAACTCGTAGCCGCACTCAGGACAAACTGCATCCACTGCACTGCGCATGGCGCCACATGCGGGACATTTAAATAATGTTTCTTGCATTGTTTTTTTGATGATTTGTGATTAATATTTTGGATTTGAAATTTAAATTTTTGCAAAGTTACAAAAAAATATTTTCCATCCAAAGGTTTTGGAAGTCAGCAGCTTAAATGAAATAAAATGAAATAATTCGTATCCGATTTTTTTAATTAACTTTGCGCAGAGGAATATCAAAAGTTGAATATTCCATGATGAAACTACATTATCATAATTTCTTAAATCTACTTTTAAATTATGGGACTATTTAGCCGAGGAAAAAGCGGAGGCATCATGAATGTCATTCGCTGTGATGAGGAGGAATACCTCGTTTGGAAATGGCGTCCGGAAGGGCAGGAACTTAACTCAACTTCCCGGGAGAATTCTATCAGATATGGTAGCAGTCTGCGAGTGAAAGATGGCGAATTGGCCGTCTTTGTATATCGTCAGAAAGACGGAGGCATGCAGGATTTTATTGAAGGACCCTATGACGACACTATCAAGACAGCCAACTTTCCGGTCTTAAGTAATATTGTTGGTCTCGCATTCGGCGGAAGTTCACCATTTCAGGCTGAAATCTATTTCATTAACCTTGCCGGGAATAATCAGATTAAGTTCGCCGTTCCTTACTTTGATGTATTTGACCCGCGTCTTCCTGACCACGGCGTGCCAATGGCCGTTCGCGGAACCTTGACGTTTAATATTACGGACTATCGTGGATTCATCAAGCTTAATCGAATGATTAACTTTGACCTTGACCAGTTCCGCCGTCAAATCAAGGATGCACTGACCAAGTATGTTAAGGCTGTAACCTTGGATGTGCCCTTGAGCATGGGTATTCCCGTCGTTCAGATGGAGAGGAAAATCATGCAAATAAATGATGCGGTTCTTGCATATTTGAAGCCCCGTCTGGAGTCTGACTTTGGTGTTAATGTCAAAGGACTTGATATCAGCGCTTTGGATATTGATAAGGACAATGAATATTATCAGGAACTGAGACATCTGACTGCCGGCAATACCGCGCGGACAATGGATGCCCAAACCGATGCCAACATTAACAACCTTCATCGGACTCAGGAAATCAATGCCCAGAACATGGAGGAAACGCTGCGAATCCAACGAGAGGAAATGCAGCGCGCTCAGAAGCTCCAGACCGAGTCGAACTTCATGGGTGCCCACGCCTTAAATCAGCAGGCCGACGTATTGAAAACTGGCGCTCAAAATCTGGGCCAGATGGGCTCTATGGGTGATGGTTCCGGTGGCGGCATGAATGCTGCCGGAATGATGACCGGAATGATGATGGGTGGCGCCATGGGCGGTCAGATGGCAGGCATGATGAATAATATGGGCCAGCAGATGCAGAGCGCGATGAACACTCCGCCACCTATGCCGCAGGTGCAATATATGGTCTCCGTTAATGGTCAGGCAACCGGTCCATTTAATTTGCCTCAATTGCAGCAGATGGCGGCTCAAGGGCAGTTCTCACCGCAAACTTTCGTTTGGAAAAACGGTATGCCTCAATGGGAAATGGCTGGAAACGTTCAGGAACTCGCCGCAGTTTTTGCTCCGGCTTCTATGCCGACTCCTCCCCCCATGCCCGGAGGAATGCCGACCCCTCCCGCACTCTAATTCTGATCAGTTATGGATAACAATTCTTTCTTTTCAGTTGATAGGCTTGTTGAGTTCGGCCTCGGAGTCTCCGTAGCCCGGCAAATGATTGACATGACAAACCGGAACATACAAAACATGTATATTCCCGGCTCAATCGATTCAATGCCTAAGCCCGAGGCGAACATTTATGTCGCAATTGATTCCAAACCCGTCGGGCCTCTTTCCAACGCTCAGTTTGGCGAGATGGTGACCCTTAATAAGGTTAATAAGGATACTCTTGCTTGGCGTCCCGGAATGACCGGGTGGCGCCCCATAGGTGAAATCCCTGAATTGGTTATGCTGGTTGCTATGCTTCCGCCGGCAATCCCTCAACAGAATTGATGTTATGAAAGTCAATCCCTTTCTGTCGGGCATCGCAATATTAATGTCGGCTCTGCTCGCCTTTCTGATTTTTAAATTAGGCCGTGAAAACTATGTAGTAATGTTTGGAGCTGCCTTGACCTTCTTGGTTACTCTTATACCTTCGTTAGCCGTGAAGTTCAACTCCGGACGGTTAAGTGTCAATCTGCGAATTCTCTCTTTCGTGTTCTTTTTTATCGGTTTGATTTTTCAGATTGTTGTTGCCTTGTTGGCATTAACCCTATGGCTCTACATTGTCCTTTCCGGCATATATATCCTGCTATTTCTCCTGATGTATATTAACATCAAAAGCAAAGACATCTAGCCAAAGAGGAGCGGCCGGCACAGTCGCTCCTCTCTCAATTTTTATTTTGGTTATTTGCGGGATTTGAGTACGGGTTTGTACCAGAAGAAGTATTGGCGTTGGGCGTCTTTAGCGGCGGGATTTGTGGCGCAGTAGACTCGTTGGAGTGTGTAAGGGTGATAGCCCGTATAGAATATCTCCGTGCTGAGGGTCATCGGCGTCGGAGTGAAGTCCTGAACTTGCTCTAGGTGCATATCAAGCTTGCGTGTGATGTTGGCAAGGCGGGCCATGTCTTCCTCGCGGCATCCGGGATGGGAGGAGATGAAGTAGGGGATGAGTTGCTGGCGTAGGCCGTGTTTTTGATTTACGCGGTCAAAGATTTCCTTGAATTTGTAAAATAAGCTGAAGTCAGGTTTGCGCATCAGGTTAAGCACGTGAGTCTCGGTATGTTCGGGGGCGACTTTCAGCCGGCCGGAGACATGGCGGGCAATCAGTTGCTCGCAGTATTTACGGTTTGCGGCGTCGGTTTTGGGCGAGCCGGAGGGAGCCATCGCCAGGTCGTATCTCACTCCGGAGCCGACGAACGCTTTCTTGACGGCGGGCATGGAGTCAACAGCCTGATAGATTTTCAGCAGGGGAGAATGGTCATTGTTCAGATTGGGGCATGGCGCAGGGTGCAAGCAGCTTGGACGCAGGCATTTGCGGCATTTTTCGCGGTCGCGTCCGCCCATGGCATACATGTTGGCGCTCGGGCCTCCGAGGTCACTGATGTAGCCTTTGAAGTCAGGCATCTTCGTGACGGCTTCCACTTCGCGCAGAATCGATTCGGGGGAGCGCGAGGCGATGAACTTGCCCTGATGAGCGGAGATGGTGCAGAATGAGCATCCGCCGAAGCATCCGCGGTGCATGCAGACGGAATGGCGAATCATCTCGTAGGCGGGAATCGTCTTTCCGCGATAGCGGGGGTGGGGCAGGCGGGTATAAGGGAGGTCAAAGGAGGCATCGATTTCGGCCGTGGTCATCGGCTCATACATGGGGTTGACCTTTACGGCGCGACGACCGTGTTGCTGATAGAGGATGGTGTCAGGGCAGAGGCGATTGCTCTGTTGCTCAATGTGTTTGAAGTTGGCGGCTTGCTTGCGCTTGTCGGCAAGGCATTGCTCGTAGGAATTGAGGATTATCGCATTTTCGGAGGGCGCGGGAATCTCCTTGGTGGGAATGCGGATGCAAGTCTGTGGGATGTCAGTCAGGGCGGAGATTTTCTCTCCGGCAAGGAGTTGCGACGCAATTTCACGGATAGTTTTTTCGCCCATTCCATAAATCAGGAGGTCAACCGGGGCGTCCATCAGGATTGAGGGGCGAAGGCGGTCTTGCCAGTAGTCATAATGGCTCAGGCGGCGCATGGAAGCCTCGATTCCGCCGGCAACGATTGGAGTATCAGGAAAGAGGCGTCGCAGGATTTCAGCATAGACAATAGTCGGGTAGTCAGGGCGTGCGCCGGCCCGACCTCCGGGGGTGTAAGCGTCGTCATGGCGTTTGCGGCGTGCGGCGGTGTAATGATTGACCATGGAGTCCATGGCGCCGGGGGATATTCCAAAGAAGAGTCTCGGCGCGCCAAACTTGCGGAAGTCGCGCAGGTCATCACGCCAGTTTGGCTGAGGGACGATTGCGACGTTGAGCCCCATGGCCTGGAGAGTGCGCCCGATTACGGCGGCCCCGAACGAGGGATGGTCAACGTAGGCGTCTCCCGAAAAGAGAACCACGTCAACATGATCCCAACCCAAGGCTTCCATCTCTTTGACGGAAGTTGGGAGCCAGCGGTCAGCTCCGGGCATCATTGCGCGGCCTCCTTATGCTCTAAAAGTTGTTGCATTTTCAGCATCTCGTCGCGCAAACGGGCTGCCTCCAAGAAGTCCATTTTCTTGGCGGCAGACATCATTTGTTGCTTTAGTTTATCAATATTTTTGCGCATCTCTCCGGCACTCATGTATTGAACCACAGGATCTGCCGCTAAGTCTACCTCATGGGTGTATTCCATCTCGTAAGGCAGCGGCTTGGAAACCGTAGGCTTGCCGTCTTTCTTTTCGCGTGTACGTCCAGGCTTTTTGCCGACGGCTCCGGCGGGAGTGAGCTCTTCGATGGCATCGCGGTCAAGCCCGACTATTCGGTTGCGGGCCTTGATGATTGCTTGCGGTGTGATACCGTGTCCTTCATTGTAGGCCAACTGCAGGGCGCGGCGACGCTCGGTCTCCTCAATGGTCTGCTTCATGGAATCCGTCATCTTGTCGGCATACATGATTACGCGGCCGTTGAGGTTACGCGCGGCGCGGCCAACGGTCTGAGTCAGCGAGCGATGGCTACGCAGGAAGCCCTCCTTGTCTGCATCAAGGATGGCTACGAGGCTCACCTCAGGAAGGTCCAGACCCTCACGAAGGAGGTTCACTCCGATAAGCACGTCATAGACCCCGGCACGGAGGTCATCAAGAATCTTGATGCGCTCCATGGTGTCGACGTCGCTATGCAAATAGGCTGTCTTGATGTCATACTTGGCAAGATAGTCATTCAGCTCCTCGGCCATGCGCTTGGTCAGGGTGGTCACGAGGGTGCGCTCGCCCAGCTCCGTGCGGCGGGCAATTTCTTCCATGAGGTCGTCAATCTGATTGAGCGAGGGGCGCACCTCTATAATCGGGTCGAGAAGGCCGGTAGGGCGGATGACCTGTTCGACGACTACGCCCTCGGCACGCTGCAATTCGTAATCAGCGGGAGTAGCCGAGACATAAATTGTTTGTGGCACAAGGGCCTCGAATTCCTCAAATTTCAGCGGTCGGTTATCCAATGCCGCCGGCAGTCGGAAACCGTAGTCCACGAGGTTGACCTTGCGCGAGACGTCGCCGCCATACATCGCACGAATCTGAGGGACGGTCACATGGCTCTCGTCAATAATCGTCAGGAATTCCTTCGGGAAATAGTCAAGCAGGCAGAACGGACGCTCGCCCGGGCGGCGACCGTCAAAATATCGGCTGTAATTCTCAATTCCTGAACAGTGGCCCAACTCCTTCATCATCTCAAGGGCGTAAGTAACGCGCTCGCGCAGACGCTGGGCCTCCAGGAGCTTATCTTCGCGCTCGAAGTCCTGAAGGCGCTCGCCCAGGTCAAGGGCAATCTGCGAGACGGCGGCATTCTGGCGCTCCGCCGAGGTCACGAAGAGGTTTGCCGGATAGATTTTAAACATCTCATGACTCCCAAGGCTTACTCCGTCAAGCGGATGGACGGTCTGAATCGACTCGATTTCATCGCCCCAGAAGACTATGCGCAAGGTGATTTCTTCGTAAGCCAGGCGGATTTCAACCGTGTCGCCGCGCACCCGGAAAGTACCCCGGGCAAGGTCAGCCTCATTGCGCGAGTAAAGCGACGCAACGAGCTTGCGCAAAAACTCGTTGCGGCCAATCTGTTCGCCCACCTTGATTTCAATCACGCTCGCATCAAAGTCAGTCGGGTTGCCCATACCGAACAGGCAACTGACAGAGCTGACCACGATGACATCCTGACGCCCCGAAAGCAGAGCCGACACCGTAGAGAGGCGCAGGCGCTCGATTTCGTCATTGATCATCAGGTCCTTCTCGATATAGCGGTCAATGCCGGGGATATAAGCCTCCGGCTGATAATAATCATAATAACTTACGAAATACTGCACGGAATTATCCGGGAAAAACTGTTTGAACTCCGAATAAAGCTGTGCCGCAAGGGTTTTATTATGGCTGAGGATAAGAGTAGGGCGCTGCACCCGCTCAATGACATTAGCCATCGTAAACGTCTTGCCCGAGCCCGTAACGCCCAATAACACTTGCGCATCCGAGCCCTCGAGGACTCCCTGCGCCAGCGCTTCAATAGCCTGCGGTTGATCCCCCGTAGGCTTATATTGCGAAGAAAGTTTAAATTCCATAACCCGCAAATTTACAAAATTCCCCCGACATACACAACCCCTCGGCTTACCTTTGTTACATCGTACTTTCTGTGTTTACAGATTTTCGACACATTAGCACTGTAGTGATAATAAATCCAACATAAGGTATTCCTCGCCAAAGGAAGTGCCAGCCGCTGAGGCCAGAGTCATGTAGTCTCCTGATAGATACTGCTATAAACGGACAAGTTAACCCGAATGTACCAATTATCCAAATAAACAATAATGAATACGACATGAAGTTGGAGTAATCATCTAAAATAAACGATATTATTGGAAGTCCAAAGACTATGAATTCGTAAATAAGCCAAAACCACCAGTACTCGCTACGTGATGCTTCCCCTTTAAAGTCAGCATATTTATGAAAAGCACACGTTTTAAAAGAAGTTGATAAATTCATAAAGCTTGTTTTAATTTTGTTGCTCTTGTAGCCCTTGGGAGCAGTTGTAGAAATAAAAGAGGCGTGGGCTGCTATGCCACGCCTTTATGTGAAGGTGGTCGGATTACCTTTTGCGAAGTGGTGGAATAAAACAGCTCCACGCCATATGACGTGGAGACAGTTCTGCCATCGCTTGCGCAGTGTGATAAGTTTCCGACGCTTTTCACATACAAGCAGAGGACATAACGTCTCTATGGTTAACTATGTTATGAATTATTCTGTAATAACTCGGTGCAAATTTATGAAATATTTCTGAATCATCCAAATCTTATTTCAACCTCAAAGCAGTTGAGACTAATATGAGATTAAAAAGGCTGAAATGAGACTAAAATGAAATCGAAAATGTCAAAATGAGACTGAAATGAGACTGAAAAGGTTAAAGTGGAACTAATCATAGATTAAGTTTGGGTCTTAAAAATTTGGTTGGGTATACGTAAAAAGGGGAACGGGGATATCGGAATTCGGTGGATTTTTATTAACTTTGCAGAAAAATTTTTTGTTTATGGGACGAAAGAAGAAGGAATTGCCCGTATTGGAGGGCGTTAAGATAGAGTCAGTTGCAGCGGAGGGCAATGCGATTGCCCGCGTTGACAATATGGTTGTGTTTATACCCTATGGAGCGCCGGGCGACGTTGCTACGGTGCGCCTGACGCGCAAAAAACACTCCTATGCCGAAGGGCGCATTGAGCGTCTGGAGCATCCGTCGGAGCTCCGCCAAGAGCCCCGGTGTGAGCATTTCGGGCTCTGTGGAGGTTGCCGCTGGCAGCATCTGCCTTATGAGAGTCAGTTGCAATATAAGCGTCAGCAAGTGGTTGACTGCCTGGACCGTATAGCCAAGGTTGAACATCCTGAGGTGCTTCCGGCGTTAGGCTCGGAGGCTATCTGGGACTATCGCAATAAGATGGAATATACTTTTTCGGCCAAGCTCTGGCTCACTCCGGAGCAGATGCAGAGCGGCGAGGTTTTTGCTGACCGCCGCGCCGCTGGATTTCATATTCCCGGAGCATTTGACAAGGTCCTTGACATAAATTATTGTTATCTTCAGGACTCCGGCATAGGCAACGAACTGCGAAATTTCGTCAAGCAGTTTGGCAAAGATAACGGCCTGAGTTTCTACGACCTGCGGGCGAATGAGGGCCTACTGCGCACGCTGATGATTCGTACGGCGTCAACGGGAGAAGTGATGGCCCTGATGAGTTTCGGCGAGGATAATCCGGAGGCCATCAAGATGGTGATGGACGCCATTGCCGAACGGTTTGGTGACCGCATTACGTCGCTGCTCTACGTCATCAATCTCAAGGCCAACGATACGTTTGGCGACCTTGAGGTGCATACCCATCGCGGACTTCCGTTTATCACGGAGGAGATGGAGGGACTGAAATTCCGCGTCGGTCCCAAATCTTTTTATCAGACCAACTCGGCACAGGCGCTGAGGCTTTACACCGTGGCCCGCGAGATGGCTGACCTGAAGGGCGACGAACTGGTTTATGACCTTTATACGGGCACGGGGACTATTGCCAACTTCGTGGCGCGGCGCGCGCGTCAAGTCATTGGTATTGAATATGTTCCCGAAGCAATTGAAGATGCTAAGGTCAACTCTGAAATTAATGGAATCAATAACACTCTGTTCTATGCCGGCGACATGAAGGATGTGCTCAACGATGAATTCATTGAGCGCCACGGGCGTCCTGACGTAATGATTGTTGACCCGCCGCGCGCCGGAATGCATCAGGATGTTGTCGACGTGATTCTTCGCGCTGAGCCTCAGCGTATTGTCTACGTCAGCTGCAATCCGGCGACTCAGGCGCGCGACTTGCAGCTGCTTGCGGCAAAATATCGCATCACGGCCGTGCAACCCGTTGACATGTTCCCTCATACGGCCCACATTGAAAACGTGGTCCGTCTCGAACGAATTTAAGCCCAAAAGGCGACGGTTTACGGACCGTCGCCTTATTTTTTTTGAGGGGAAAATGTTATATTCTGACGGATTTTTGCGTATTATAGGGTGAATGGACAATGAAGATGCATATTTGGTAACACTCTTGAAGCAAGAGAGCGCTGAAGGCTTTAGGATAACCTCGCTGACCTATGGCCCGGCTATTTACTCTCTCGCACTGCTCCTTACGGGTAATCCGGAAGACTCCCGCGAGGTGACTTCCGATGCTCTGATGCAGGTGTTTCGTAATATTGATTCATTTAATCCGGACAAAGGCTCGCTGAAAAGCTGGATTCTGAAAATTGCCCGGAATTGCAGCGTCACGGCGTTACGGCGCCGAAAGCGCAAGCCCCTGATGACGGAACTGACTGAAAATATCAGTGAGGAGGCATCTGACGCCGGCCCGGATGAATCCGAAATGATTAAGGCCGCGATTGCCGGATGCTCCGCCGATGAGCAGCAACTGATTCATCTTTATTATTATGACGATCTGCCGCTGGCGGAGATTGCTGAAATCATGGGCGTTAGGGCTGCTACTCTTGCCGTAAGACTTCAAAGACTTAGAAACAAAATCAAACGAATAATTCTTAACAATGGACGATAAATACTTTGACAAACTTATCCGTCGGGCGGAAAAAGAAAGGTGGGAGGCTCAATGTCCATCCGATGACTTTTTCCTGAGCATTGCCACGGACGCCATGCACCGCCGTCGTCGCGTCTTTTCTCCGTTCCGGCTCGTGGCCGGTCTGGCGTTAGGATTGATAACCGTCGGTTGCTTATTCCTGTTGTGGCCGACTCGGAAATCCGCCGAAGTGTCCTCATATAATTTTACCTACGTTGAAACGGTCAAGACCTCCGAAGAGAGAATTGAGCGTTTTGAGGAGTCTAATGCTGAACTCCGAGCGTCCATTGACCGTATTCTCCCGTTTCCTGAAACAGTTGCGCAATGAAAAAACTAATCACTTTACTGCTTTTATTCTCAGTCTCGACCCTTCACGGTCAGATTCCCGGTCTTTTGAACCGGATTATTGAGAAATATCCGTCGGCTTATCGTCGGGTGTGGTATTATTATGATGCCAATAATGGCATGGAGTATTACCGTACTCAATTTCAGTCAGAGCGAGACAAAATTCAACCGGCTGACATCAATGAACTCAAGCGCGCATACATGAACGAATGGAATGTCACTGACTTCGGAAAAACTACCGGAACTCAATATCGTAGTCCGGATTCCATGAGCTTGACCCTCCGTGGCGCCGACATCATCTCCTTTGATTTGGGACCCCGAATTTTAGCGGCAGATTGGGGTAGGGAAGTGAAAAGTCGCGCCAAGACTCAAAAACCAACGTTTGCCAAACTTGAAAAGGCCTTTGATTCTATGCAAAAAAAATATAAATCAAAGGTTGAGAAGGTCAGTTATACAGGCTTCCCTTCGGGAATCCTCTTCGTGTTTCATCGGGGGAAAGGTCGGGGCATAACTTCCGGCAATCGCATAACGCTTTACGGTGTTCCCCTCTCGGAATATGAAAAACTGCGGTCAATTATCCGCTCCTATATAGGTCAACCGATACCCGTAACGGTCTTTGACCGCACCTGGATGGTAATGGTCAAAAGCGAGGCCACTCCTGATTTTTATATCGTAGGTTATGATTCCGCGAAAAAAACACTCAATTTCTTGCATGCTACCGTAGAGGATGAAATCTGTATTCCCTACGATTGGCAAACTATTAATAAACTTCCAAAATAATGATGAACAAGACTTTGATAATTAGCGCCATTGCCACCATTGGGTTTGTCGCTAATGCTACTGAACCTCTTGACTCCGTGTTTAATGAACTTAAAACTCGAGAAGGAATTACGGAGATAGAAGTGCAATATTCCGGATCTTTCTCGGATGATTGTCGGGGCTTTATGTTTCAACGTGGCAAGGGAAACGGCTGGACCAAGGGACCACGTCTGATGATTCCCAATGTGAGCGCTGATGAGGCCGCGCGGTTTCTGACGATTTTTGAAAATAGCGAAGCAGAAACGGGTTGGGTTTCTCGCCGACATAACAATAGGGCAACTTTTGATGAACCGGCCCGGATGGGTTATGCTATGGATTATGATGACGACACTCGGACATTGTATTTCCTTCGGGCTACCGTTGAAGATGAAATATGTATCCCTATGGACTGGACGGTTCGTGACTATTATTACGCCCCGGTAAAGAAGGCGTCCAATCCCGTAGCAGCTTCAAGAAATATGACAGCGGCATTTGCCCGACTTTATAGCGAGCTGAAGTATAATAGTGCGTTTTACGACAAAGCGGCTGAAAACTTAGCCATCGTCTATGAATCCTTGCTTGATAAGTTCGCCGATGCTGATGAATATCAGGCTTATAGGATGCTACAGCAGCTTGCCGCGGCGTGTGGCGACGGTCATACTTATGTCTATGGGATGAGACTTGACCAGGTAGCGGTTTCAAGCCCATTTACAACCATCTTGCTTGATGATAGGCTTTTCATTGATTCCGTTGATTCGGAGCAACTTGAAGCTGACGGAATGAAGCGGGGAATGGAGATACTTGCAGTAAATGGCGAATCGCCTCGGGAGTACGCCGAGAAGAATCTAAAACCATACGTCAGTAGCTCTACTCCGCAATGGACTGACCATCTGATGTTTGACGGTCATGGGCTCTCTTCCGGACGTAAAGGCGCACCTTTGAATCTTACATTGTCATCTGACGGCGGAAAGCACATCGTTGAGGTTATACATAACATTGGCGATGGAGCCGGAAGTACTCGCCGCAGAACGCCACGGCTGCCCGGATTTGAGATAACGAAGGGAGGAATTGCTGTACTGACACTCCCCGACTTCCAGTCTCAGAAAGTCACGGAATATTTTGACTCCGTTTATCCTCAGATTCTCAAATCCAAGGCGCTGATAATTGATTTACGCGGAAATGAGGGCGGAAATTCAGGCTATGGCGATTACATTCTACGTCATTTTTCTTCCGACTTTATCCCCACTGCCCGATGGAGTTCTCCAACCTATGTCCCCGCACTTGCATCCTGGGGACGGACCGCGCCGGATTATGTGTCCGAATCAGGCAAAATGTCGCCGATTCATGATGTTACCCCCTATGAGGGCGAAATAATTCTGCTTACGGACAGGGGCACCTTTTCAGCCGCCGAAGACTTCTGCTCGCTCTTTCGCGGGATGAATCGCGGCCTGATTATCGGTACTCCTACGGGCGGAAGCACTGGTAACGGTGTTCAAGTCAAACTGACCAAGGACATTTATGCCAACATCTGCTCCAAACATGATTTCATGCCGGACGGCACGGAATTTGTAGGTATCGGAATAATCCCCGATATTGAGATAGAGGAAACTCCGGCGACTTACTTCTCCGAGACCCGCGATGCGGCAAAAGATGCAGCCATCTCAACTCTGAGAGGCAAGAAAAAATGATGGCGAAGAAGAGGCTTACTTTTTTCGCCTGAAAAACTTGATGCGCTTGACAGTGTGGCCTATTGCGAAGGCAAGCATGAGCAGACCTATCTTGCCATGGACGCCTCCCAACGGGCCATGCTGATTCACTGTCAACCAATGGATAAAAGTGGCAACTCCTGACGCGAAAGTAAAGAAATAAAGCCACCAAAGAATGCGCGTGGGGACTTTCAGCTTTCCAAACTTAGTCAGCCACTTCTTCCATTGAAAATGCAGATAAATATGCCGGATAATCAACCCCATAAAAGCCCCGGCCACAACGACATGAAAAATCACCGGCCACAAGCCCCTGCTTGAGGTCGCCTCCAACTGTAAACTTGACGCGAGCACCAGCGGCAACAAAACCGCCAATACCCAATCACAAACCTTTAATTTCTGCCCTTTATTCATATCGCAAAGTTACAAACTATAATCGAAACTTACAAAGTTTGATGGGAATTTTGTGGATTCGGAAAAATTGATTATATTTGCATTGTTATAACAAAGCAAATTGACCATGAAAACCCCGGGTAAGACGCGTAAATCGCGTTTGAAATTGATAAAGAATGACCCATGGCTGGCGCCTTTTACCGATGCGATAGAGGGACGCCATAATGAGGTTTTGCGTAAGGAGGCTGAGCTGACGGCTCAGTCGGGTTCGCTGAAAAACTTTGCGAACGCTTATGAATATTTCGGTCTTCACCGGACGGCTGAGGGCTGGACTTTTCGCGAGTATGCACCCAATGCGACAGCGATTTACCTGATTGGCGACTTTAATGACTGGCAGCCTACGGCCAAGTATAAACTCAAGAAAATCAAGGGTACGTATGGCGACTGGGAGCTGAAACTTAAGCCCAATCAACTCAAGCACGGGCAGTATTTCAAGATGCTCGTGGAATGGCCCGGAGGGAGTGGCGAACGTATTCCGGCTTATGCTCAGCGAGTGGTTCAAGCTCCGGATTCGCCGATATTTTCCGCGCAGGTATGGGCTACGGAAGAGCCTTACAAATGGGAGGTGAAGAAATTCAAGCCGAATGCTGACCCCCTGCTGATTTATGAATGTCACATTGGCATGGCGCAGGATAAGGAAGGTATCGGCACGTATGAGGAATTTCGTCTGAACATCCTTCCGCGCATTGAAAAAGATGGCTATAACTGCATCCAGATCATGGCGATTCAGGAGCATCCTTATTACGGCTCTTTTGGATATCACGTCAGCTCTTTTTATGCCGCGAGCAGCAAGTTCGGCACTCCGGAAGACCTGAAGAGACTGATAGATGACGCACATAGCCGTGGAATTGCCGTCATTATGGATATTGTCCACTCCCATGCCGTTAAAAATGAGGTCGAGGGTCTTGGGAAGCTCGACGGCGATCCTTGTCTCTACTTCTATCAGGGCGACCGCCGCGAACATCCCGCCTGGGACTCCCTCTGCTTTGACTATGGCAAGAACTATGTGCTCTACTTCCTGCTGAGCAATTGCCGCTATTGGCTTGAGGAATATCATTTTGACGGTTTCCGCTTTGACGGCGTGACGTCGATGCTCTATCTCAATCATGGCCTCGGGCAAGCCTTCGGCGGCTATGAAGATTACTATAACGGCGGTCAGGATACCAACGCTATAACTTATCTCTCGCTGGCAAATATGTTGATTCATAGTGTCAACAAACACGCTATCACCATAGCAGAGGAGATGAGCGGCATGCCGGGCCTCGCCCTCCCGGTCAAGGCCGGCGGCATGGGCTTCGATTACCGTATGGCCATGGGTATTCCCGACTATTGGATCAAGACCCTCAAGGAGAAAAAGGACGAGGACTGGCATCCGACGTCGATTTTCTGGGAACTCACCAACCGCCGCG
>CAMWSN010000048.1 GCA_947176925.1 uncultured Porphyromonadaceae bacterium
ATCCCCAAACTCACCCAACTAACCGAGTGACCACCATGTACAAACAGCATCTGGTATTCAATGCCATGATTTATTTTGTTAGGGCACCAAAGTCTTCAAAACTACTTAATCTGCCTCTTTGTTTCTGTTTCTGTCTAACAAAATCAGTTATGTTCAAAGATGAAGTCACCGCACAGTGTTTCTGGGGAAATGAAAAGCACCTCAGAGTGGCCACTTCCCTATTCTGAAAATTATTAACTTTGCATACAACTTTTTTATTGAATTTTACGTTTTTTTAGTAAAAAGAACAATTTATTAACCCTTAATAACCGAAATTCTCGTGGACTACAAAAGAATTCTTTGGACTTCACTACTGATTTTAGCTGTAGGTATCCTCCTTTTATGTTACAAGACCACCAGTCTGGATTTATGTGTTCGCTTTCTCGGCGCCCTCCTGGTTGGTTCTTCAGTGTTGAACATAGCGATGCAGATCGGTGCCTCGCGCCAGCGCAAGGAAGATGGTAAGAAACATTCTATTACGTCCCTCGGCGGAATGTTTACGGCTGTGGCCTCTTTTGTTCTTGGTCTTTGGATGCTTCTTTCGCCGGAAGTATTTACGACTGCCATGGTTTATATCTTTGGGGCTATGATGATTCTTTCCGGCTTATTCTTGATTTACACCATGTTTCACTCGTATAAGCCCGTGAAGTTTCCTTTCGGGTTTTATATTCTGCCGATTTTGGTTACAATCTGTGGCATCGTTATCTGTTTAATTTCGCCCGAAACGACCAAGGCTATAATTATTACCGTGACGGCTATAGCAATGATTGTTTATTCCGTAGGTGCGATTATCATGGTTTCCGGACTGATTTCTTATAATCGCCAGGTAAAGGCTGAGGAGTCCGCTACAGCAGACGATAAGGAGAGAAAGAGCAAGGAAACAGAAAAGTCTGAAGAAACTCCTTCCCAACCTTCAATAACGGAGGCAGTCGCGAAAAATTCTTTAATAGGAGAGTCATCGGAAACGCATGATGACTCCGATTTCACCGAATAAAAAATTTCCTGACCGAGCCTTCAGCAATTAGGGCTCGGATTTTTTTGCTCCAAAAAGTTTGGAGTTTTGGAGGAAAGTTTGTAAATTTGGAGCATTATTTAATGTTATGCTGAGGCTCCCTCGTTGGAGCGGAGGCTTCTTCCTATTTACCCTAACCGATTAATTATCAACAAGAAATGGACCTCTCAAATGAACCCTTGACGACTTCTGAAGCCGCTGCTACCGAAGCCGCAGTCAACCCTGAAACCGAAGCAAAAGGCCGCCCCGCGCCGCTGACCAAGCCGGAAATAGTTGAATCACTTAAGGCAATCGTTGAAAAAGACGTTGCTGATATCTCCAATGAGGATATCAACCGCTTGAAAGTCCGTTTCTTTGCCCTACGTCACGAGGAAGTAGCTGCAGAAAAAGCTGCTTTCCTTGCCGTCGAGGGTAATGTCGAAGCTGATTTTGTTCCTGCCGATGATGCTCTGGAGGAAGAGTTCAAAGCTGCCATTCAAGTTTACCGCGATAAGCGTGCTGCTTTGAAGGCTGAGCAAAAGGCTCGTTAACTTGATAATCTCCAAAAGAAAAATGCAATTATCGAGGAAATTGAAAATGCCTCCGACGATACCGATAACGTTCATCGCCACATTGAACGTGTGCGTGAACTTCAGCAGCAGTTCAAGGAAATCGGCGCAGTTCCCGATACTGAAACCTCAGCCCTTTGGAAGCGCTATCAGGAGGCAACTGAAAAATATTATGACCAGCTGAAAGTCAATAAAGACCTGCGGGATCTTGACTTCAAGAAGAATCTTGAGATGAAGACCCTGATCATTGAGCAGGCTCAGAAGCTTACGGAGGAAGCCGACGTAGTTGTTGCATTCCGCCATTTGCAGGATCTTCATAATAAATGGAGAGTTGTTGGTCCGGTTGCTCGCGAAGTCCGTGAAGAAATCTGGGTCAAGTTTAAGGATATTTCTGCCGAAATCAATAAGAAGTATCAGGCATTTTTCGAGGCTCGCAAAGCGGAAGAGCAACAGAATGAAGCCGCCAAGACCGCTCTTTGCGAAAAAATCGAGGCCATTGACTTCAATGAATTGAAATCTCATAGCGCTTGGGAAAACGCCACGAAGACCGTCCTTGCCATTCAGGAAGAGTGGAAGACCTTGGGTTATGCCTCACGCAAGACAAATGCGGAACTCTTCAAGCGCTTCCGTAGCCGTTGCGACGAGTTTTTCCAGGCTAAGGCTGCACATTTCAAAGCAGTCAAGGATGAATATGCTGAAAACCTTGCCAAGAAAATCTCCATCTGTGAGCAGGCTGAAGAACTCAAGGAGAGCACTGACTGGAAGAAAACCACTGACAAACTTCTGGAATTACAGGCTCAGTGGAAGACCATCGGCCCCGTAGCTCAAAAACAGAGTGATGCGGTTTGGAGTCGGTTCCGTGCGGCATGTGATTATTTCTTTGACCGTAAGAAGCAGTTCGGCTCCGAAACCCGGAAGACCGAACAGCAGAACCTTGCCCAAAAACGCGAAATTATCGAAAAGCTGAAAGCAATCGGAGTTGTTGAGGGCGACGAACGCAAAGCTGCGATTGATCAGGTTCGTGACCTGATGCAATCCTATCAGCAAGTCGGTCACGTTCCTTTCCGCGAAAAGGATAAGCTCCACGATGCTTATCGCGCGGAAGTCAGCCGCCTTTATGATCTTCTTGATATGAACAATCGTCGGGCATCACGCGCCGCCTTTGAAGATAAGGTTAAGGAAATCGAAGGAGATAGCCGCGAACTCAGCCGTCAGCGTGACCGCCTGATGCGCTCGCTTGAGATGAAGAAGAATGAAATCAAGACTTTCGAAAATAATCTTGGATTCTTCAACTCACGCTCACGCAGCGGCGAGGCGATGCTCCGTGATATGGAGAACCGCATTGCCCGTCTTCGCGACGAACAAGCCCAAATCGAAAGCAAAATCAAGCTCGTAGAATCCAAGCTTAATGCCTGATATCCCTTCAAGAGGTAGATACGGACGTTTTCTGCGCGGCCTGCTGACAGTCATGGACTTTATAATGGTCAATGTGCTGTTTGGCGTGCTGTGTATGATTCATCCGGAGATTCTTGACCATTACGCCCGCCTTAAATGGCTGCTCGTAACGGTCAGCTATCTCCCCGTGGCGTTCTTTTTTGAGCATTGGCGAGTAGAGCGTTCGCTTCATATCGAGCGGATTGTTGTCGGCGCGGTTGAGGCAGTGGTTGTCCATGCGTTGGTTTTTGTCACGTTACTTTCATTTTTGAATGCGGATGATTTCCCGGTGAGCTATTACTGGCAGTTCTATGCCATGATGCTCGTGGTATTTTTCTCCGTTTGGATTGGAACGCGTCTGTTTCTTAAATATATGCGAGTCAAAGGCCGTAATTTCTCGCGGGTTGTCGTTGTCGGCACCAATCCTACGGCCCGTCGCCTTGGCGAATCGTTAACCTTCGATGAATCCTATGGTTATCGCCTTTTGGGATTTTTTGATAAATCGCCTGCTCCCGGTTTCAAGGGTACTTATTGCGGACCGCTTGACCGGTTGGATTCATATATCAGAGAAAATGCCGTTGATGAGGTCTTTTTTGCTCTTTCCGGCGAAAATGAAGATGAATTGCTTCGGGTCATCAAGATTTGTGACGACAACGTGGTTCAGTTTCATTACGTCCCGAAGATTTCGCCCTACGTCGGCCGGCGCTTTGATATGAACAATGTCGGCGGTCTGCCCGTACTGACTCCTCAGATCAATCCTCTCTCCAAGCGCGTCAACCGGTTCCTGAAGCGAACATTTGATATCGTTTTCTCATCGGTTGTGCTGCTGTTCTCACCACTTATTTTTATTCCTATCGCTATTGCCGTCAAGCTTTCGTCGCCCGGGCCGGTGTTCTTCAAGCAGAAGCGAACAGGCTATCGTGGCAGGGAGTTTATGTGTTTGAAATTCCGCACCATGCGTGTTAATGCCGATAGCGATAAAATGCAGGCTACAGATACTGACCCTCGCAAAACCAAGGTCGGCGACTTCTTGCGTCATACGTCGCTTGACGAACTTCCGCAGTTTATCAACGTTTGGATGGGAGATATGTCCGTGGTCGGTCCGCGCCCTCACATGTTGGTTCATACGGAGCAGTATCGCCAGTTGATTGACAAATACATGCTTCGCCACATGGTTAAACCGGGCATTACGGGCTGGGCTCAAGTCAGCGGTTACCGAGGCAATACAGACGAGCTTTGGAAGATGGAAAAGCGCGTGAATGCCGACGTGTGGTATATCGAACACTGGAGTTGGATGCTTGACCTGAAAATCATTGTAAGAACCATTTATAATGCAATCAGAGGAGAAGAAAACGCATATTGAGGCGCAAGCGCTTGGAGTTTTAAAGCGTTTCTTCGGCTATGACTCCTTTCGGCCGCAGCAGCAGGAAATTATTAATGCTCTCTGCTCCGGTCGTGACTGTGAGGTCCTGATGCCTACGGGCGGTGGCAAAAGTATTTGTTACCAGGTTCCGGCGCTTATCCTTCCCGGGGTGACTGTCGTGGTCAGCCCGCTGATTGCTTTGATGAATGACCAGGTGATGGCCTTGCAGTCGTGTGGTATTCCTGCGGCATCGCTTCATTCCAATCAGACCGAAGCTGAAAACTTCGATATTATTCAGCGGACGCTGCTCGGCCAGATTAAGATTCTCTATGTATCGCCCGAGCGGTTGATGTTGGAAATAGATAATTGGGTAGGGAGGGTAAATATCTCACTCTTTGCCATTGATGAGGCGCATTGCATCTCTCAGTGGGGCCATGATTTCCGTCCGGAATATACTCAGCTTTATCGAATCAAGGAACTCTTTCCGCGTGTTCCCGTCATCGCATTGACTGCGACGGCCGATAAATTGACACGGGCCGATATCGTTGAGCAGCTGCGTCTTAGTGATCCCGAGGTTTTCATAAGCTCTTTTGATCGTCCGAATCTGTATCTGAGCGTCATTCAGAGTCCTCAGAAAACCAAGAAACTCAATCAGATATGCCGGTTGATTGATCGCTATCCGGATGATTGCGGCATAATCTACTGTATCTCACGCAAATCCACGGAGCAGATGGCCTCAGAACTTATCGATAGGGGCTATCGTGTCGGAATGTATCATGCCGGGCTGTCGGCTCAGGCCCGTGCCCAGGCTCAGTATGATTTCGTCCATGGTGATGTTCAGGTCATGGTTGCCACTTTAGCCTTCGGGATGGGCATTGACAAGAGCAATATTCGCTACGTTATCCATAATAATCTGCCACGGAATATCGAGGGTTACTATCAGGAAATAGGCCGTGCGGGCCGTGATGGACTCTCGGCCGAGACACTGATGTTTTATTCGTTCGGCGATGTGGCCACTCTAAAGCATTTTATTGCCGAAGGAGAGCGCCAACAGATAAATATGGATAAGCTTTCGCGCATGATTGATTATGCCGAAAGCGGAGTCTGTCGTCGGCGCGTTTTGTTGAGTTACTTTTCCGAGCCGTGTCATTCTGACTGCGGGAACTGCGATAATTGCCTGAATCCGCCTCAGCGAATCGACGGCACCATCATTGCTCAAAAAGCCCTTAGCGCTATTTTGCGAACGGAAGAGCAAGTCAGCGTCAATCTCCTGATTGATATTCTGCGCGGTTCGTCAAAGGCCGAGGTGATTTCCAAAGGTTATGACCGACTGAAAACCTATGGAGCGGGACGCGATTTAGATGCTATGGCATGGCGCGCATACCTGAGCCAGATGCTTCAGATCGGGCTGATAGAGGTGGCTTATGACGATGGCAATAAATTGAAAATTACTGAAATGGGACGTCAGGTTGTCTTCGGCCCACAGAAGGTCACTTTTTCTAAATACTTTCCGGAAAAATTTAAGAAAACTTCCAAGGAAAAGGAACAGCGAAAGCCCCGGGCCGAAGGAACGGTTGACGATAAACTTTTTCAGGAATTGCGCGCAATCCGCGCCGATTTGGCTAAAATCCACGGAGTGCCAGCTTATGTCATCTTTGATAAAAAAGCGCTGACGGACATGTGTCTGAAGCGGCCTGAGACCCGCGAAGAGTTCATGGAAGTTAATGGAGTAGGTGAGATGAAGGCTGATCGCTTCTGGCAGCATTTCACTCGCGCAATCCGTCAATTCTCAGCTAAGAATCCCAAATGAGACCGATATTTGATAAATTCCTGCATAACGACGGCCTGCTGTTCACTTTCCTCCGTTCGGGAGTGTCAAGTTGGATATCCGGCGCTACGGATCTGATTCTCAGCTTCGTGTTTTATGCCTGGGTACATCTTTCGCCCTGGTTGGCATCCACGATAGGTGCTGTCTGTGGCGGTATAGTTAACTGTACGATAAACTATAAGTTTACGTTTCATGCCTCCAATTGTCCGGTAAAGGCTGTTATAGTCAAGTTCGGTGCTGTATGGCTCGGTTCTGTAGCGCTTAACGCCTGGGGCACCGAAGCTCTATATCATCTGTTGCAGCGCTGGGACTGGTTGGAAACCATCGGTTTCCGTCCCGACGGGTATTTTGCTACGGCGCGTTTCGTCGTTTCCGTATTGGTCGGCTGGATCTGGAACTTTCTTCTTCAAAGATACTTTGTCTATCGCCCAACGGTGATTGACCCCTATTTGGTTCGTATGATGAGCATTTTCGAGCCTTCAAAAGTGATTAACAGCAACAAAATCAAGAACGATGTTTAATTCCTTAAAAAAAGCATTGGGCTTTGGCCATAAACAATATACCGACTTTGAGGAAAGGGTGGAGCCGATTCAAGAGTCAGTGGACTCCTCTGATGCAACTCCCGGTCTGGAGGAACTTAACCTCGATTTTGCCGGTGACTTTCTGGACTCAATCCTTGCGGTTATAAATGCCAATCTGCCTCCTTTGGTTTCTGAGGCGATTGATTCTGACCGTCAGCGCTCCAAGTTGACTCAGCTTCTTGGCCCGGCGCTGGTTGATTTTGCCGAGAAGATGAAGGCCGATGCGACTCGTTCGCTGTCAACTGACCGTGAAAAGATGCAGAACGAACTTGACGAGCTGCGCTCTCAGAAAAAGGATTTCGCTTCCAAGCGCGAGGCTCAGAAGGCTAATCTGCTGAGCGAGCAACGCCAACGCCGTGCATTGACGGATCGCAATCGTGACTTGGAATTGAAAATTGACGAACTCCAGTCTGAAATTGAACAACATAAGTTGACCGTTTCGTCACTGATGAATAAGATTCGAGTTTCGGAAGTTGCTGATTCGGAAATTGATGATGTCAAGGCGTCATATGAGCATCAGCTTCAACTCCTAAGGGCTAAAGTCGAGGCCCTTGAAGCGGAAAATTTGGAGCAGGCGGCCAAGATAGCCGAGCTTGAAGTTCCGCAAGCCCTTGAAGCGGCCTTAGAACAGCGCAAAGAAATTGTAGATGCCACGTCCGATTCAGCTACATCAAAATCACAAAAGCCCAAGAAACCAAAAAACTCGCGCCGTAAAGTTGAATCATCGGTGCAGACTCAAGTCGCCGAACAGCTTGACGAGATGGAAATGGTCAACTTTCTCGTGCCCGGAGGAGTTCCGGCAGGCCATGTAGCCGCTGAACCGAATCCCGATTTTGGATATCAGCCTCCCAAACACTCTCCCGAACCTAATCCTGACATTCAATTAACTCTTTTCTAATGAAAAAATATATCGCAGCCGCCATTTGCGGCGTTTCATTCATTGCTTCGGCCGCTCAGGTCAATGTTTCTGAAGTGGCTAAATATGTTTATCCCTCTAATGTCGCGGCTTCGGCATCACTTAATTTCATGCCGGACGGCCTGAGCTTTCTCAAAATAGGCGATGGAGGCAAGACAATCGATCGCTATGATGTGGCGTCCGGAAAACTTATCGAGACTGTTCTTGACGTAACTAAAACCCGAGGTGACGAAAAACTTGAATCTATATCGAGCTATCAACTGAGTGCTGACGGAACCAAGATGCTCGTTTACCGGGAGTCTACGCCGATTTATCGTCATAGCTACTGGGCAGCATATTATATATATGACCTCAATCGCAATACGCTGAAGCCGCTCTCGAGCGTTCATCCGCGTCAGCAAGCCCCGGTGTTCAGCCCTGATGGCCGCATGGTTGCATTTATGGCTGACGATAATAATATTTATATCCATAAGATTGACTATGGGTCGGAAGTGGCTGTCACTACCGATGGGTCGGTAAACTCGATTATTAATGGTGTTCCGGACTGGACGTATCAGGAAGAGTTTGCCACTTTCCGCTCGATGGAGTGGGCGCCTGACAATTCTACGCTCGCATACCTTCGCTATGATGAAACCGCGGTTCCGGCCTTTTCTTTCCCGATGTATGAAGGTGCATGTGACGTAATGACTCAGTATGCTCTTTACCCCGGTGATTTTACTTATAAATATCCTGTGGCCGGTGAAAAGAACTCCAAAGTGACGCTTCATTCCTATGACGTCGAAACCCGCAAGATCAAGGATATTGATATTCCGCGAAAGGACCTGGAGTATATCCCTTCAATTCATTTTGGTGCCGAAACCTCACAGCTTATCGTGACTACGCTTAATCGCGAGCAGAATCTGCTTGAGATTTATCGCGTGAATCCCCGTTCGGCAGTTTCACAGTCTATTCACCAGGAACGCAGTTCGGCATGGATTGTTCCGGAATGTTATGAAAATATCTCCTACGAATCAGACGGAATGATTATTCGCAGTGATCGAACCGGTTTCAGCCATCTTTATCGCTTGGACTATAACGGTAACGACCTTGGCGCACTGACTTCGGGAAATTATGACGTGACAGCTTACTATGGTTGCGGTGCAGACGGTACGCGCTATTATCAGTCCGCTGAAAACGGGCCTGTTAACCGCACAATCTACAAGATTGACCGTAAAGGCGTAAAGACGGCTGTTTCGCCGGCCGAAGGATGGGCTTCCGCTCAGTTTGCTCCGGCAATGAATTATTACATTATGAACTATTCCACTACGGTTCAACCGCCGGTATACTCTCTTATCGCCGCCGGAAAGGAAAAAACTCTTCGCGTCCTTCAAGATAATGCGGACTATGCCGCCCGCTATGCGTCTGCTCCCAAGAAGGAATTCTTTACCGTAGAAAATGGCGGAGTGAGCCTTAATGGCTGGATGATTAAGCCCCTGGACTTCTCGGCATCGAAGAAATATCCCGTAATCATGACTCAATATAGTGGCCCCGGCTCTCAGGAAGTCACAAATCGCTGGACGATGGACTGGCCTCAATATGCTGCAACTCAGGGCTATATTGTGGTGTGTGTCGACGGACGCGGAACCGGTGCCCGAGGCCGCGAATTTGAGCAAATCGTATATAAAAACCTCGGTTTCTATGAGACCAAGGACCAAAATGCCGTTCTTGACCATCTGAAAGGACTCCCGTATGTCGATGGTACCCGCATCGGTATATGCGGTTGGAGCTATGGCGGCTATGAAACTCTTATGTGTGCTTCATCGGGAGCCGGATATGCTGCCGCGGTGGCTATCGCTCCGGTGACTTCATGGAGATATTATGACACGATTTATGCCGAACGATACATGCAGACTCCGCGCCAGAATGAATCCGGCTACGATAAATCGGCGCCCGTAAGTCGCGTAAGTAAACTCAACTGCCCGCTGCTTCTTATTTCCGGTACGGCTGACGACAATGTTCACATGAGCAACACCATAGAGCTGACTGCCCTGATGATTAATCAGAATAAATGGCCGGACATGCTCTTGTTTCCTAATATGAACCACTCTATCAATGGATGCGGCACCCGTGCGGTGGTTTATTCGCGCATGATGCAATTCTTCTTTGATAAGCTTGGAAAATAATCAGCTGATAGTTGTTACCGGGCCGACGGCAAGCGGTAAGACCCGTCGCGCTGTAGAACTCGCCATGGCCTTGGGCAATGGTGAAATAGTCAGTGCCGATTCCCGTCAGGTTTATCGCGGGATGGATCTCGGTACGGGAAAGGACTTGGATGAGTATGGAACAGTTCCATACCATCTGATTGATATCCGTCCGGCGGGGAGCAAGTATAATCTCTATGAATATCTTTCCGACGCCTGCCGCGCTATCAGTGAGATTCAGCAACGGGGCAATCGTCCGATTCTGTGTGGCGGGACCGGACTCTATGTCGAATCCTTGCTTAAAGGGTTAGCGTTGCCGGAAGTGCCGGAGAATCCGGAGCTTCGCGCCTCGTTGAAAGGGAAGTCTCTTGAAGAACTGACGGAGATTCTTGCAGCGATGAAAACGCTGCATAATACTACGGATGTCGATACCTGTGCACGGGCTATCCGCGCAATTGAGATTCAAACCTATTATCAGCAACACCCGGAAGAAGCCCCCGGGCAGGCCTCCAAGCCTATTCCATATTCCGCCATTATTGGCGTCAATATTGACCGCGAAGAGCGTCGCCGGAGAATCCAAGAGCGTCTCATCAGCCGATTGGATGCCGGAATGGTTGACGAAGTGCGACGCCTTCTTGATTCCGGGATTCCGGCTGATGACCTTATATATTATGGGCTGGAATATAAGTTCCTGACTCTTTATGCGCTTGGTAAGATTACGCGTGAGGAGATGGAACGCGACCTTTTGATTGCGATTCATCAGTTTGCCAAGCGGCAGATGACCTGGTTCCGGGGAATGGAGCGCCGTGGATTTCATATTGACTGGATTGACTTTGATGACCCTGAATTCATCTCTAAAAGTTTGAGCTTGATTGGCGAATGAGAAGGTTTATATTAATTGTGGTGCTGTTATGTTCGTCGGTCGGATTTCTTCATGCCGAGTATTTGGACTCGGATTCGATTGACCATACGGCTCGTTATGATTCGCTTGCGCCTTTACACGGCAATTGGTTTCAGCAGCTGATGCAGACCAATTTCCATATCAATGATCCGCGAATCAACTATCCTCGATTTCCCCGATTCTGTCTTAATGTCTACAACTGGGGTGACAAAACTTTTAATTCGTATGACCCTGAATATGTTCGTGCTACGGGAAAAAACTGGAAGTTTCTGGTGAAATGTGAAGCATGGAACCAGAGCTTTCATTACGTTTTTGATCTTTTTAATCGTGACAACGTTGAGATTCGGTCAAAAGCGAATGTTGACCTCGGTATAACCTTACAATTCATGGCGGTCGGCCTGACCTATACTCGAGCTATGGATAAAAGTATATACGGGCATAAAAACAAGCGAAACACGTTTGAGTTTTCGTTTACCTGTTCACGCTTTTCGCTCGAAGCACTTTCGAGAAAGACGTCTGGCGGTGCCTATATTGACCGCTTTGGGACCTACGAAGACGGTCGGTGGATTCACATGCCTTTTGAGGGGCTCGAGACATCAACCCTCTCGCTTACCGGTTTTTATTTCTTCAATCATAAACGGTATTCCCAGAGTGCGGCTTATGCCTACTCAAAGTATCAGTTGCGGAGCGCCGGTTCCTGGCTTGGAGGTCTGCAGTGGGCCCATCGAAGAGTCATCATGGATTTCTCTGACTTGCCTGATGCAATGAAGGAATCGAATCCGGAATTCCCGTTGATTAATACGTTTGATTATCATGAATATGCCCTTATAGGCGGGTATGCCTATAACTGGGTGATAAATAAGCATTTCTTGTTTAATATTACGGCGATGCCATGTGTCGGTTATCGTAAGTCCGAACTTCATAGCGAACATCGTCAGCGCCGTGAACTTGTCAGCGCAAATCTTTTGGGACGCACCTCGCTGACGTATAACAACGGTATGCTGTTTGTCGGTATCATCGCTAAATTCAACGGTGGTTTTATCCTTAACAGTCATTATTCGCTTTTTAATTCCACACAGACCGGGAACGCAATTATCGGAATCCGGTTTTGAGGCGTAGGCGGGCTAATGTTTAACATTTTATTTGCGTAATTGAAAAAAAATCCGTAACTTTGCGGTCGATTTAGAAATAAATCGCCAATATTAACCCATTCATTAATTAACTTCAAAAAACAAACTCTACTATGGCAACTAAGATTCGCCTGCAGCGTCGTGGCCACAAGGACTACGCGTTCTATCCCATCGTAATCGCCGACAGCAGAGCGCCACGAGATGGCAAATTTATCGAGCGTATTGGTTCTTACAACCCGAACACCAATCCCGCCACGATAACTTTGAACTTCGAGCGGGCTCTGTATTGGCTTAACGTCGGTGCTATCCCCACTCAGACCGTTCGCACCATTCTCTCCGGAGAAGGAGTCCTGCTGATGAAGCATCTCCAGGGTGGCGTTAAGAAGGGCGCATTTGACCAGGCAGAAGCTGAACGTCGCTTCGCCGCTTGGAAGCAGAGCAAGCAAAAGTCTGTCGACGCTGACAAGACCGCTATGGCATCCAAGAAAGAACAGGAACTCAAGGCTCGCCTCGAAGCTGAGCAGGCTGTCAACAAGGCTAAGGCAGAAGCTGTAGCCAAGAAGAAGGCTGAACTCGCTGCTGCTAAGGCCGAGGCTGAGGCTGCTGCCGCTGCCGAAGCTGCTGCAAACGAAGCTCCCGCTGAAGAGGCTCCTGCTGCTGAAGCTGAATAATTTTCTCCTTCAGGCAAAATTTTTTGAAAGTCTGCCCGGAGATTTCTCCGGCAGACTTCATTTTTTTTTCAAGTTCTTAATGACACTTTGCGTCGTGGCCTTTCACGTTCCTCATACGGTCGATTGCTTAAAAATCTTGTATAATGGATGTTATCAGTATTTATCCTAAGTCTATAGATATGCGCGCCATAGAGCGTGCCGTTGATATTATTCGCGAGGGCGGGGTAGTTATCTATCCTACGGACTCCAATCCGGCTCTTGCGGCTGATTCACTGAATCCGCAGGCTATTGCGGCGCTATGTAAGCTCAAGGGTATAGACCCTTCAAAGCAAACCCTCTCGATTGTCTGTGACTCTATTGCGCAGGCAGCCCAGTATGCGCGCATCGATAATAGATCGTTTGACATTATCCGGCGCAACCTCCCCGGACCTTTTACTTTCATATTGCCACCGGTTGCTGCCTTGCCCAAACCGTTCAAGCATAGAAAGCAGGTAGGTGTCCGCGTTCCTGACAATGAAATTGCCCGTGCCTTGGCTGAGGAGCTTGGCCATCCTATAGTCAGTGGTTCGCTTGGCGATGTTGACCCCTTTGAGCTTGAATCGCAGGTCGAGCTGATGATTACGGACGCTATGGCTGACACTGATGAGCCTCAAATGTCAACGGCCATTGTCAGTCTTCTTGATTCTTCCAATCCTGAAATCCTTCGTGAAGGACCTCAGGAACTTGCTTAAATAATACTTTAAACCAATTTAATACTAAAACTGAATGAAAAAAGTTTTACTCGCTCTCTTCGGCATCGGTTCGTCTCTTGGAGCATGGGCCGGAGTTGAAACAAAGATTGTCAATGACGTGATTGTCGGTCTTTCGACTGACGGCCGCTATGCGTCGTCAGAATTTTACGGTACCATAGTCATTTATGATCTTGACACCGATGAATTTTATTCATATGAGGAGTCTGAAACGCGCTCATATGGAGTAGGTAACGGAAATTTCTGGGGTAATGCCGGAATGGTTGGCTACATTGATAATGCCGGAGGCTCCGCCATCTGGCGTGGCGGTCGCTGGAATCGTCTTCCTCTGGCGGCAACTGATGATGCAGGTATGGGTAATGCCAACGGTATCACGCCTGATATGAGCCGCATTTGCGGCAATGCCAGCACGGGCGCGGGTCTGGTGCTTGATGATGCTAAACTGATGGTTTTCCCCTGTTATTGGGACGCCTTTGGAAACACTTACAGCCAGCAAAAGCCCCTTCCTTATCCTACGACTGACATGCTGGGACAGGTGCCGCAATATGTAACCGCTCTCTCAATTACGGAAGACGGCAAAACCATCTGGGGTCAGATTACTTCCGCCAATGGTTTCTTCCATGAGCCTATTGTCTATCATCAGGATGAAGAGGGAAAATGGAGCTATGACCTCCCGATGCGTAAGTATTGCCTTCCTGAGGGGACTGAAATTGTTCCTTATCCGGGCGACGGCCCCGCTGTTCCTTCAATGGAAAATTTCATGACCGCCGAAGAACTCGCGGCCTATGATGCTGCCTATGAAAAATATCTTGCCAATCCTTCAGGCATGAAAGAGCCTACTTATGACCAGTTCATGAGCCCGGAGGGCATTGCTGCATATAATAAGGCACTCGAACCGTATCTTGAATGGTATGACAAGTATAAGGAATATGAGACCATGCTCCTTGACCTTATGGATAAGAGCATCTCATTTGCCTTCAATCTGCTTTATGTGTCGCCAAACGGACGTTATGTGGCCATGTGTTCGGAATATTCTTATCATTCAGGCCTTGGCGAGACCACCTCGCTTTATACTCCTTACCTCTATGACTCCGTTACCGGTGAGCTCACCAAGATTGGCCTCGATGGCTATTCAATGCTCGTGACCGCCGTAAATGATAACGGCGAAGTGCTCGGTTATCTGGATGCCGGCGGTGCTGATCTGGCTCAGGTTTATCAGGCCAAGACCGGAAAGTGGATTTCTTATGTTGATTATCTGACTGCCCGCGCTCCCGAGCTAAAGGATTGGATTGCTGAAAACTGGACTCATGAAGTTGAAGTGGAACTTGACCCAGAGACCGGAGAGACCGATTTCATGGAAATGGATATCACGGGTCGACCTTTCGTGTCAGCAGACTGGAATTCGTTTGTATCATTTGCCTATAATTTCTGGGGTGGCGAAAACCGCGGAGAGTATCTGAGCTATATTATCCGCTTTGACGGCGAGAGCTCCATTGATGAAGTTGCATCCGAACTCTCACTTATACACATCAGCCGCTGCCGCCGAATAGCC
>CAMWSN010000049.1 GCA_947176925.1 uncultured Porphyromonadaceae bacterium
GCTGTGGTTAACATCGGCTACAAGAGCGACGGCATCATCCCCATGAGCGAATTCCGCTACAACCCCGACGTGAAGGTTGGCGACGTTGTAGAAGTCTTCATCGAAAACCAGGAAGACAAAAAGGGTCAGCTCATTCTCAGCCACAAAAAGGCTCGCGCTGCCCGCGCTTGGGATCGCGTTAACCAGGCTCTGGAAAACGACGAAATCATCAAGGGCTTCGTTAAGTGTCGCACCAAAGGCGGCATGATTGTTGACGTCTTCGGTCTCGAAGCTTTCCTTCCCGGCTCTCAGATCGACGTTAAACCCATCCGCGACTATGATATCTTCGTCGGCAAGACGATGGAATTCAAGGTCGTTAAGATCAACCAGGAATACCGCAATGTTGTCGTTAGCCACAAAGTCCTCATCGAGGCTGAGCTCGAACAACAGAAGAAAGAAATCATCTCCAAGCTGGAGAAAGGCCAGGTACTCGAAGGTCAGGTTAAGAACATCACCCCCTATGGCGTGTTCATCGACCTTGGCGGCGTAGACGGCCTCATCCACATCACTGACCTCTCTTGGGGCCGCGTATCTCACCCCAGCGAAGTCGTTGAACCCTTCCAGACTCTCAACGTCGTTATCCTCGACTTCGACGACGAAAAGAAGCGCATCGCCCTCGGCCTCAAGCAGCTCCAGCCCCATCCCTGGGATGCTCTTGACGCAGACCTCAAGGTTGGCGACAAGGTTAAGGGTAAAGTAGTCGTTATGGCTGATTATGGCGCATTCGTAGAAGTGGCTCACGGCGTTGAAGGCCTCATCCACGTCAGCGAAATGTCTTGGAGCCAGCACCTCCGTTCTGCTCAGGACTTCCTCAAGGTTGGCGACGAAATCGAAGCCGTAGTCCTCACCCTCGACCGCGAAGACCGCAAGATGAGCCTCGGCCTCAAGCAGCTCAAGCCCGATCCCTGGGCCGACATCGAAGTTCGCTTCCCCATCGGCAGCCGCCACACCGCCAAAGTGCGTAACTTCACTAACTTCGGCGTATTCGTTGAACTCGAAGAAGGTGTTGACGGACTTATCCATATCTCTGACCTCTCTTGGACCAAGAAGATCAAACATCCCAGCGAATTCACTCAGATCGGTGCTCCCATCGAAGTTCAGGTTCTCGAAATCGACAAGGAAAACCGTCGCCTGAGCCTCGGCCACAAGCAGCTTGAGGACAACCCCTGGAATGCTCTTGAAGAACAATACGGCGTAGGCACCGTTCATCAGGGCACCATCACCGAACTCATGGAAAAGGGCGCAGTCGTTTCCCTCGCCGAAGGCGTTGAAGGCTTCGCTACTCCCCGCCACCTCGTTAAGGAAGACGGCTCTCAGGCCAAGGCCGGTGAAACCCTCGAATTCAAGGTTATCGAATTCAACAAGGACAACCGCCGCATCATCCTCAGCCACAGCCGCATCCACGAAGACGAAACCAAGGCAGAACGCAAGGCTGAGCGCAAGGCCGCTCGCGCCAACCGCGCTCCCCGCCAGGAAGAGACCGCCACTCTCCCCACTCCGGAGAAGACCACCCTCGGCGACCTCGAAGCCCTCGCAGCTCTCAAGCAGAAGCTCGAACAGGGCGAATAATCTTCCCCCCTTACATCGCAATCCCCAAAAAGGCGCGCTCCAATCCGAGCGCGCCTTTTTCCTTCTTTTCAAAAAATGCTTGATGGCGTTTTGCTAATTCATAATAAATATGTATCTTTGCCGGGGACTAACTGACCAAATCATTACATACCTATGAATTACGATGACATGAATACCTACAATGGCGACCCGGAACATGACATGTGGGTTGACTACGACCACTACCAAAATACCGGCGAACCTGACTACTTTGACGTCGTAGAATAATCGTATCTGTAACCTTCCAATAAACTTAAATCAAAACATTCGTTATGAGAAATTTTGTTACATTTATACTGTTGCTTTCGGTATTTGGACTCTCCTCCTGCTTGGAGGAAGAGGCTGAATTGCGGTTCTCCACCAAAAGCATCATCAATCCGGAGAATATTAAAATTGAATATTTTTCTCCTGACCCGCCACACTGCGTGAAGATGTATTATATTGACGCAAACTACGAAGCGAGCGAAATAATTCTTCAATGCAAAAATGCCAATAATATCTACATTGCAAACAAGGAAGCTGAGTCGCCATCTTATTACTACTGCGAGGATGGCCAATGGTCAGCTGAACTGATTAGTCCAAACAGGGTTAAACTCATTCTTGACAAAATCAATTACGAACCCGGTCCTGACGACATTTATTATCCCCATAATCGCAGCTATCTGGATATTGCCTCCAATACGAAGGAAGACATACTCTCAACCGGCATCTATATCACCCGCTATCCCGGTTTCACCAACTCATCCGAATAATCGTATTTGGAAATCTCGGGGAAATTGTGTAACTTTGATGGGTAAAAATTCATCATGTTAACACAGAGATCTGATAACCATGCTTAAGTTTAAATTTTCCGTCTTGGCGGCTTTGGTTGCTGCGGCTCCATTGACCGTGTCAGCGGCGACTACGGCTTCGCGCCTGAATCCTCATGCCGTAGAGGTTAAGTTCGGGCCTGATAAGCAGCCCTTGCTTATTGACTTTTACGGGCCAAACGTTTTCCGCCTGTTTGCAGACCCTCAAGGGGGGCTTCCGCGCAATCCGGAGGCGAGCCCCGAGGCTCAAATCCTGGTTGATAATCCCCGCAAGCAGTCAGGTGCCATCATTGTCAAGCATAACACTGACGGCTCGGTCAGCGTCGAGAGCCCCCGCATACGCATTTTATTTCCCTTCGAGGGCGAGACTTTTACCGTCACTGACCTCAAGACCGGTCAGCAGGTAGTCGAGACCGTTTCACCCATCAACATTGACGAAAAAAAGACCACCCTTCAATTTCGCGAGAATCCCGGCGAATATTTCTACGGCGGCGGAGTGCAAAACGGCCGCTTCTCCCATAAAGGCAAAGTGATTGACATTGTCAACACCAATTCATGGACCGACGGCGGAGTAGCGTCACCAACTCCTTTTTACTGGTCTACTGACGGTTACGGTCTGATGTGGCACACTTTTGCGCCCGGAGCTTATGATTTCGGCGCATCCGAGCCGGGTACTGTTTCCGTCAGCCATAACGCGCCTTATCTTGACGTCTTCATCATGGTTGACGAGACTCCCGTAGAGCTTCTTAACGACTTCTATCAGCTTACGGGCAATCCCGTGCTGCTTCCCAAGTTCGGCTTCTATGAAGGTCATCTGAACGCTTACAACCGAGACTACTGGAAGGAAGATGAAAACGGCATTCTCTTTGAAGACGGCAAGAAATACAAGGAGAGCCAGACCGATAACGGCGGCATCAAGGAAAGCCTCAACGGCGAGCTTCCGGGCAATTATCAATTCTCGGCACGCGCCGTTATTGACCGCTATAACGCCAAGGATATGCCCCTGGGCTGGGTATTGCCCAACGATGGTTACGGTGCCGGATATGGTCAGACCTCAACCCTCGACGGCAATATTGACAACCTGCGCCAATATGGCGACTATGCCCGCCAACATGGCGTTGAAATCGGTCTCTGGACTCAGAGTGACCTCCATCCCAAGGAAGGGGTTCAGCCGCTGCTTCAGCGCGACATTGTCAAGGAAGTGCGCGATGCCGGCGTAAGAGTATTGAAGACCGATGTGGCTTGGGTTGGCGCCGGTTACTCCTTTGGACTTAACGGCGTTTCCGACGTAGGCGAAATCATGCCTTATTATGGCAATGACGCGCGCCCGTTCATCATCTCACTCGACGGCTGGGCGGGCACTCAGCGCTATGCCGGAATCTGGACGGGCGACCAGACGGGCGGACAATGGGAATACATCCGTTTCCATATCCCGACGTATATCGGCTCCGGTCTGTCGGGCCAGCCGAACATCAGCTCTGACATGGACGGCATTTTCGGTGGCCGTAATATTCCCGTCAATGTGCGTGACTATCAATGGAAAACATTCACCCCGATGCAGCTCAACATGGACGGCTGGGGCGCCAATCCGAAGTATCCCCATCAGCTTGGCGAAGACGCCGAACGCATTAACCGCGCATACCTGAAGCTGAAATCCGAGCTAATGCCTTACGCTTACACCGCTGCCCGGGAAGCCATTGATGGCCAACCTATGGTCCGCGCAATGTTCCTGGATTATCCTAATGATTACACTCACGGGACCGCCACACGCTATCAGTTCCTCTACGGTCCGTCGCTGCTCGTAGCCCCGATTTATCAGCCAACGCGCTCCGATGAATCAGGCAACGACGTGCGCCATAACATCTATCTCCCCGCCGGACAATGGTTTGACTATTTCAGCGGCCTGAGCTATGGTGACGCGGAGCGTGACATAATCCTGAATAACTTTGACTCACCGCTATGGAAACTCCCGGTGTTTGTCAAGGCCGGCGCCATCATTCCGATGGTTAACCCCAACAATAACCCGAATCAGATCAAATCCTGGCAGCGAATCTATGAACTCTGGCCGTCAGGAAAATCGGAAATCACCGAATATGACGATGACGGCACTACCGAATCCTATCGCCTCGGCCAATATGCTACGACAAAAATCACCTCTGACCTCAACAGCAAAGGCGTACTGACCGTCACGATTGATCCCACAATAGGCTCCTTCCCCGGCATGACCGACAAAAAGAGCACGGAACTGCGCATCAACATCACCTCCGAACCTAAGGAAGTCTATGGCCTCATAGGCGGCAGCAAACTGAAGCTGACCCATGCCACCAAGCGGTGGGAATTTGAAGCAAACGATGCCGCCTGGATGCTTGATGACTCCGCTAACCGCCTGGGCCAATGGGGCATTGAAGAAGCCGCCTCGGCCATTCCTCAACTTCTGGTGAAGTTACCTACGGTGACCACTACGGAAACGTTAGTTGGATGCGTGGTCAAAGGCTTCGAGCTTAATCCTCAGGTCGCCATGCCCGCAGTTCTTGTACTGACCGAGCCGGAAGCTCCACAAGTAGAACTGGACCAGGCTGACATTCAGCCATACGCCGTCAATCTGCGCTGGGCTCCGATGAATAACGCCACCTCGCTGGAAATGCTCTTTAACGGCATGCTCTACACCAACTTACCCACCGCCGAGGGCATGAATACCTTCCTTGTGGAAGACCTGCAGCCCAAGACTGATTATGAATTCCTACTCCGCGCGGTCAACCCCGCCGGCGCCTCTGACTGGACCACGGTCAAGGTCACCACAGCTGATAATCCTCTGGAATTTGCCATCAGCGGCATAACAGCCACTTCAACATCACCTGATCAGGGAGGCGCCCGCATTAGCCGCCTCTTTGACCTTGACGACCGCGAAGTATGGCACACCAAATATGGCGAAAATGCCCTGCCGATGGACGTCACCATGGACCTGGGCTCGTTCAACACCCTTGACCGCATGGAATATCTGCCGCGAGTCGACGCCGGCAACGGCACAATCCTTGAAGGCACCATCGAGCTTTCAGAAAACGGCACCGACTGGAGCCCCGCAATGCCCTTCCAATGGGCCCGCGACAACTCTGCCAAGGTCATCACCCTTGAAGATCAACCGCTGGTTCGCTACATCCGCCTGCACATTGACAAAGCCGTAGGCAACTTCGGCTCAGGCCGCGAATTCTTCGTCTTCAAGGTTCCCGGCTCGCCCTCATTCATTCCCGGCGACATCAACAAAGACGGCAAAATCGACTCCAATGACCTGACCTCATACACGAACTATACGGGTCTGCGCACGGGCGACGGCGACTTTGATTACGTCAGCATGGGCGATGTGAACCGCAACGGCCTCATCGACGCCTTCGATATTGCCAATGTAGCCGTCAAACTTGGCGGTGGAATCCAGGCGCCTTGGGACATCAAGCCGATTGAAGGCACCCTGAGCCTTGAGTCATCCAAGAAAAGCTATGCCCCCGGCGAGGAGATGGTGCTGACAATCAATGGCAATGACCTCCAAGCTCTTGCCGCCTTCTCTCTGGCCATTCCCTATGACCCCGCAGTGATTGAATATCTTGGCACCGAACCCTCAGAGCTGCTCGCCAACATGGAGAACCTGACCTATGACCGCCTTCACACCTCAGGCGACAAAGTCCTCTACCCCACCTTCGTTACCCTCGGCGACAAGGCCGACGTCAACGGCTCCGGCACACTGCTGACCATCCGCTTCCGCGTCAAGGCCCGCACCTCCGCCCCGACGATGCACACCCCCATCCTGGTCAACAAGCTCCTCCAGTCCAAATAACTTCCTCCCCATAAAAAAACCGGGCGACACCTTGAGTGTCACCCGGTTTTTTTATTATTTGCGGCGGCGCTTGCGCTTGCTGCGCTTGGTTTTCTTCTTGGTAGTCTTGGCGCCGGGTTTGGAGCGGAGGTCTTTGTAGGCGGTGCTGAGTTTTGAGGTATTCACATCAAAAGCTTCATTGACCGGTCGATCCTCGTCGGCAAGGGAGTGGCTGAACAGCCAATCGTAAGTATCCTTCAGATAAAACATGCGTGCGGGCTGACTGTGGTTCATTCCAGGGATGCGGTCATAGATAAGCCGCGGAGTGGTTTCGTCGCTGTCCTTCATCGCGGCAACAACCTTGTCGCTCTGCGCGATACTCACGGCTGCATCGGCCGTACCGTGGATAATCCATAGGGGGACCTCATTCAGGTTGGCAAGGTCACGCGAAGTTCCGCCACCACACATGGCAATAGCTGCAGCAACACGGTCAGGATAAGCAGCCGCAAAATCGATTGTGCCATATCCGCCAAGGCTCATACCGAGAACGTATATTCTCTCCGAGTCGACATCGTCAAAGTTAGTTTCGACCCACTCCACAATCTTCATGATCTTCGAGGGTTTCCACGCTCCGCCAGGATTCTGGGGAGCAATCACGTATGCATCTAAATCGCGGCCTCGTTCGATCGCGTCAATCGTGCCATAGCGGCGCACTCGGTCCAGGTTAGTACCGCATAGCGATGCTCCATGAAGGAAAATCACAAGCGGTTTTTTCTCATCATCGGTCTTTCCATCGGGGGTGGATAACCAGAAGTTATAGGCGTCAGCGACTTTTCCTCGCTCGGCTGTCAGGACTCCTTGAGCCTGAATGAAAGTGAATACACTTAGAAAGATTATAAGTAATTTTTTCATGGTCAGATTTATTTTTTTACTTAATGCTAAGTCTCATAACCGAATTCCCGCGCGAGCCAATCACGAGGGTATTGTCCTTAACTACTGCCGACGACTCGAAATTAGCGCCGACAAGCTTTGTAGTAATCACGTCACCTTTGGCGGCATCAATGAGGTAGGCGTAGCCGGAGCAGTCGAAGTTGACTATAAACATCTCGTCATTCTCATTGAGAAAAGCCACGGGCGATGACCAGGCATAATATTTCAGAGGCAAACGATAGCTGATGTTTCCGGTTTCGCGCTCAAAGGCAATCATTTCTCCGTTTTGTCCATTAAGGTTAAGCACACAGTTGGCAAATATCAGGTTGCTGCAATTACCGGAGCCGAGGAGCGGAGTGGCATAGAATCCGCCGTCGAAGTGCTTGGTATCAATATCAAATCGGCGCCCTTCGATACGCTGCTCCCAGACGGGTTCACCGGTCAGGCCATTGATTTTCGCAAACCGCGCGGTGCCGACTCCCTGACGGTCAATTTCCGAAGCGGCATAGACATAAGGCACTCCGTCTTCGACATTAACCACCGGAGTCGCGTCCGAATCGTCGCCAAGGCGGTAGAGCCACACCGGGTGCATCGTATTGAGATTTATGCAAAGCAGATTGCCGGCATTGTCGGCCGTGTAACCGTAATTGCAATATACCGCCATTGATGACTCGATACCGGGCCCCATGCCGTCAACCGTATAGCTGAGAGCGGAATGAAGCTTGAGTTCGCCGGGGGCAACAGTGAACTTGTAGATTCGTCCGTTTTCACCGGGACGAATCAGGAACTGGCCGGCGCGAATTGCCGACGAGTCATAAGCACCCCAATGGCGCGGAGCTTTCGGATCCTCGGGAGTGACCTGGACAATCTTATGGGCAAACAGGTCTATAACCAAAGCACCGAAGGGTCTTTCAGCCGGAGCTCCATGACCAACGTATAGATTACCGTTGAGCGACGGATCGAGCGACACACTGCCCTTGATAGGGTTATTGACACCGATCGGAGAGCGCGACGCCTCGCCGGTCTGATAATTGACGAAATAGACCTTTGAAGCAAGCGAGCCGAAGATAATCTCCTGCTGTCCGAACGCCGGAAGAACGCCTTCGGCACCCTTCATACGCGTCATCAGCGAGTCAGGCCACTCCACGAGTACGGGCTGGCCGGTCCACCCCGTGCCTCCGCCCCACGTTCCGACCGAAGTCTGCCTAAGGTCATAGTCCGTTTCAAAAGTCCAGTCTACGACTATATCAGAAGGAGTACCCTTCACTCGACCGCCGAAATCAGCCTGACGAAGCTGACCCTTTCTAAAAGTAAAAGCCCCCGGACTGGATGCGTAAGGGTCAGTAAGAGAGATGAGTTCGCCGCTGACGGAGTCAACAAGCTCTACTGTAAACTTCACGGATTCAACCGATTGATAGGCAGTATCAGGGAGCATGGTAAGAATCTGCTGCTCCGGTGCATAAATAGAATCAGCCGGAACGACTTCCGACTGAGAAGAGGTTTTACCGCAGCCACTTAGGACCACAAGGGTAGTTGCGGCGACAAGATACTTGTTTCTTGGTGTGATGTGTTTCATTGATTCCTTGAAAAGGCTCTTTATTCTTACAAGATGCAAAGTTAAAAAATAAAGCGCTCAAAATCCAAAAAATCGTCAACTAATCACACATTTGTAACACCAATTTAACATTTACACGCAGTCACGCCCTATTAAATTACTTGTAGAGATCCTCGTCGAAGTCTTCGAAATCGTCAAGCTCGGGGTCATAGTCGTCGGCACCGAAGTCATCGTCAGGTTCAGGAGCCGTCGGCTCAAAAATAAAGGAGTCTTCTTCGCTGACACGGTGATGTCCGTCAAGCGGGCGATGGGTGATGTTGCTAAGTTGAAGTTGGTTAGACTCGTCGGTAATTTCAGCCCAAAGCAGATCCTTTAATTCAGTAAGACCCTGGCCGGTCACCGCTGAGATGAACACGTGAGGGATGCCCTCAGGGAGAGTCTCGGCAATCTCTTCCTTGAGTTCATCGTCAAGCATATCTGATTTGCTGATGGCGAGCACCCGGGGCTTATCGGCCAGTTCGGGATTGAAGCGCGTGAGTTCGCCAAGAAGAATTTCATATTGCGCAACGATATCGTCGGCATCCGCCGGAACCATGAACAGGAGTACGGCATTGCGTTCAATATGGCGGAGAAATCGTAGGCCGAGACCTTTGCCTTCGCTGGCGCCTTCGATAATTCCGGGGATGTCGGCCATTACAAATGAGCGGTTATCACGATAGGCCACGATTCCGAGCTGAGGCTCCATAGTGGTAAACGGATAGTCGGCAATCTTCGGTTTGGCGGCACTTACTGCAGAAAGGAGCGTGGATTTACCGGCATTAGGAAAACCTACGAGACCTACGTCAGCCAAGAGCTTAAGCTCAAGAATCACGGTGCGTTCCACTGCAGGTTCACCGGGCTGTGCATAGCGGGGAGTGCGGTTGGTGGAAGTGGCAAAATGCCAGTTACCGAGTCCTCCCTTGCCGCCGCGGAGAAGGTAGACTTCCTGTCCGTCGTCGGTCACTTCGGTCAGGTATTCGCCCGTTTCAGCATCGAAAACGACCGTACCGCAGGGTACTTCAATAATACGGTCTTCACCGTCTTTGCCGAAGGAGCGTCCGGCTCCTCCGCTTTCGCCATTGGTAGCGAAAACGTGACGCTGATAACGCAGGGGAAGGAGCGTCCACATATTGCGGTTGCCGCGAAGGATTATATGTCCGCCGCGACCACCGTCGCCACCATCAGGGCCACCTTTGGGAACATACTTGGCTCGGTGGAAATGGCGCGAGCCGGCACCGCCTTTTCCTGAGCGGCATTGAATCTTAACGTAATCTATAAAATTTGAGTCAGCCATATTTCTTGTTGAGTGTTGAGTGTTTAATGTTTAGTGTTGTCGGTCAAGTCTTAAACTTTAAACTATTAACAAATCCAAGGGGTGGTTAGTTTGAGGAGTTCATCGGCTTGGCGGAAATCGGCGGGAGTACCTATGTCAAGCCAAAAGCCGGAAATCGGGAAATGTCCAACTTTAGCACCCAGGCGAATCTTCTCGGCAATAAACTCCGGAGCATCAAGTCGCCCAGGTTTCATATCTCGAAGCAAAGCGCTGCGAATCAAGTAGATTCCCGCATTAGCATAATGAGTATATGTCGGCTTTTCTTCAATCCCGGTTACTCGGTCAGCCTCAGTGGTCAACACTGCAAACGGGATACTGACCACATGAGAAATCGTAGCTATCGTGATATCGTTGCCTTGAGCTTGATGATGAATAAAGAAATCCTCAAGCGAGATATTGGTCAGGAGGTCAGAGTTCATCAGCAGCGTAGTCTCGGGCCCATCGGCGGGGAGCAATGAGCAAGCCCCAATAGTGCCCAGCGGCTCGGATTCGCGCACGCATTTTACCTCCGTCCCCGCGAAATGAGCTTCAACTTGCTCGGCTAAGTAGTTGACGGAAACAGTAATATCATCTACTCCAACGCGTCGCAGAGCTTCGATATTACGGTCAATAATCGGTCGGCCGCCTACCTTTAGGAGGGGTTTGGGTGTAGCATCCGTCAGGGGCCTCAGTCGCTCTCCTCGACCGCCGGCCATCAGCATTGCGCGTAAAGGCAGACTCGTAGTGTGGCAATTGAGATCGATAATTTTAACCACCCGACCCTCGGAATCCAACACCGGGAGAAGTCTGATTCCCAAGTTGCGCACCCGTCTGATTTCCACGGGAGTCATGTCGGCACCGAGGGCGCGAAAATCACGGTGCATCGCCTCCGATACAGGCGAATCGAGATCAAAGCCCGCAAGGAAAGCGCGGCGCACATCGCCATCAGTCAAAGTGCCCCTCAGATGCCCGTCGGAGTCAACCGCAAGAAGCGTCATAGCGCTACCACTCAATGAATTAAGAGCGCTCAGCGCATCGCGAAGGGAGGAGTTTATATTAATTAAGTGCTTATCCATTTGCTAATTCGGCGATTTTCCAATCAAGGGGAGTATCAAGATCAAGAGAGCGCTCAGCGGGCATCGGGACGGGGACGCGGCGCATCATCCGGCCTATCTCCATCTCACGCAAGCGAGCGGGAGAAATCACATAGACTGCGCCATTGAGCTGCCATGCCGCGGGTGCATCCTGACGTCTGGTCAGGAGTCCGTCACCCTTACTGACGCGCAAAAATCCGTCGACCGTGGTCTCAAAGCAGTCATAATAAGGATTGCATGGCGCAGGACGAACCGTGACGGCCATATCTATTTCAGGCGACCAAGCTTTGAGTGTCGCGCGAATATCATCGGCCGTGCGCAGCGGCGACGTCGGCTGAAGGAGAACGACGCAATCATAATCAATGCCGCGACGTCCGGCCTCGTCCATCGCGTCAAGAAGGACGTCACGAGTGGAGGCCGTGTCAGTGGCCAACTCGACGGGGCGAATATGAGGCTCCGAAATTCCGAAGCGACGGGCCACATCGGCAATCTCATCACTGTCCGTAGACACAATAACCCGTTCGGGATCAGCAAGTTCAAGAGCAGTCAGAATAGACCATGCAATCAGCGGTTTTCCGCAAAAAGCCTTGATATTCTTCTTAGGGATGGACTTGGAGCCTCCGCGGGCGGGAATAATATAAAGCGGCTTCATAGGTCATAAAATCTTTTAGGTTCGCGCAGAATCTCAAGAGGAGTTTCAGCAATTATCCCGGTCATGCGCCCGAGGGTATTCGGCTGCTCATAAGGGTTACGGACTTCTGAACAATCCATCGCGAACGCCCGGGAAACAGCATCAGCAATCTCAGCGGCCACCGGCGCACAGTTTATGACAGAATCAGCTGCCACACGGCCCGCCTGACGGTTACCGATATTGACCGTAGGAATTCCGACAGAGGGGACCTCAATAATACCGCTCGAACTGTTTCCGACCACGGCCTTTACACATCGCAACGCCGAGAAGTAACGCGCGGCGCCCATGGAGGGAATCACTTTTACCCGCCCGCAATTGTCCGCAGCATAGGCCTCGATTGCCGAGATTATATCTTCTGCTCCGGGGTCATTATTAGGATAGGTTATGAGAATATTGGAGACGGGAAAATGGTCAAGTGCCTTAAAAGTCTCTTTGGCCAACTCGCCGGCAGGAAGCGAACTGAGAGTCTCAGGGTGGAGAGTAAGCAGCAAAGCGTTTTCGCCAAACTGCCAATTGAGATCAGCCTCTAATTCAGCTTGCCTCATTACCGGCTTGGGAGCTACACCGAGGGCGCCGACGTTAAAGACCCGCTCCGGATTTTCGCCCATTTGGATTACTCGCCGACGATATGCTTCAGTGGCCGTCAGATGAAGCGAAGCGAGTTTGGTTATTGCATGTCGGAAGGAATCGTCAAACGCCCCTTCGGTAATCTCGCCCCCATGGATATGGACAATCGGGATACGGAGCATCACGGCGGCAGAGGCTATCGCCAAAGCCTCAAAGCGGTCACCGAGAATAACAATAAGGTCCGGGGCGGCCTCGGAGATTACGCGCGCCGATGATGCAAGACATTCACCCATGGACTGAGCGGCCTCAAGAGCGCCCTCGAACCCGACAGGCATAGGGGCAACGAGGGGTTCAAATCCGTCATCGCGCAAAGCTTGAATAGTGTTGCCTCGCGCCGGGTCAAGGTGCATGTTCGTAGCCAACACGTCAACTTTACAGTCCAGTCGACTGCTCAATGCGCGAGCCAATGGCGAAAGTATGCCCCAGTCGGCTCGGGTAGTGGTGGCGATCAGAATCTTGCGCATATCAGAAAAATGAAACGGACTGACGAAGTCAATTCGTCGGTCCGTCGGGAAAAATCGTGATAATGGTGATGGTCTTGTGAAAGATTAACTTGTAATGATTGGTAATATTGCTTGACGAGAAGCTGATGCAAAGTTACGACCTGTATATTACAAAAACATTTCATCGACAACACACTTTTGCTACAATCTCACGACCAAATCGTAAAGATATGGATATCGGGGAGTTATCTCCGCTTTCAGCGAAGCCAAAGCTGGCGGAATTGAGGCTAAAAAGTGCTCTTTCCGCTCGAATCTGCCTCGAAAACCATAAGCGCCAAGAACTTGAAGCAGCCGAAAAATAACGAACGTAGGGAGTACACGGCGGAACTCCGTCTCGTCCATGCCCGCAGCAGTGCAATAAACCGAAATCATCTCGCTGCGCAACTCTGATGAAAATCCCGCGCGAGCCTGCCACAAAAACGAGGCAACGTCATAGTAAACCGGTCCAAGACGTCCACCCTGGAAATCAATCAGATACGGCTCATTGTCAGGCGAAATCATCACATTGCGACTTTGAAAATCGCGGACCATAAAAGCCTTGGGCTCTGCCTGAAGAAGGTCTGCGGCCAAAAGCTCGAAATCGTCCTCCAAGGCGCCCTCGTCAATGTTAATATCCGCACAGGTCTTGAGGAAGCAATATTTAAAATAGTTGAGGTCCCACATTATGGAACGGCGGTCCATTTCGGCAACGGGATAACAGCGCGAATAGTCAATCCCTTCAACCGAATGAACGTCGGCAAGCAGGCGCATCGCCTTGGCAATCAAATCCTTGCACTCCAGACATTCAAACAGCGAACGCGAGCCGACAGACGTCTGCAAATAAGCCATTGAATCGGGACTTACTGCAACAGGCTTAGGGACGTTTATTCCCCGTTGAGCAAAAAGTTCGGCAAGATAAATGAAGGCCTCGTTTTCCTCCCTGACACTGCCAAGGGTAGCAATCAACTCAGGGGCGTCTTCAAAAATCAGACGCCAATATTGCCGATTGCTCCCGGAACCGGTAATCGGCTCTACGCGGAGCAATCGCAAACCCGCCGGAATCAGATTTTTAATTTCCGGCGGTAGCATAGAGGCGTTCGCGAGCGGCCTGAACACGCTCGTCGGTAATATAGTCATCATAGTCCATCATCTTGTCAATGATACCGTTGGGTGTCAATTCAATGATGCGGTTGCAGACGGTCTGGATAAATTCATGGTCATGGCTTGACATCAGGATATTACCCTTGAAGGCCTGGAGGGTGTTATTAAACGCCTGGATTGACTCAAGGTCAAGATGGTTCGTGGGCGAATCGAGCACCATGGTGTTTGCGTCACGGAGCATCATGCGGGCAATCATGCAACGCATTTTTTCACCGCCGGAAAGGACCGAAGCCTTCTTGAGCACTTCCTCGCCGGAGAAAAGCATCTTGCCTAGGAAACCCTTGAGATAGATTTCACTGGAATCATCGGAGAACTGACAGAGCCAGTCAACCAAGTTCATGTCCGTGTTGAAAAACTCGGAGTTATCTAACGGAAGGTAAGCCGTAGTGATTGTCTGGCCCCACTCGTATGTTCCGGCGTCGGCCTGGCGGCGACCATTGATAATCTCGAAGAGGGCTGTCATCGCGCGCGGATCATGGGAAAGGAAAGCGACCTTATCTCCCTTCTCAATCTGGAAATTGACGTCGGAGAAAAGAAC
>CAMWSN010000050.1 GCA_947176925.1 uncultured Porphyromonadaceae bacterium
CAATCAGATGTCAGGCGGTCAGCAGCAGCGTGTGGCTATTGCGCGCGCCCTGGTCAATAATCCCGTGATTATCCTGGCTGACGAGGCTACGGGTAATCTTGACACCCGCACGTCGTTTTCTATCCTTACTCTTTTTCAGAGGCTTTACCGTGAAGGAAAGACCATTATTTTCGTGACCCATAATCCGGAACTGGCTCTTTATTCTTCGCGCAACATTATGCTCCGCGACGGTAAAATCGTCAGCGACGAGATTAATCTCGACATAAAATCGGCCGAGGAAGTTTATCGCAACCTCCCCGATGAAACTGAATAATCTTCACCCCCCTCTTTACGTTACATGAAACTCTCTAATCTTTCAAAAATAGCTATCAAGGCTTTGGGAAACAACAAGATGCGTTGTTTTCTGACGATGCTCGGCGTCATTATCGGTGTAGGTGCCGTTATTGCGATGCTTGCCATCGGCCAAGGCTCTAAAAATTCCATCAAGGCCCAGATTTCCGAAATGGGCAGCAATATGATCATGATTATGCCCGGAGCGGAGCGACGCGGAGGTGTGCGCCAGAGCAGTGAGGACATGCAGACTCTCAAGCCCGCCGATTATGACGCCATCATCAGTCAGGCTTCCTTGATCGACAAAATATCCCCTATGGTGTCGTCGTCCGGCCAGTGGGTGAACGGTAACAATAACTATCCTTCTCAGGCTCAGGGCGTCAACACGCAGTATCTTGACATTCGCCAGCGTAAAGTTGACCAAGGAGAAATGTTTACGGAGGCAGACGTCAAAACCGCTGCTAAAGTCTGCGTCCTCGGCAAAACCCTGGTAAATAATCTCTTCCCTGACGGCACAGACCCCATCGGAAAAATCGTTCGATTCGGCTCTATTCCGCTTACGGTCATCGGGGTGCTCGACGAAAAAGGTTATAACACCATGGGTCAGGACCAGGACGACATGGCCCTGGTGCCTTACACGACTGTGATGAAGCGTATGCTCGCCATTGATTATCTCCAGGGCCTCCAGGCTTCTGCCATTGATGAAAACCGCACAGAGGAAACCATCAATGAAATTACCGAGATTCTCCGCAGCAGCCATAAACTCCGCGAAGGGCAGGAGGATAACTTCACTATCCGCTCCATGCAGGAACTCGCCGAGATGATTTCGTCTACTTCTTCAATGATGACCGTACTCCTGGCTGCCGTCGCCGGCATTTCGCTGCTCGTTGGTGGCATCGGCATCATGAATATCATGATTGTCAGCGTGACCGAGCGCACCCGCGAAATCGGTCTACGTATGAGCATCGGGGCTACCGGCCGTGACATCATGACCCAATTCCTTATTGAGGCCGTGATTATCTCGGTGACCGGCGGTATTCTCGGAATACTGTTGGGAGCGATTGCCACATGGGGCATCAAGATTTTTGCTAACTGGCCCGTTGCTATTGATCCTTTCTCCGTTGTGCTCTCATTCGTTGTCTGCACTTTGATAGGTATTATCTTCGGATTCTATCCCGCCGCCAAGGCCTCAAACCTTGACCCCATAGAAGCCATTCGCTACGAATAATTTCCCCGTCCTACCGGTAAATGAAAAGCGGAGACCCAAACTCGGGCCTCCGCTTTTCTGTATGGTAGAGTAGGGGGAATTTACTTCACGATGACTTTGTGGCCATTGATGATGTTGAATCCCTTGACAGGAGCAGCCAGGCGGCGACCCTGAAGGTCATAAACGGCGTCAGCCTTGTCAGCAGTAGCACCGATTTCAGCAATGTTGGTGGTCGCTTCATTTGCGTCGGCGCTTACGTGGGTGATTACGTATGTCTTTGAGGCATCGTCGTTGAGCGTAACCTTGCCGGGAACAGCAGTGCGCTTCACAGTGAACTCGGTAGCATCGTTGACAGCGAAGTTAACCACGTTGGTATTGGCATAGTACATGGAAGCGGGAGCAGCTTCTTCAGCACCTTCATGAGAGTGAGAGAAAGAAACCTTACCGTCGGCAACGGTGGCTACCCAGTTTACCAACTTGGCATCAGCGCCTGCGGGGAGAGTTTCGGCTGAGAGGTGAGAAGTGCCGTCGGTGAAGTGAATGTTTCCTTCGGAGTCGCTGATAGTGTAGACGTTGCCGTCTTCAACTACGCGATAGTTGGATTCATTGGTCTTGAATGCACGAGCGGCTTCAAGAGCAACATACATTGCAGCTTGTTTATCGTCGAGAGCCTGAGCGGCAGTCTTGGAACTCTCAAGGGCGGCAACGGCTTCCTCAGTGAAGTGGCCAACCTGCTTGCCGTGAGTTTCAGCTTCATATTCGCCGTCTTCAAGAGGCATGCAGATGGTTTCAATCTTGTCGTTGACCATAGCGAAACCATCGGCAACCTTACCCTTCATCACATCGTCCTGTTCGGTCGAGCGGATAGCAGTGAAGATGAATCCGGTGCCATCGGTAGCGTCATTGTTGCCAAGTGAACAAGGGATATTGGTCTTGTCACCATTAATAATCATCATGCCTGCGGGATTGTCAGCGCCAGCCTTACCGCCCTTGATAATGAGCTTGTTGTTATTCAGGGCCTCGGCATTACCGAAGGCTTCACTGGAGAGCTCGATGGCAGTCGGAACTTCGCTGAGGTCCCAAGCGTAAACTGCACCGGTATTAGAGCTTCCTTCATGATAAATATAAGCAGCGGCAAACTTTTCAGCGCCACGGTTGTAGAGGTAGAATTTACCGTCAACCTTCACGAATCCCCAAAGGTGATTGTCGTTTGTGGAGTCAAGAGTGGCGGGGGCATTAACGGTGGTGGTCATGTGTCCGGATGCGGGGTCATAGATCAGGGCACCTCGGATATCATCAACTGACTGGATAGTGTAAAGTTCAGTGCTTTCCATCAATTTGGCAGGCCAGAGACCGGCAGCGTCGTCGACGGCTTTAAGAAGATCCTGATAGTTCTTCTTGGTGGTATCAGAGAGGGGCAGGTTAACGTCGCCGTCAAATACGAATTCTTCAGCAAACTTGACGAGAGTAGCGTCGGGGTCAATGCCAACCTTCTCAAGAGCAGCGAGATAAGCGGCTTTAGCGGCAATCAGATCTTGGCGCATAGCCCAGTTAGCCTTGAAGTTTTCCTTATCGGTTACGATAATCCACTTTGAGCCATCGTCAAAACGTCTGTAAGCGCAAACGTATCTGGGAGTACCGGCGTGGTCATTGAAGAACAAAGCAGCGCCATCGTTTTCTTCAGCTTTAACGGTTCCAATCCAATCTGCGTAAACGGGGAAATAAACATCTTCTTCATAAGTAGTACCAGGATTGATTGTCCTTGTGGTGCCGTCATACTTGCCGGTATAGTAAATCTGAGCAGTTAATAAGTCAACAAGAGGAACGTTTGCGTTGCCGGAAACATTTCCGACAAATTTTTTAGCAGAGGGATTGTAAAGAAGCATCGAGCCTTCTTCTTTATTAACCTCAACCATCCAGAAATTAGTACTTTCGTCATTTGCATCAGATGTTTCAAACAGTTTTTCATCCTTAATATGTACATAGCTATCAGCACGTTCATTGTAGATCTGCATGGGTACATAGTTATTCAAGACGTAAGTAGCGGTAAGGTTCGTCTTAGATACGTTATTTGTATTCTGACAAGTAAAGCCTGCATAGTAAGGGAATGCCATACCAATCTCAGAAGCAGTATTTACTGTCATAATATCATCACCATCTGTAGTAAGTTTAAACGTCAGCGTAAGATCAACAGCATTGTCTGCAGGAACGATTTCCCAATATAGGGCAGTGTTGGCGATGCTATTTGCAGCATTATTACAGTATAGAACATCACGAATGGCGTCATTAGCATTAGCGGGTTGATTACCTAAGAATCCGATCTGGGCCTGATTTTGATAAAGCATGACCACGGGATTTTGCGTGTCGAATTCCTCGTCAGAATCTACTAAAGTCCAATAGAAGGAATCCTTAGTATTGGCTTTTGCATTCCATCCGGACGCGATAATCGTGTTACCGTCGGCATCGTTCAGCGAGAACTGAACCTCATTGGGTGAGGTTTGAGAAGTTGTAACATAAAGCTCTGAACCTAAAGTGCTGACGTAAGGATTCTGCGTCTGCTCAGTTGTTCCTGTGCGCCCTTCAAGATTCATTGAAACGAAAAATCCCGTAGTGGCACGCGGGGTAGCACCTGTCGGTTCTACTGAGCGGAGAAGAACTTTGTCGCCGGTAGTGAGAATAGCATTTTCGACATCATATTCATAGAAGTAATAAGGATGTCCACCGTTTTCTGCTTCCCAGAAAACCATGTTGTAACTGTCATCGTCGCCATTTCCGTCCCAATATATATTGGTATCAGGTTTGCGAATTTTGAACTGTCCTGAAGCGTCTTGTGCAATTACTTCAAAAGCGCAGGCGTTTCCTTGGGTGGTTAAAATGAGGTTGTTCTGGTTATTGGCAGATGCAGGCAGATACCCGTTAATACCAAGATTTTTGAATTTCCAGTTATCGCCATCGGCAACTGCTTGCCAAACATAGCTTGATGGAACGGTTGTAAGACTTGCAATATCAGACGTGTGGTCGCCGGTGATATGACCATCAGCAGCCATATATCTAAACGCGTGACGAGACGTTCCGTCTGAATGACCATCATATATCACATAGTATGCACCGTCGGTAAGGCTCGTTACAGCATCGGCAGATTTTTGGGTGCAATTAAGCACTTTCGTTGCGCCTGCAACGGGAGTAGGTGCAAAAGCCGCCGCTGCAATAGCAGTGATTAAAAGTAGTTTTTTCATTTGTGATTGATTATTTTTTGATTGATTGTAATTGTTTGAGTATTAGAGAATAATAGTGTGGATATAGCATTTTAGAAGTTTGCGCAAATTTACAACAATTCTCCCGTTCGACAAACTTCCGGCGGGTTAAAAAATGTTAACGTCGTTGGTTAGTCAAGCATCAGCGACATTTGGGGGCGATGGGCGGGAAGACCGGTGATGGCGGCGATGGGTGCTGACGAGAATAGGAGGGCGGAGAGGATCGGCGCATCGACGTCGAGGTCAACGGGGTCGTCATTATCGTCTGGGGCGACGGTCAGTTTGCCGCCTTTGAGGGTGTAAATGGCATTATTTTCCTCAATTATGGGGTCGGAGAGTCGGATTTGAAGTTTCAGGGCAGGATTCTTTGCGGCGATGGCGCTGAGAATCGGTTCGGGGTTGACTATCCGGGCCATTCCTGTCGGTTCGATATTTCCGCCGTCCACGGAATCTGCCGCCGGTGAAAGAATCGTCACCGGGCGGTCCGGGAACTGCTCTTTCAGCTTCATAATAGCGGCATTTGCGGCGTCAGAGTCCTCGGCAATGAGCTCGGTAACATACAGGTCATCAGCAAGCTCGTCGCAACGTCCCCAGGCCATGGCTACGGGTGTTCCTTCGGTGTCATCGGCGCGGGCAACGGCGGCAAATCCCGTAGCAGACAAGCGCACATCTTCCATCGCCGTCAAGAACTGGGCGCGGGTATGGCGCACATAGTAGTCTCGGTTTTCGGTCAGGCGTTCAAAGGCCGGAAAGAGCTCGGCGGCAGGACGGGAGGAAACGTCGACATATTCTCCATCGGAGGGAAAACGATGGATGGCCGTGTACCTCATCGGGCGACGATAAAAGACTGATTCAAAGCCGAACCGGCGGTAATATCCGCGGAGGGTTTCGGACGCGGGAATGAGCATGACGATGGAGTCTCCGCGGTCAGCGGCCTCACGGAGGGCGCGCTTGAGTAGTCGTCCCATGTGGCCTTTGGCGCGGAATTTGCGGAGCGTTCCGGCTCCATATATATAAGCTGCACCGATGTTGGAATCGGCAATGGTCATGGAGTAGGGGAGCAAGAGCAGGGAACTGACAGTAGCGCCCGTCTCGGGATCGGCCTCGGTCAGCGCTTCTTCGTCGACATAGGATGAATCGAAGAACATCCGGCGCCATTGGGGGGAGTCGCCGGGGAAACATTCCTGCCAAATTCGTAATATTTCGGATTTCTTGCTCACGTGGGTTTAGTGTTTAGTGTTTAGTGTTTGTTTTTTCTCATTCTATTTAATTAACAAGTGGGGAGATTGAAAAGTTTTTTGTAACTTTGCAGCAGAAAAAAGCATGTGGCTTTTTTTGTTTAGAGTTTAGAGTTTAAGGTTTAACTCTACCCTCAACATTCAACAATAAACACTCAACAATAAAAATTCGTGGACTACAAGATATATCCTCCTGAGGAGTTGACGGAAAGAGCCGTCAAACTTCCGTTAAGTAAGAGCGAGAGTAATCGTGCGCTGATAATTTCGGCGCTGACCGCCGGCGCGGAACTGCCCCGGCAAGTAGCGGATTGTGATGACACGGACGTGATGCTTGCGGCGCTGGAGCGCACGAGCGGTCCGGTCAATATCGGTGCGGCCGGGACAGCCATGCGCTTTCTGACGGCGTATTATGCCGTTACCCCTGGAGCGCAAGTGACTCTCGACGGGTCTGAGCGGATGCGTCAACGTCCGATAGGTCAATTGGTTGACGCGTTGAGGAGCTTGGGCGCCGATATTGAGTATCTTGGTAAAGAAGGTTTTCCCCCCTTGGAAATCAAAGGGCGGATGCTTGAGGGCGGCGAGGTAGAGATTCCGGCCTCAGTCAGCTCACAATTTATTTCAGCGCTGCTGATGGTAGGACCAACCATGACTAAGGGCCTGACGCTTCGTCTGACGGGCCGAATCATTTCACGGCCATATATTTACATGACGCTCGAGATGATGGAACAAGCCGGCGCTAAGGTCAATTTTGATGAAAACGCGCAGACGATAACCGTAGAGCCCGGAAAATACACCCTACCGTTGCCGCCGGTCGAGGCCGACTGGAGCGCCGCTTCCTATTGGTTTGAAATCGCGGCCATTTCGGCCGAACCTGTGGCTCTTGAGGGCCTTCGCATGAAGTCACTCCAGGGCGATTCGGCAGTCAAGGACCTCTTTAAAGTCACCGGGCTTGAAACATCGTGGGACGGCGGACTGCTGAACCTGCAGCTGACGCCCGATGCGGGAGCTCGCCTGGAACTTGACCTTACGGATACTCCGGACTTGACGCAGACTCTTGCCGTCACCTGTTGTATGCTTGGGCTGCCCTTCAGATTCACCGGCGTAGAGAGCCTGAAAATCAAGGAGACGGACCGCCTTGGCGCCCTTCAGATGGAACTCAGCAAGTTAGGTTTTATTCTTGACGTTGAAGACCCGGGGATAATCCTATGGCGCGGCGCACGCTATGAGCCTGAGGGAGAGGAAATAGAACCGATACAGACCTATGATGACCACCGTATGGCCATGGCTTTCGCGCCGGCGGCGATTTTCTTCCCGGGGCTGAGAATCAATGATTGTGAGGTTGTCAGCAAGTCATATCCTCGCTTTTGGAATGACCTTAGGGCGGCGGGGTTCACTTTGGAAGAAGTAGAAAAGCCGATGCCTGACGATGACTGAACTACTTGGATATCAGTTTTTTCAGTATGCACTGATAGGGGTGGCTATTCTGAGCGTCGCAGCCGGGATTTTGGGCTGTTATATCGTTACCCGACGCTTGGTGTCGATTTCCGGGGGCATTACTCACTCCTGTTTCGGCGGTCTCGGCTTGGGTTATTATTTAGGCTGGCCCCCGGTGGGATTGGCGACGGTTTTTGCCGTCGCGTCGGCCTTAGGCGTGCAGCTCCTGTCGCGTAGCGGTCGCGTCAGGGAAGATTCGGCCGTGGCCGTAGTCTGGGCTGCGGGGATGGCTGTCGGCGTGACTTTCGTGTTTCTGACTCCCGGAGCAGTTCCGGAATTGAACTCGTTTCTTTTCGGCAATATCCTGACGATTACTGGGTCGTTGCTCCTGTGGATGGCAGCATTTACCGTGGCTCTGATAGCCTTCGTCGGGCTCTTCTTTCGCAAGATTGCGGCCTGTGCGTTTGACCCGGATTTTGCCCGGGTCTCGGGTATGAAAGTGGGAATGTATAACGGGCTGATGATGATATTCGTCGCTGTCGGTATAGTATTGATGATAAGGTGTGTAGGTATGATGCTGCTGATGTCGATGCTGACACTTCCGGCGATGGTCGCCGAGCTCTTTACTTCGCGCTTGGGGCGTATGATTCCGCTGAGCGTGGGTGTCAGCGTCGGCGGTTGCGTCTGCGGGCTTTTTATAGCTTCGGCTGTAAATGTTCCGGCTTCGGCGCTTATTGTAGCCGTGCAGGTCGGCGTTTACATTTTGGCTCGAATTATTGCCCAATTGAGAAAAAATGCGTAAATTCGCGTAAAAATTTACTTCCAAATAAATGAAAAAAGTCCTTATTGCCGCTTCGGCGCTGATGATTTCCGCCGTGGCCACTGCAGAACCGCTCTGGCTGCGCAATACAGCCATTTCCCCTGACGGGCAGACGATTGCTTTCACATACGAAGGCGAAATATATACCGTTCCCGCTTCGGGTGGGGCCGCTAACCGCCTCACCACCATAGGTTATAATACCAAGCCGATTTGGAGCCCTGACGGCACGAAAATTGCGTTTGCTTCGGATCGCGAAGGCTCAATGGATGTTTACGTAATGCCCGCCAAGGGAGGGAAAATCACCCGCCTGACTACCAATTCCGGCAAGGAAGAGCCCCGCGCATGGCTCGGCAATGACACCATCCTTTTTGCCACGTCAATGCTTCCGGCTCCCGGGGCCGCGCAAGCCGCATTCACTCAACAGGTCTACAAGGTCAGCGCCACGAATCCCGGGCGCCCCGTTCAGTACGTTTCATGGCCGATGCAGGCCATCTCCGTAGGAACTGACGGCCGAGTGCTTTTCCAGGACAAAAAAGGATATGAGGACGTGCTCCGCAAGCATGAACATTCAAGCGGCACGGCCGATGTATGGCTTCTCGACGGAGGAAAATACACAATGCTTACTTCTGCCAACGTGCAGAATCAGAACCCTGTATGGGCTCCGGACGGCAAGTCGTTTTATTACACTACGGAGGCCGGAAACGGGACAATGAATGTGCATCAGCGCACGATTGACGGCGCCTCGGACAAGGCCCTGACCGAGTTTAAGGATCACCCCGTGCGCTCGCTATCGGCGGCTAACAATGGCAAGATGGCCTTCAGCTGGAATGGCGAAATCTATACGCTTACTCCCGGCGCTCAGCCTCAGAAGGTCAAGGTTGATATCTCTACGGATGATTATCAGCGCGAACTCGTTCGCCAATGGGTGAAAAATCGCGGAGTGACGGATCTCAGCGTCAGCCCTGATGGAGAAGAAGTGGCCTTCGTGGTCCGCGGCGATGTCTATGTGGCCAACGTCAAGTATGGCACCACCAAGCAGATAACCAATACTCCGCAGCAGGAACGCACAGTGGATTTTGCTCCTGACGGCCGCACCATCGTATATGATTCCGAACGTGACGGCCAGTGGCAACTGTTTACGGCCTCAATTAAGGATAAGGACGAAAAGCATTTCGCTTATGCCACTGAAATCGAGGAGACTCCGCTTTATAAATCGGCCGAGGGTCTGCCCGCCTTTCAGCCCCAATGGAGCCCTGACGGCAAGGAGGTTGCTTTCCTTGAAAACCGTACTGCTCTCCGGGTGGTTGACGAAAAGGGCAAAAACGTGCGTACGGCTCTCGACGGGAAGTTCAATTATTCGTATACTGACGGCGATATCAGCTTTGAATGGAGCCCTGACAGCAAGTGGTTCCTGATTGATTATATTGGCGTAGGCGGTTGGAACAATATCGACGTCGCACTGGTCAAGGCCGACGGTAGTCAGGTCGTGGATCTGACCGAAAGCGGCTATTCTGACGGTAACGCTCATTGGGCACTTGACGGCAAGGCAATTGTTTGGGCCACTGACCGTAACGGCTATCGCAGTCACGGCTCCTGGGGGTCACAGCGGGATGCCTATATCATGTTCCTGGACGGTCACGCATATGATCGCTTCCGCATGACCGAAGAAGAAGAGGGTCTTGCCGATGCTGCCGGGAAGGATGACAAAAAAGATAAGAAAGATGAGGATAAGGAAGATGATAAGGAGAAGAAGCAAAAGAAGGTGAAACCCCTTGAATTTGACCTTGAAAACGCCAAATATCGTGTAGCCCGGCTGACTCCCGGTGCGGGCGGTCTCGGCGATTTCTTCCTCTCAAAAAAGGGCGATAAGTTCTATTATGTTACGGACGGAACACTCTATGAGCGCGATCTTAAGAAGGGTGACACCAAGTCTCTTTCCAGTGGCGTTTGGGGCTCGCTGGAATCTGACTCCAAGGGTGAAAACGTCTTTTATTCAGCTAACGGGCTCAAGAAACTCAATCTCGGTAGCGGCAAGGTCGAAACGGTTGATTATTCCGCAGATCGCGAGTATCATCCCGCGGCTGAGCGCGAATATATCTATGATCACATGCTCCGACAGGTTGAAAATAAGTTCTATGATCCGACTCTTCACGGCGTAGACTGGAAGATGTATGGCGAGGCATATCGTCGCTTCTTGCCGCATATCTCCAATAATTATGACTTTGCCGAGTTGCTTTCGGAAATCCTCGGAGAGCTCAATGCCAGTCATACCGGCGGCAGATATTATGCCGGAGGGGCAGACCGCAATACGGCGGTGCTTGGCGCTTTCTTTGATGAAACGTATGATGGCGACGGCCTTAAGATTCAGGAAGTTATCAAGCGCGGACCGCTTGACGTCAAGAGCGCCAACATCAAGAGCGGCGATGTGATTCTTGCCATCGAGGGCAAGGAAATCAAGGCCGGACAGGATTACTATCCTCTTCTTGACGGCCGCGCCGACCGACGCACCCGCTTGACCATCAAACGGGGCAAAGGAGGCAAGACAGAGGATATAACGGTCAAACCCATCAGTTCGGGGGCTCAGAGTGACCTGCTTTATCGCCGGTGGGTTGAACGTAACCAGGCGGTGGTTGACTCCGTTAGCGACGGCCGCATAGCCTATGTCCACGTTGAGGGAATGGATTCTCCGAGCTTCCGCACGGTCTTCTCCGAGTTGCTTGGCAAGTATAGAAACCATGAGGCCGTAATCGTTGATACCCGTTATAACGGCGGCGGTTGGCTCCATAATGATATTGCCGTGCTGCTCAGCGGTAAGGAATACGTTCGTTTCGTGCCGCGCGGCCAATATATCGGCTCCGAGCCCTTTACCCGCTGGACCAAACCCTCCGTGATGCTCGTTAATGAAAGCAATTATTCGGACGCACACGGCACTCCTTATACCTACCAGACCCTTGGCCTCGGCGAGGTTATCGGTGCGCCTATTCCCGGCACGATGACCGCTGTTTGGTGGGAGAATCAGGTTGATCCTTCGCTCGTCTTCGGTATTCCGCAGGTGACTTCGATGGATATGGAGGGCAACGTGTTGGAGAATAAACAGTTGAACCCTGACGTGGTAATCTATAACCGTCCGGAAGAAGTTCAGCGCGGATATGATGCCCAGCTCGTAGGCGCCACTAAGCGTCTGCTTGAGAAGCTTCCTGCAAAGTCTGCTGAAAAGAAATGATTGAGTCTCCTTTCTCCCGTCCGCTATATGTGATGGCCAAGCCGGCCGGCAGCCATTGTAACCTCGCGTGCTCATACTGCTACTACCTTGACAAGCAGCGGCTTTATAATCCTGACGACAAGAAGCACCTGATGAGCGATGAAATGCTCGAGCTTTACGTCAAGAATTATATCGAGGCTCAGACCGGCGCCGATGTCTGCTTCACCTGGCATGGCGGAGAAACGCTCATGCGCCCGCTTTCTTTTTACAAGAAGGCCCTGGAACTCCAGAAGAAATATGGTCGCGGACGCCGGATTCTCAATTGTTTGCAGACCAATGCCACTCTGCTGACCGATGAGTGGTGTCGGTTTCTGAGAGAAAATAACTGGCTCGTAGGAGTCAGCATTGACGGCCCTCAGAAGTTTCATGATGAATATCGGCGCTCGCGCGACGGTAAGCCCTCATTCCTTAAAGTGATGAAGGGGATTCAGATGTTGAATGCCCACGGGGTTGAATGGAACGCTATGGCCGTCATTAATGACTATAACGCCGACCATCCGGAGGAGTTTTATGACTTTTTCAAGAGTATCGGTTGCCGCTATATTCAGTTTGCTCCCATCGTGGAGCGACTGACGGAGGCCGATGACATTGCTTCTCCGATAGAGCGAGGTGACCTCGCGGATTTTTCCGTCACTCCCGAGCAATGGGGTGAGTTCCTTTGCCGGCTTTTTGATCGCTGGGTCAAGGAGGATGTCGGCGAGGTTTTTATTCAGATTTTTGATTCAACGCTGGCCAACTGGGCCGGAGTGGAACCCGGAGTCTGCACCTTGGCCGAGACATGTGGCCATGCGGCGGTGATGGAGTATGATGGCACGGTTTATTGCTGTGACCACTTCGTGTTTCCCGAATATCGCCTTGGGAATCTTCGTGAAAAATCATTTATCGAGATGATGTCATCGCCCAAGCAATTGGCCTTCGGGGCGTATAAGCGTGATTCCTTGGCGCAGCAGTGTCGCGACTGCCGCTGGCTCTTTGCCTGTCATGGCGAGTGTCCCAAGAACCGCATTGCACGCACCGCCAAGGGCGAGCCTATCAATTATCTGTGTGAGGGTTATCGGCGATTTTTCGCCCACGTTGCACCCTATATGGATTTCATGAAGGCCGAGCTTGACGCCAAGCGTCCGCCCGCCAACGTAATGGACCATCTTTCAGAACTCAAACCCGGAAATAATGCATAAGTCTGTTATCCTTGCAATAGAATCTTCGTGTGACGACACCTCGGCGGCAATCATTGCTGACGGGCTGTTGCTCAGCAACGTAATTGCTTCTCAGAGTGTTCATGAAGAGTATGGTGGCGTGGTGCCCGAACTCGCCTCACGAGCCCATCAGCAAAACATTGTCCCGGTGGTTGATGCCGCAATCCGTCGCGCCGGAGTAAATAAGGAAGACTTGACGGCAATTGCCTTTACCCGCGGTCCGGGACTTCTCGGCTCGCTCCTCGTCGGCACTTCGTTTGCCAAAGGTCTTGCCCTCGGCTTGGGGATTCCGCTGCTTGACGTCAACCATCTTCACGGCCATGTGCTTTCTCATTTCGTGCGCGAAACGCCCGAGCAGGAAGTCCCCGAGTTTCCTTTCCTCTGCCTGCTGATTTCCGGTGGAAATTCGCAGATTATTTGGGTAAAAAGTTCCAAGGAGATGGAGATTCTCGGTAAGACCATCGACGATGCTGCCGGCGAAGCATTTGATAAATGCGCCAAGGTCATGGGACTTCCTTACCCCGGAGGTCCGCATATCGACCGGCTTGCCGCGGAAGGTAATCCGGACGCTTTCAAGTTTGCCAAGCCTCATATTCCCGGGCTGGATTATAGCTTCAGCGGACTCAAAACGAGCTTCCTTTATACGGTACGCGACGGTTTGAAGCGCGACCCGGAATTCATTGAAAAAAATCGCGCTGACCTCGCCGCGTCAATCCAAAAAGCCATTATTGACACCCTGCTGAAGAAACTTGACCTCGCGGCTAAGCAAACCGGCGCGCGGGCCATCGCCATCGGAGGTGGAGTCTCGGCTAATTCCGGAGTGCGCCAAGCGATTGCCGACTATTGCGCGGCCCATGGGCTCAAGGCATGGATTCCCCAGCGCAAATTCACCACTGACAATGCCGCCATGATTGCTATAGCCGCCTCCATGACTGCCAACCCGTGTCCCATCGATGCGCCTCCCTTTGCTCGCGTAACCATCTAAAATAGAATTTTTTTGGCAGAAGACTTGCAAGAATAGGAAATTTTTTGTAACTTTGCAGTCGGGTAAGTCCTATACGACCAGCTCCCCGCGAATTCCGCCAGGTCTTGATCGAAGCAACGGTAACGGGTTGTAGCAGGTGCGATGTGGGGAGCTTACCCTTTTTTATTTTATTATGAATACAAAAAAAACGATGCAAGAACTGGCGCGAGTTTCGACGGAGGAATTTCGCGCCAAGGAAAAGTTTCCCATAGCGGTTGTCCTTGATAATATCCGCTCACTCAACAATATAGGCTCGATTTTCCGGTCATCTGACGCATTTGCCGTCAGTCAACTCGCCCTCTGCGGAATCACGGCCACTCCCCCTTCCGTGGAGATTCACAAGACGGCCCTCGGCGCAGAGAACTCCGTCAGCTGGACCTATTTCCCGACCACTCTTGAAGCGATTGCCGCATTGCGGGCCGAGGGATACACGATTTGCGCCGTAGAGCAATGTCAGGGCAGCATCTCGCTTGAACGGTTTCGCCCCGAGGTGGGACGAAAATACGCCATAATCATGGGCCACGAAGTCTATGGCGTGGACCAGGCCGCCGTTGATGCCGCCGACCTCTGCATCGAAATCCCCCAATTTGGCACGAAACACTCCCTCAACGTCGCCGTCACCACGGGCATCCTCCTCTGGCACCTCGCCGCCGCACATTTGAACACGTAAAAAAGTTACCGATGTATTTAATTATATTAGTGTAGGTTAGGGTAGGGCAATAAAAAAACTTCAAAAAAAGTTACCGAAAAATTTGCACGGCTCAGAAATTTGCCGTAACTTTGCAGTGCAAAAAACGAAAAAGTTGACTCCGTAGCTCAGTTGGTAGAGCAACTGACTCTTAATCAGTGGGTCGAGAGT
>CAMWSN010000051.1 GCA_947176925.1 uncultured Porphyromonadaceae bacterium
TTCATAAACTCAAATGATTAAAAAGTTTTTCCTCTCAATGCTCGGGTCAATGGCAGCTATCTGGCTGACCTTCCTGCTGCTGTTTGTTCTTTTTATTACCGCTATTGTCGTTTCGATTTCTCCGATGTCAAAAGGACCGGTGGAGATTGAAAAAGGCTCGGTTCTCTGTCTGGATCTATCTTCACCCATCAGCGAACGCAAAGGCCCGGTTTCCATCCAGGATGCTATTGCAGGTACATTGGGAAGCACTCAATATCTCTGTGACATAACAGACGCGATATATCGGGCTGCTCACGACTCCCGCATCAAAGGAATTTATATAAAAGCCGATGGAGCCGCCGCAGGAATCGCCTCAATGCAGGCCATAAATGAGGCTCTTAACTATTTTAAGAGTCAGCCGGACAAATGGATTATGGCCTATGGTGATTCTTATGCCCAGACCGACTATTATATGTCAAGCTCTGCCGATGAGTTATGGCTTAATCCTCAAGGCGAAGTTGATATTCATGGCCTTAGCGGAACCGTGTTATTCTACAAAGGACTCCTTGACAAGCTCGGCGTAAATATGCAGATTATTCGAGTAGGTACTTTTAAAAGCGCCGTGGAGCCTTACTTCCTTACGGAAATGAGTCCTGCAAGCCGTCTCCAGAATGAAGTTTATATGAATTCAATATGGAGTTCAATCAAAGATGACATCGCCGAAAATAGAGGCGTAAAGAGTGAAACCGTAAATCAATGGGCTGATGAATTCTCGTTTGTACTCCCGGCCGATTCCATTCTCTCACGTGGTATCGTCACCAATATCGGCTATCGCCATCAGGCGGAAAAACGCATTGCTGAACTTGCCGGTAAAGATAAGTATTCGGATGTAAACTTGGTTGACGTCAATGAATACGCTGCCGCTCAAGACCTGACGGACTATTCTTATTTGCCCGAAGTAAAAGCGCCTAAAAAGAATAAAAATACGATTGCCGTTCTCTATGCTGTAGGTGAGATTTCCGACATTGGCAATGAAGGCATTATCGGCAACGAAATGGTTGACCAGATTTTCGAATTGACTGAAAATTCCGAAGATCTCGTGGGCCTGATTCTGCGTGTCAATTCTCCCGGCGGCTCAGCGTTTGCATCAGAACAGATCTGGGAAGCGCTCCAGCAGTTTAAAGAAAAAACCGGACTGCCCTTTTATGTTTCCATGGGCGACGTTGCCGCTTCCGGCGGTTACTATATCAGTTGTTCGGCCGACCGGATTTATGCCCAGCCTACTACCATCACCGGCTCAATCGGTATATTCGGCATGATTCCTGACATTCAAGGATTAATGAACGATCACCTTGGAGTGACAACTTCAACCGTCCAAACTAATCCGAACGGAGATTTCCCGAACATTATGCGGCCTATGACTCCGCAGCAAGCCGAAAAGATGCAGGAGTTTGTTGAACGCGGATACGATACGTTTACCCGCCGAGTGGCTGACGGCCGACATATCTCACAAGACTCCGTCAAGGTTATTGCCGAAGGACGTGTCTGGGATGGTGCCACCGCTAAGAAAATCGGCCTGGTTGACCGAATGGGTTCGCTCCGCTCCGCTATCACCGATATGGCCGCTGACCTTAAGCTGAAATCATATCGTGTCGAAACATATCCCAAGGTTGAAGGTGAATGGTGGGAAAGCCTCCTTACTATGGAAGGCATTAATGCCGCCTCCATGACCAATCTTGATCCTGAGACCATGCGCCTGTATCAGCATTTGGAACGCATAAAAAATGCTCCGCGCGTACAGTGTAAAGTTGAAACCATCATAATCAAGTAACCCGATGTCTGAAGGTAAGTCAACATCTCAAAAAATTCTCTCCGGACTGCTCCTTAAACCACTGTCACTGGTTTATGGGGCCGTTACCTCAACTCGCAACAAGATGTTTGACTTTGGAATATTAACCCAGCGAAAGTTTGATATTCCCGTGCTTGTTGTCGGTAACATATCTGTTGGAGGTACCGGCAAAACTCCCCATACCGAATATCTGATTCGCCTTCTGAGCGGACGCTATAAAGTCGGTGTCCTTTCCCGAGGATATAATCGTAAGACTTCCGGGTTCATACTTGCCGATGATAAAGCCAACGCTGCAACAATCGGTGACGAATCATACCAGATTTACCGTAAATTCGGACATCAGGGAGTGATGGTAGCCGTCTGTGAAGATCGTTGTGAGGGCATTGACCACATGCGTGAAATTGATCCTACCCTTAACCTGATAATCCTTGACGATGCTTTCCAGCATCGGTATGTCAAGCCAAAGGTCTCCGTCGTTTTGACGGAATATTCTCGCCCCGTTTACTCTGACTCGATGCTTCCCGCCGGTCGCCTCAGAGAAAATAAGGGAGCGCTTCATAGGGCCGATATCGTTGTTGTAACAAAATGTCCCTCGGACATGAAGCAGCTTGAATACCGGCTTTTTGTCAAAAATCTGAGACTATATCCATACCAGAAGCTCTACTTCAGCAAGTATATCTACGAGGACATTCATCCGGTTTTCCCTGACTTTGCTGACGGATTCCGGTCAATCTCCATGCTTGACTCATCTGACTATGTTATTGCCCTGGCCGGAATCGCCCATCCGACTGAATTCATCAAACATATCAAGTCTACGGGTGCTAAGGTAAGCAGCATGATTTTTGCCGACCATCATAATTATTCCCGTAATGATATGGCTGACCTGGTTGCAAAAATCAAATCCTCTCCTAACCCAAAGAAGACCATTGTAATAACAACCGAAAAAGATGCAATGAGACTCAAAGGGCTTTCCGGACTCCCGAAAGGCCTGAAAACTCGCCTTTATTATTTACCTATCACAGTAAAATTAATTCCAAACGTCGCTGAAAGCAATGTTGGTGCTGAAGATTTCTCTGAAACAATTTCGGCATTGATTGATCGCGACGATAAAGAATAAATCCCTCTATCATAGAAAATCCGCTAAGCTTAACCATAAAATTTTAAAGTATATGTTAGAAAAAATCAAACTTACCGCAGAATATCTTCGCAAACAGATTCAAGGCGAAATGCCTAAGACCGGTATTATACTCGGTACCGGCCTCGGCGCACTCGTTGACCATATCGAAGACAAGCAGCTGATTCCCTATACGGAAATTCCCAACTTTCCCGTATCAACCGTAGAAGGCCATAGCGGCAATCTGATTATTGGAAATCTCGGAGGTAAAAGAGTCCTCGGGATGCAAGGTCGTTTTCATTATTACGAAGGTTACGACATGAAGCAGGTCACTTTCCCCGTGCGCGTCATGAAAGTTCTCGGAATTGAAACTCTCTTCGTAAGCAATGCGGCCGGCGGCATGAACAAGGAATTCAAGGTTGGCGACGTAATGATTATCACTGATCACATCAACCTTTTCCCTGAAAATCCTCTCCGTGGGAAAAACTATAACGAACTTGGACCGCGCTTCCCGGCAATGACTGAAGCATACAGCAAAGAGCTCGTTGCCCTCGCTGACAAGATTGCTGATGAAAAAGGAATTCGCATCATGCATGGTGTATACGTCGGCGTAACCGGACCGACGTTTGAAACCCCGGCAGAATATGAGTATTTCCGCGTTATCGGCGGCGACGCCGTCGGAATGTCTACCGTCCCGGAAGTAATCGTGGCTAACCATGCGGGAATGAAGGTCTTTGGTCTTAGCGTCATTACTGACCTTGGCGGCAAGGAAATCACTGATGTACCGACCCATGAAGAAGTCCAGAAAGCAGCCGTTAAGGCCCAGCCCACTGTTGTTGAAATAATGCGCGAACTTGTAAAACGTTCTTAATCGTGGAAACAGAAATCTCCTCTGTCGGTGAATTCGGACTGATTGATCGATTGACCGCCGATCTGCCCAAGATAAATCAATCTACGGTTAAAGCCGTAGGCGATGACGCGGCAGTCATCCGCTATGAACCGAAGCGCGACATATTGGTTTCGACTGATATGCTCCTCGAAGGAGTTCATTTTGACCTCACTTATGTTCCTCTGAAACATTTGGGATATAAGGCGGCAGTGGTCAACTTCAGCGATATTTACGCCATGAACGGCACTCCGAGGCAACTTGTTGTTGGCCTTGGAGTCTCCACGCGCTTTACCGTTGAACACCTTGAGGAACTATATGCCGGACTTCGCTTGGCCTGTGAGGTTTACGGAGTTGACCTTGTTGGTGGCGATACGACTGCCTCACGCGCCGGTTTAGTCATTTCGGCTACGGTTATCGGTGACGTGGAAGAAGGCAAAGCCGTCAGTCGCAACGGGGCCAAACCTACTGACCTAATCTGTGTCAGCGGCGACCTTGGCGCAGCTTATATGGGTCTCCAACTTCTTGAACGCGAGAAGACGGCCTCAGCCGGAAGAAAAGACTTTGTGCCTGACTTTGCCGGTAAGGAATACCTCGTGGAACGCCAGCTCAAACCGGAAGCAAGACGTGATATCATCAAGGAACTTGCTGAAGCAGGCATAGAACCTACATCAATGATTGATGTCAGCGATGGTCTATCATCTGAACTTATGCATCTTTGTAAAGCCTCCAAAACCGGTTGTCGAGTCTACGAAGACAGAATCCCCATTGACTATCAAACCGCCGTCATGGCCGAAGAACTGAACATGAATCTCGTCACGGCCGCAATGAACGGTGGCGAAGACTATGAGCTGTTGTTTACCGTCCCCTTGACTGCTCATGAGGCCGTCAGCAGACTTAAAGGAATCAGAGTCATCGGCCACATGTCGCCGGAAGACCAAGGCTGCGCTCTGATCGGTAGAAATGGAGAAGAACTTCCCCTTAAAGCCCAAGGTTTCACTCACTTATGAATCTCATAACACTTGCAGCAATCGTAACATCAACATTTACGGCTCCGGTAGATACCCTAACCGGAGCCGATTTTGATTTACCTATAGAGTTAAGCGAAAAAGAGCTGTTTTCATTGGAAGATCACGGTGTAATATATGCCCCCTGGTTACTTGAACTTCCGGAGTACGTTAATGAAACACTTTTAGAAGATATGGTCGATTTTGCCCGGAAATTCAAGGGCACACGGTATCGTGCAGGAGGTAAAACACCGGGCGGATTTGATTGCTCCGGCTTTACCGGCTACGTCTTTAAAAAATTTGGAATGACCATTGGGGCCAGTTCCTCAATCCAGGCAAAACAAGGTAAACCGATTGACGTAGCGGAGCTGCGTCCCGGAGACCTTTTATTCTTCTCGCGCGGAAGCAAATCCAATCGGGTCGGTCACGTAGGAATGGTGACGGAAGTCGATTCCATAACCGGGCGAGCACGCTTCATCCATGCCACAACCCGAAACGGAATCACCGAGTCTTCCTATCCCTCAGACCCTTACTATCGCGCCCGCTTCATCACCGCCCGCCGCATCTTATGAATAAACGGAGATTTGGCGGCGGTGTAAGCGTCGCGGTCTTTGGGAAATCTGGTTAGAAGTTGGAGTTTCAGTTGTTCGTAATTCTTTGCTTCCTCAGGATTGGCGATAAGGTAATCACGAAACTGGATTTCCGGAGCGTCGCCATATTGACGGCAGTGAATGTGAAACACACGCTCGGCATATCCTGACTGAGTGTATCCTTTATTAAAACTTAAGCCACGGGGAGATTCACTCATACAGATATAACCATTTGATTCCATCAAGCGACGTACATCGGCATCTGCCGGAAGCTCAACTATAAGGTCCACAATCGGTTTAGACAGAATGCCACCGATGGCCGTACTCCCGACATGAGAGATTCGAGGATTGAATTCAGCCAAAAGCGTGTTGAGAAACTCAATCTCTTCTTTGGCCCAAACCTTCCAGTCCGGATTATATGAAACAAGAACTATGGGAAATAAATCCCATAGTTCTGACAAGGTTAATTCATTTAGTGGTTTCAAACAAGTTCAGTTTTGATTTGATCATCGGCCACAGATACTCGGATTGTTTTTCCCTCCATATCTTTGCCGGTAAGAATCATTTCAGCCAAGGGGTCTTCCAAATACTTTTGGATTGCGCGCTTCAAAGGGCGAGCACCAAATTGCTGATCATAACCCTTTTCGGCAATGAAAGTTTTAGCTTCTTCGGTAATGTCAAGCGATATGCCAAGTTCAGCACAGCGCTTATAGAAACCCTTGAGCTCAATATCAATAATCTTGAAGATAGCCTCCTTATCAAGAGAGTCAAACATGATGACGTCATCAATGCGGTTAAGGAACTCCGGAGCAAAAGCCTTTTGCAGCGCCTTATTCAGCACTCCATGATTATACTCTTCATCCGAGCCCGAACGAGTGTTGAATCCGACACCGGAACCAAAGTCCTTAAGTTGACGAGTACCAATGTTTGAGGTCATGATGATAATAGTATTCTTGAAGTCAATCCGACGGCCGAGAGAATCAGTCAAGCGTCCTTCATCCATAACCTGAAGAAGGAGATTGAAGACATCAGGATGTGCCTTTTCGATTTCGTCAAGAAGTACAATACTGTAAGGACGACGACGTACCTTCTCAGTCAGGATACCACCCTCTTCATAGCCGACATAACCCGGAGGGGCTCCGACAAGACGGCTAACGGTAAACTTCTCCATATACTCGCTCATATCGATGCGAATCAGAGTGTCTGCCGAATCAAAAAGATATTCAGCCAACTTCTTGGCCAAGTGAGTCTTGCCGACACCGGTCGGGCCAAGGAACATAAAGGTACCGATAGGCTTATTGGGATCTTTTAGACCTACGCGGTTACGCTGAATAGCCTTGACTATCTTATCGATAGCCTTGTCCTGACCAATAATGGCGCCCTTAAGTTCGGGACCCATCTCCATCAGGCGCATTCCTTCAGCCTGAGCTATACGCTGAACGGGGACACCGGTCATCATAGCCACTACCTCGGCAACCTTCTCGGCATCTACGGGAATTCGATGTGAATCAAGTTCCTTTTCCCAGCGGGCCTTAGCTTCTTCAAGCTCCTTGCGCTGACGCTGAGCGGCATCACGATGGGCCGCAGCCTGCTCATAGTTCTGAGCCTTGACGGCGGCAAACTTCAACTGATCAGACTGATTGATGCGTTCCTCAAGGGCTTCAATCTCAGCCGGGACAGTGATGTTGCTGATATGAACGCGCGACCCGGCCTCATCCATGGCATCAATGGCCTTATCGGGGAAAGTTCGGTCACTCATGTAACGCTCAGTCAGTTTCACGCATGCTTCGAGTGCATCAGGAGTATATGATACGTTATGATGGGACTCATACTGCTCCTTGATATTGTTAAGAATAGCAAGGGTCTGTTCGGCAGTTGTCGGCTCAACCATAACTTTTTGGAAACGACGTTCGAGCGCACCATCCTTTTCAATACTGGTTCTGTACTCATCAAGAGTCGTAGCGCCAATACATTGGATTTCACCACGGGCTAACGCAGGTTTGAGCAGATTTGCGGCATCCATGGACCCGGCGGCGTTTCCCGCTCCGACAATCGTATGTAATTCGTCAATGAAGAGGATGACGTCTTTGTTTTTACTCAATTCAGTAAGAATCGCTTTAATGCGTTCTTCAAACTGACCGCGATACTTGGTACCGGCAACGAGCGATGCCATATCAAGCGAAACCACGCGTTTGTCAAACAGCACTCTGGAGACCTGACGATTGACAATGCGAAGAGCCAAACCTTCAACTATGGCTGACTTGCCGACACCGGGCTCGCCAATAAGTACGGGATTATTCTTTTTGCGGCGGCTCAAAATCTGAGCAACACGTTCAATTTCAACTTCTCGACCGATGACAGGGTCAAGTCTACCATCAGCGGCTGCCTTGGTCATGTCAAAGCCGAACTTATCAAGCATCGGAGTGTCGGAGCCCTTTTTTGAGGAAGAGGCTTGAGATGAACCGGTTGAATGAGATTGTTCTGATTCCATAGGCGTTTCTTCATCATCCTCGTCATCGGTAAACATTCCGCTTGAAGGATTTCCACTCTCACTCAAAACGGTCTTATAAAGCACTTCGTAAGTGCTCCCGCTATGACGCAAAGCTTCCATAAACTTCATAGTGCATACTTCGGAATTATGGAAAAGAGCCAACAGCAGATGAACCGGCTCAACTTCCTGCTTGCGAAGCATACGCGCTTCTAAAGCGGAAAGCTTAACTAACCTGTTGGAGAGAGGTGAAGGAACAGGGTCTCCAATGACGTCTGCATGCATGCCGCCGGACGCATATATTTCATCAATAACGGCATTAAGATTCTCCGCTCCGGAAAAGTTTTCAACCAAGGCCCGACAGCCCTCATCAAATTTGACAAGAGATACAAAAAGATGCTGCGGCTCAATGACGGCGGAGTTACATTCACGAGTCACCTCACCACTGGCTTTCAGGATTCCTTGTAATTGCTCAGTAAGTCTAATATCCATTATAATTTATCCTTTCGTGTGTAATTTCAAAAATATAACGTAAATAGAATAGCAAAAGTTGTGCCAATCTTACTGACGTAGCCCCCGGAGGAAATCAGTTGCTGCCATCGGGCGTTTACCTGCGGGCTGGATCCGAATGAGTTCAAGGAAGCCGTCAGCAAAGTCCATATAGAGATGCCCGGGAATTTTTTCAGACGTTTTTTTCGCTTCCAAAACCTTAATGTTAAGCCCATTACACAATTCATCGGTCCATGCAGCGGGATAAGGTGAGAGACCGCGGATATGATTAAAAGCCTGCTCGGTAGTCATCTCTCGCCGGAGCTGACAGGTATTCTTAAAAATTTTTGGTGCCGGAGTTGCTTCCTCGTCATTCTGAGGTATTGGAGTGACAGTCCCATTGGCAAGATCATTGATAGAATCTACAACTACTTGCGCACCAAGGTGCATCAGACGGTCATGGACTGACCCCACATTTTCATCCGGAGCAATCTCAATGCGGGCCTGACGAAGCATATCACCTGTGTCAATTTCGTGCTTTAACAAAAAAGTTGTCACCCCCGTTTCCGAGTCGCCGTTCATGACGGCATGATTTATCGGAGCCGCTCCACGATAGCGTGGAAGTAGCGACGCATGAAGATTCATCGTACCAAGTCGAGGCATATCCCAGACCTCACGCGGAAGCATCCGGAAAGCAATGACAACATTAAGGTCCGCATTTAGCTCACGTAATCGCTCAATGAAAGCTTCATCCCGGAGCTTTTCAGGTTGAAGCACCTCCAAGTCATGCTCAAGGGCATATTGTTTCACTGCTGATGGAAGCAGTTTGTGTCCGCGCCCCGCCGGTTTGTCTGTCGCGGTAACAACCGCAATAACTTCGTGACCTGATTTTATTATAGCGTCAAGGCTCTCCACGGCAAACTCAGGAGTGCCAAGAAAAACGATTCTTAACTTATTCTTCATTATGGCTAATTTTTTCCATTGCCTCCCAGAGAATATCACCAGCCGGAACCGGTGCAGTCAAACTAATGAGCTGATGACTGACGGGATGCTCAAACTCAATGCTGCGGGCCATCAAAGAAATGCTTCCGTCAGGATTGCTTCGTTTATCGCCATACTTAAGGTCTCCACGTATAGGACACCCGATGGCCGACAGTTGCACTCGAATCTGATGTTTACGCCCCGTTTCAAGTTTTACTTCAATAAGATTATATCTATCACTTTGACCAATCAAACGATAGCTCAATCTTGCTTCCTTGGCGTTAGGCTTTGGTGAAGAGTGAGCTGTACTTTTTTTGGTCTTCTCTACGGTAGTGATGAAATGGGTTAAGCGACCTTCTTCGGGCTCCGGCTTATTACGAGAGATGGCCCAATAGGTTTTATTAACTCTACCCTCTCTGAACATCTCATTCAATCGGGTTAAGGCTTTGGAAGTCTTGGCAAAGACTACAAGCCCACCGACGGGACGATCCAACCGATGAACCACTCCGCAAAAAACGTTTCCCGGTTTGTGATATTTCTCTTTAATATATTCCCGGACAATATCAACTAACGGTTTATCGCCGGTTTTATCGCCCTGAACTATCTCTCCGGGAGCTTTATTAACCACTATTATATGGTTATCTTCGTAGACAACGTTCATTTAGAATATTTTGCATAAGCCGCAGCCATTTTGGTGTCATATCCGCGTTTTTTGTATGAGGGACCGTTATATCGCAACGAAAATCCGGCCCAGTCACGCTTACGAAGATAGACATCAAGATGAGTCGCTTTTATGAATTTTGCAAAAAGTTCAAGCTGAGAGCGCTCGGAATATGACATTTGATGGACAAACTCCCTGACCGAACCACACCCGCATATCTTCCAGTTAAATCCGCCAATCTGAAACATGCCCCAGAAGACACTTTCAAGTGCGCAAACCGTATCAATTGACATTGCGGCGTTAAGGCGGGCATATTGAGCAGCTTGATATGACCCGTATTTTCTGATGTTTGGAGCAGCGAAAACCACGGCATGTGATGATCTGTATTTACTAAGGTCAATCTTATGAATCTTAGCGTATTTTCGAAACATTGTAACGTCAAAGTTGATCAGAGGCGTATTGTCAGGATTAAATCCCTCGGCTTGCGGGCCGGCTTCAATTGAAACAACGGCGCGAATTGCGGCTACAGGAACATCAAGCTGACGAGCCACGGCCTGATAGTCAGCCATGGTCAACGTTCGGTATCGTAAAGAATCAGCCTCAACATGAGATACCATATCAAGTATCTCAGGAGTCACGTCGTCTGCCTTCGCCAAACCGGCGGCAAACACCGACACGCCAATGAAAAAGGCGTGTCGGAGCTGACGTCGAATATTCATTACTTATTAAGTTTTGATACTTTCTCCAGAATCAGTACAAGCTGCTTCCAGAATTTCTCAACGGCGGGAATATGCATCTTCTCCGAAGGAGAGTGAACACCGCGCAGGGTCGGGCCGAAGGATGCCATATCCAAGTGGGGATACTTTTCAAGGAAAAGACCACATTCCAGTCCGGCATGGATAGCCTTAATTGCAGGTTTTACACCGAAAAGTTCTTCATAAGCGTCAGAACAGATATGAAGGATCTGACTGTTCATGTTAGGTGCCCATCCGGGATACCCTTCGCCGTGTTCAACCGTTGCACCGGCAAGCTGGAAATGAGCTTCAACCTGATTGGCGATGTCCCATTTGCGGGATTCAACGGAAGAACGCTGAGAGGTAGTCACAACAATTTTATTGTCGCCGGGCATCTTAACGGAAGCAAGATTAGTTGAAGTTTCAACGAGACCTTCAAGTTCGCGGCTCATGGAAATTACGCCGTGAGGAGCGGAGTAAACACTACGGATAACCGCCAGTGTGGTTTCGGCATCAATGCAATTCTCAGGCGATTCTACGCTTTCAATGTCAAGTTTAAGAGTAGTTTCAAGGCCGGCATATTCGTTAGCAATCGTAGCGACATATTCGTTGAAATCAGCCATCATTTTATGCTTGCTTTCAGGATGAACACCAAAAACAGCATGAGCGGCGCGGGGAATAGCATTGCGAAGATTACCACCGTCAATCTCAACAAGGGTCAGTTCATGGATCTGGGTCTGATTCCAAAGGAAGCGGGCAAGGACCTTATTGGCATTTGCGTGACCGAGATGAATGTCGCCGCCACTGTGGCCGCCAAGACCATTTGAAACGCTAACCTTGAAATAACAGAAATCCTTCGGGGCAAGGCTCTTATGATAATTAAAGGTGCAAACGGTGTCAACACCGCCGGCACAGCCTACGAAAACTTCGCCGTCGTCTTCCGAGTCAAGGTTCAGCAGGATGCTGCCGCTTATCATTCCCTCACCTAAGTTATTGGCGCCGGTAAGTCCGGTTTCTTCATCAACTGTGAAAAGAGCTTCAACAGGACCGGTAGTCAAATCCGGATCAACCATTACGGCGAGAGCGGCAGCCATGCCGATACCGTTATCGGCGCCAAGAGTGGTACCGTCTGCATGAACCCATTCGCCATCTACAATAGTGGTGATTGGATTATTTTCAAAATCAAAGGGATGATTGCTTTCGCAAACCATATCCATGTGGCCCTGGAGAATAACAACCGGAGCGTTTTCACAGCCGGCAGAGGCGGGACGGGTCATTACTACATTGCCGATTGTATCAGTCTTGACGGCAATATTATGCTTGGCTGCAAAATCCAGCAGATACTGGCGGATTTTCTCCTCTTTCTTAGAGGGACGGGGCACTTTGGTAATCTCATCGAAGATTTCCCAAATAAGGGCCGGTTTAAGGTCACGAATAGTCATAAAAGTTTTAAAAAATGATTATGAGTGTTAAAATATTTTTAAAAACAACCACTAAGTTACAAAAAAATCAGGAATGTACCAAATATTTAATAAAATTTTACTATTTTTGCACCACTCAAACGAACAAATTTAATATAAATCATACATTTTCCGTAATGAGAAAATTTACTCTCAGCGCAGGTGCTTTACTCTTAGTACTGAGCGCATCTTTGGCCTCGGCCTCTTGTAATAAGCAGGATTCTGACAGTAAGAATTCTGAGACCAAGACGTCTACCGGTCTTACCACCACGAAAGACACTACCAATCAGCGAGAGTCTGCTCTTGCCCCTTATCTCCGCTACGTTGAAACCCAGCGTATCCTCTTGGAATACACCTTGGCTCAAGAAGTGGCTAAAGAAGACTCTATTGCTCAAATCCAGCTTGCTTCGCTTCAAAATCAGCTCAGCGCAAGCATAAATAACAAGATGCAGCAAATTCAGGAAAAAGCTCAGCGTGGCGGCTACATCAACGAAAGCGCCTACAATGCTGATGTGGCTTCCTTGAGCAAGCAACAGAGTGATGCAGAAAACCGTATGGCTCAGCGTCAGCGTGATTATGCAACTGACCTGATGAACCGCCAGGCTCAGATGCACGACTCAATTAAGTCCGTGATTGACGCTATCTGTGCAAAATATCAGCTGGATGCCGTGCTGACTGACCAGTCAGGACTCTATTTCAACCCCTCACTTGACATCACTGACGAAGTAATCACTGAGCTCAACCGCCGCTACAAACCCTCAAAATGAGCAAAAAGCTCGTAATCATACCCACCTATAATGAGAAGGAGAATGTTGAGCAGATGATTGACACCGTCATGAATCTGCCCCTTAACACTGACCTTCTCATTATTGATGATAACTCTCCGGACGGAACAGCCTCATTAGTTAAAGCAGCTCAAGCCAAATATCCCGGACGCCTCCACCTACTGGAACGCGAAGGAAAACTCGGCTTGGGCACGGCTTATATAGCCGGCTTTAAATATGCCTTGGCTAATGATTATGACTATATCTTCGAGATGGATTGTGATTTCAGCCATAATCCTGACGACTTACAGAGATTATATGACGAATGTGCCGTCAATGGTGCAGACGTAGCTGTCGGTTCAAGATACAAGTCCGGAGTCAACGTCGTCAACTGGCCTATGGGACGAGTCTTAATGAGCTATTTTGCGTCCAAATATGTGCGTATCGTTACCGGTATGCCGATTAATGATACCACCGCCGGATTTGTATGCTACAAGGCCGAAGTGCTCCGCGCTTTCAATCTTGACAAGATTCGGTTTAAAGGTTATGCATTCCAGATTGAAATGAAATTTACGGCCCATAAGATGGACTTCAAGGTTGCCGAGGTGCCGATAGTTTTCACCAATCGGGTCTTGGGAACATCCAAAATGAGCGGAAGCATCTTTGGCGAAGCATTTTTTGGTGTAATCAGCATGAAACTTCGCTCAATCTTTAAGAAATATGAGCGCAACAACTCTAATTCATAACGCCAAAATCATCGGCGAAAGCGGCAAGCCATTCCTTGGCTGGCTGCTTTTTTGCCATGACGAGATTTTAGACTTGGGGAAAGGAACACCGAAGTCTACGGAAGGGGCCGCTGAAGTCATTGACTTCGAGGGTGACTTGCTCATGCCGGGAATGATTGATACGCATGTTCACTTCCGTGAACCCGGACTCACGTACAAGGCTACTATCGCTTCTGAGAGTGCTGCGGCAGTTGCCGGGGGAGTAACGTCATTCTTCGATATGCCAAATACAATCCCTCCGACCACCAATTTGGAGTCATGGGAGGAAAAAATGGAGATTGCTTCCCGTACTTCTCATGCCAACTATGCTTTCTATATCTGTCTCTAATAAACATCTCCGAGACCACGCGACGCTCATGAATAGTCGGATGGG
>CAMWSN010000052.1 GCA_947176925.1 uncultured Porphyromonadaceae bacterium
AACATTATCCCTGGCAATTTTCAGGCGGGCGGGATACTTGCCGGACTGAAGATCTGCGGGAATGGTGAAGCGGGGAAGTGACGTCGGCGCATTACCCTGCGACACTGAAGTTCCAAGGGAGTTCTTCTGATGATAGCAACTGAAGCTCACCAGTTCGCTATCGGCAGTGGGGATTTCGTTGACTTCAAGAGTCGGGGCAAAGAAGCCGTTGTCGTTGTAGTCAATATAAAGATAGGCATGCATGGAACGACCGGTGTAATCAATCACGGTGTTAACGTTTTTTCCGGCGTAAACCTCAATGTCTTTGTCGAATTTTTCGAGGTAGACCATGATGGGATTCGTATTGTCGGCCAGACTAATCTGCTGTGAGTTGCCTCCTTCGGGAGTGAACGTGAAGCTGTTGAGGTGGCGGTCAGTACGAGAGATTTCACGGTCTTTTCTGAAGTTCACGCCGTAATACTCCGGGCGCGTGCCAACTTCGGCCATGCGGCCCTGAATCAGGATGTTACCGAAAATGTAGCGTCCGGGAATAACCATGGTGTCGTCGTCGCGGCCGAACTGAGCCAGGGGGAAGTCAAGCATGAACCAGTTGGGGTTGCCATACTTGTCATAGCGATTTGCTTCGCCCTCGGTGTCAATCGTGCCGTAGCCCACTTTGAAGGTGAAGCCGTTGTTCTCGAATCCGTTTTCGGGCGACATCAGAATGGTGAAGTCTTCAAATGCAGGAATTTCGTAGCTTGAGAGCTTATCGCCGTTGGCGGCCAGGACTTCGCCGTTGAGCTGGAAGTCATTGACAATGGCCGTAGCGTTCTTGTCGACGATATGGAGCATCACGTCTACGATTACGCCGCCGTTGGCCATAATCATGTTGTCAGGCGAGTTGTTGCCGGCAGGGTCGATTTCGTTCCAGTCCATCTTGAAGCGCATGCGGTAGAGGCCGGGAGTGGCGTCTTCAGGAATCTTGAAAGTGGGTAGATTCCTGTTATTGCCGTTGGACAGGGCCTGGCCCGCAGAGTTCTTCAAGTTATAGTTGGAGTATGAAACAAGTTCGCCGCCCCAGACGGAGTTTTCTCCTTCTTCGGGCTCGAATCGGCCGTTGTTGTTAAAGTCGATGTAGCAGTAGGAGTTCATCCATGAGCCGTTAAAGTCAATGAGCGGAGTTACCGTCTCGCCGACTTCTACGGTCAGCGGGTAAGAAGAGGTCTTGTCATAATAACCCTTCTTGTCTGTGCCTTGGTTGACGGCTGTGGCCTGGGCTCCAAACTTGGGCGAGGTGAGTTTGACGGCGTTGGTTGAACGGCTTGAGTGGGTCATCAGGCCGGTCTGCTTGTCAAAGTTCGTCGGATAGTAGTCATATTTGAATTCCGGAGTAGAAACATTGTTGACTCTGATGTCATCAATATAGAAAATGAAGTCTGACTTCAGATTGTGGGGTGACTCCAGGTCAGGCACCAGAATCAGCGAGCGCATAGTGATGCCGCCGGCACCCTTCACGGCAAAGACCATGTCGGTCCACTTGCCGGGGACACAACTGTTTTGGCTGACTTCCCAGAATTGTTCGATAAATTGGTCAGGGTCAGATGAATCGTCGCGGGAACCGAGGCCTACGAGCATCACTCGGCCTTCGATAGGCTTGAGGAGCTTCACATGGACATAACGCACCTTGGTGGTCAGTTCAAACTGGTCTTCTTCGGAAAGGTCTACTCTGACACCGAAGCGGTTTGAGCCGAAGCGGGAGCGCTGGGCGCCGACAACCTTCGGCGAGTCATTAGGCGCGAACTGAAGTATATCGTCAATCTCCATGTCGGGATTATCGACGATGCGCGGGGTGAGGGTCAGTTTGCCGGTGCGGAACGGCGATTCCTCCCAGCAGTCATACATTGAGAGATTCGTGTAGCCTTCATGGTCAACGAAGGTTATGTCCGAACCCCAGTTGGCAGAGGCGGGCATCACAGCCGCAGCCATGCCGAGGATTAATGCTAATCTTTTCATTGGTTCAGTCTGTGATGTTGATTAATAAATACCTACGGTGTGAAGCGTCGGGCAACCTTTTGCGTCCTTGATGTGGATGCGGATCGCCTTTACGTTCTTGCCGTTGCCATAGTTTGACGTTGAGCCGTTGAGGGCCAGGATTCGCTTATAGCCGATGGTGGTAGTGGCCATGCCGGTAAAGGGTTCCCAGGTGTTGCCGTCGGCTGAAGTCTCGATTTCAAACGATTTTACGCGCTGACCGAGCTTCATGTATTCCATCAGAGAAATGAGATGGACGTTCTTAGGCTGGTCAAAGGTCAGGGTGATTGTCGCGTCGACGACTCCGTCAGGAGCGGCCCAGTAGGTATCCTTGTCGCCGTCAACCATGTTTGTGGCGTCATAGGTACGGTTGGCGCCGTTAGCGCGGGTAACCGAGGCCTCGATTTTAGCTTGCGGGGCAAGGTCATTGCCTAAGCGGGCCTGGAGCATCTCGCCGAATTTCTTCAGGACGTTGACGTCAGCTGCGGGGAGCACACCGGCCTTGTTGGGCGGATAGTTGAGAATCAGAGTGGCGTTGCGGCCGACGGTTTCCATATAGAATTGCCAGATGCGATCAGCGTTGTGAGGCGTTTCGCCATCGTGATAGAACCAGCCGCGGTTAGTGGCCTTGGCGTCAGATTCGCCATGCTTCCAGTACCAGGCGTTGATGTTGCCGTCAGTGCCGGCGCCATAGCTCCAGTTCGTTTCGCCGGCCCATCCGGCTTCGTTGCCGATCCAGCGGGCTTCATCGCCTACACCCCACATTACGCAGTCAGGCATCTTCTTGTGAACCCAATCGCGCAGGTTAGGAATGTCATAATATGTTGAGGCGTCGATGGTGCGGGTTTCGTTTGCGCCGCCATAGTAGCCGGAGCCGCCGTTAGCGCCGTCAAACCACATTTCAAATTGGTCCTCACCATATTCCGCCAGCTCTTCACATTGTTTCTTGAAAACTAACTCAACATAGCGGTTCGTGCCGTCGCCATAGAAGGCCGAGTTGCGGTCCCAGGGGCTCACGTAGAAGCCGTATTTCATGTCAAGATCCTTGGCGGCCTTGGCAAATTCTTCGGCAATGTTCGTCTCGCGACCGTTGGCATTGCCGCTGCGGGTGATGTTGTGGGTAGTGGTCTCCGTAGGCCAGAGGCAGAATCCGTCATGATGCTTCACGACGGCAATACCGCCCTTCATGCCGGCGGCCTTAACTGATTCCAGCCATTGGCGCGGATTCGGTTTTGAAGTGGGTGCATAAGTTGACTCTTCTTCGTCACCATTGCCCCATTCAAGGCCGGTAAACGTGTTCATACCATAGTGGAAAAACGCATAAAACTCCGTCTCCATCCATTTCAACTGACGCGGATGGGGCACGGGGTGTACCGGAGCCGGTTCATTGTCCGGGTTAGCGAGCGTCTGCTCTACTAACTTGAACTCACTCTCCGGTGCGGCGATAGCGACTCCTGCCGCTAATGCTGCCAAACACACTGAGTAGAAAAGCTTCATTGATAATAGATCTGGTTTAGTTCGTTAATATTTTACCTGCAAAAATATCAAAAATCCCCGAATCTACCAAATAATCCGGGAAAAACCTAAAAAAATTTTGCTTTATGACCTCTTCATGACGATGTCAGGGGCGAGCCTTTGCGGCGAGGAGGCGATGGCCTATGCGGCAGTAAAGACATTTGCGGACATCGCAATAGCGCGTGTGGAGCTGCACCATGGCCTGCGATACCAGTGCGTTTGAACACGGAATACCCGCCTCGATGAAATGGCGGACATATCGGTTGCTCTCGCCCGGAAGATGTTCAAGAATCTCTATGGCACGGTCTGAGAGGGAGTCATCGCCCGTGGTCTCACCATAGGCCATCAATAACGGGGCTACCACATTGATAACCAGCATATCGACCGTCTGGCGGCTCATCGCCGTAGGCTTCATCGCGCCCATCGGTGCCGTGAAGTTAAAGTGGTCAATCCAATAGCCCGTAAGGGTAACGTCAAAAAGTTTGCGCGCTTCCGCCTCGTCTTTGGCCTCAAGAACGCGACGCAGGATGGAGAAACCGCCGTAGGCCATCATGGCAAGGGCGGCCAGCCGCCGATGGGGGAACGACTGCGGACGCATCCGGCTCATGCGCCATCCGGCGTTTTCCAACGGTCGCAGGCTGAACTTGTTGCGCAAAAATGAGTACTCGGCTTGGAGCTGCTCAATGTAGCCGTCATGTTGCGGGCAGTCCAAAAGCCCCGCCTGGCCAAACAGAAAAGCTTCAAGCGATACCAGTGAATCGCAATGCTTGTGGAGCAACCGCAACGGCAGGGAAGCCGCAACCCGCTCAAAAGAGTCGCCATTGATTCCCGCTCCCATGGCGCGGGCCAAGGTGATGAATGCCGCCTGCTCCCAGTCGCCGCCACAGCGCTCCAGGCGCTCCTTGACGGCGTCAGCCTTTGAGTGTAGCCGCTCAAAGGCCAACGAGTCCAGCCAGCTATGAATTAACACCGGCGGAAGATTCTGAACCTCCGGAGCACACGCCAACTGATTGGCCGAGTTATTGATAAAGCGGCCATAGCGCTCGGCGAAGTCACGCGCCGTCGGCAGGACTATCTGAGGAATTACTTGCCCGTCCGGGCGGCTGATTCGGCAATCGTTGTTCTCTACCACGTGGAGCACCACCGAGTCGTAGGCGCGGTTGTCCTGATGCCCGTGGCGATACCAGTCGCTCGCCTTGACGTGCATCTCGACGTTGCCACACCAGAATTTATCGCCTATTTTGACCTTGGAGTTGAAGAAGTCAGGTCCCGCATCGCGGTTGAGCTGACCGACATCAATGACCGCTACGGGCTCGTCGTCGACCGTGCGCAGTTCGCCGGCAAGCCATAACCGGTGAAGCCAGACGTACTGCATCAATTCTTCCATTACCGGTCAGGATTGATTCGCTTGACGTAGGCAACGTAGATTAGTAGGACTACGTTCATCATCAGCGCGTAGACTGTGGCCGGAATCGCATACCCGGGCTGATTGAAGACGAAAGGAGAGGCCGCCAAGGCCATTGCTTGCGCGGCATTTTGCATGCCGATTTCAATCACCAATGTTCGGATTTCCCGATGGTTCAGCCGCGAAATGACTCCGAGAGAGCCGCCGCATAACATACCTAACAGGACCAGACTGGTCACTACGAAGAACAGCTGGCTGAAATACTCGCGGATAATGTCCGTGTTGACCACGAAAAATAAGGCCGCAAGAAACATCAGCGCCGGGAAGGCAAAGCGGGAAATCCATTGATGGAGGTTCTCCGCAAAATGTGGCTTGATGCGGCGGATCAGCATACCGACGATGATGGGGATAAGGACTAAAATCAGGTTCTGAATGACCAGGTTGGTCACGGGCATCTCTACGGATTGCCCCATCAGGAAAGGCAGTGTAATCATCGTAATGAGCGAACTGAAGGCCGTCAGCGAAACCGATAGCGCCACGTCTCCTTTCGCTATACCCGTAAATACGTTGCTTGAGCTGCCGCCCGGACAGCAGGCTATCAGCATGAGGCCGACGAAAAGTTCATTTCTCAGCCCGAAAAAAGTCGCTAAGATGAAGGCTATCGCCGGAAGGAAGATGATTTGGCCTATGAGACCGGTCAGCAATGCTCTCGGGCGCTTGAATATCAGGCTGAAATCGGAGCCTCGGAGGCCGAGACCCAAGTCAAACATCAGAATCGACAGAATCGGAATTACGATCAGTACGGAGCTCATCTTGAATGGTCTGCTTAAAAAATCAGAAGGACGGGGCGTATTTTCCCCGTCCTTCAAATGGGTTTGTCAATTTTTATGTCGGAAGGGTTTAGTCTTCGTATTTCTTGACGATAATCGTAGCGTTATGTCCGCCGAAACCGAACACATTGCTCAGGGCGGCGCGCACGGGGCGTTTCTGAGCTACGTTGAACGTCAGGTTGAGTTCTTCCGGAATTGCGGGGTCAACGTCATCTGCAGCGTGGTTGATGGTCGGGGGGACGATTCCGTCCTGACAGGCTTTGATGCTGAAGATTGCTTCCAAGGCGCCGGTGGCTCCGAGGAGGTGGCCGGTCATTGACTTGGTTGAGCTGATGTTGAGGTCTTTGACTGCATCGCCAAACACTCCGCAGATGGCCTTGATTTCGCTGACGTCACCAACCGGGGTGGAGGTGCCGTGAGCGTTGATGTAGTCAATGTCTTCGGGCTTCATGCCGGCGTCTTCAAGTGCGTTGCGCATGGAGAGCATGGCTCCGAGGCCTTCGGGGTGAGTTGCGGTAAGGTGGTGAGCGTCAGCGCTCATGCCGCCGCCGACTACTTCGGCGTAAATCTTGGCGCCGCGGGCTTTGGCGTGTTCGAGTTCTTCAAGTACCAAGACGGCGGAACCTTCACCCATGACGAAGCCGTCGCGGCTGGCGCTGAAGGGGCGGCTGGCGCCCTGAGGGTCGTCATTGCGGGTCGAGAGTGCGTGCATTGAATTGAAACCGCCGACACCTGCCGGGAAGATTGCTGCTTCGGCGCCGCCGGTGATGATGGCGTCGGCTTTGCCGAGGCGAATCAGGTTAAAGGCGTCGATGATGGCGTTGTTGGATGATGCGCAGGCGCTGACCGTACCATAGTTGGGGCCATGGAAACCATATTCCATGGAGATATGGCCGGAAGCGATGTCAGCAATCATCTTAGGGATAAAGAACGGGTTATATTTGGGGCCCATTTCTTCGCCGTGAAGGGCGAAGTATCCTGCTTCTTCTTCAAAGGTGTGGAGGCCGCCAATGCCGGCAGCAACGATTACGCCTACGCGGTTTTTGTCGATGTTTTCGTCCGTAAGTGTAGCATCGGCTACAGCCTGACGGGCTGCTACCAACGCATACTGGGCATAGAGGTCAAGCTGACGTACCTTCTTGCGGTCAAAATGATCGGCGGCATTAAAGTCCTTGACTTCACAGGCAAACTGAGTCTTGAACTTTGAGGCGTCAAAATGGGTGATAGGAGCGGCACCGCTCTTGCCTTCAACGGCTGCGGCCCACGTAGATTCAACATCATTGCCAAGGGGGGTGATGGCCCCAAGGCCGGTTACTACTACTCGTTTAAGTTCCATCTAATAGTCTGAGTGGTTGAAAAAATGGGGTGAGGAGAAAGGTCAGGGGGGAATGGAAGCGTCAGAGGGTGATTAAGCCTTAGCGTTTTCGATGTAAGCGATAGCGTCGCCTACGGTCTGAATCTTCTGAGCTTCGTCTTCGGGGATTGAGATTTCGAAGTCCTTTTCGAGCTCCATGATGAGTTCTACGGTGTCGAGGCTGTCAGCACCGAGGTCGGTGGTGAAAGATGCTTCGGGAGTTACTTCGTTTTCGTCAACGGCGAGTTTGTCAACGATGATCTCTTTTACGCGGTCTGCAATCTGAGACATAGTGATTAATGAATTTAGATGAGTAAATTAATGATTAGTCTTGTTAATATCGGTGCAAAGTAACAAAAAATCCACGACATACGAAAATTTTTCGCCAAAAAAGCGACATTTTTATCGTTTTTTGCCTAAAATTTTATGGAAACAGAGCTGTCAGAGTGTTATTTTGTTGACTCCGACAGCTCTGTTCAAGCTGAAATAATGATGAATGGATTGAGAGGGTTATTTGATGCGCACCACCTTTTTCGTGGCTGCATTGATGTAGAGTCCGGGACGTGGAGTACCGCTGACGATACGGCCCTGAAGGTCAAAGAGGTCCAGACCGGAGTCTGCGCTGATTTCTTCAATGCCTGATTCAGGATCGGCGCCCATGACTACCTGCAGCGGAGTGGTGTCGTCGGTCAGGATGAATGCCGTGCCGGGGTTGACCGTGCCCGCTTCTTTGACTTCGAAGGTAAGACCCGAGGGGGTGCTGACGATTTCCTGGCGTGCACCTGCTTCGGCTTTGATGTTCGAACCGATCATGGCTGTCTGATACCATATGGGGGTGCCGGTAGTCGGGAGTGAAACGGTGGTGTTAGGCGTGGACTTGATGATGAAGGGAATCTGTCCGCTGATGCCTTCGCTTATTTCTTCAACGTAGGCCTTGCCGTCTCGTACGGAGCTTACGACCCAAGCCTGCACTCCTTCGGGGAAGGTGACGTTGGCGGGAAGAATCAGTGAGAGGTAGCCGTTGGCGTCAGTGGTGACGTCAATCTTTTCAACCTTCTCAAACCAGAACTGCATGGATGTCTCCAGCTGGTTCCATGCCACGAGGTCATTGCTGCCGCTGACGGTAATGTAAGAGTCATCGGCATTGGCAAACTTAAGGCGGAATTGACGTTTGTAGTCCGAGTTGGGGTCAAGGGTGAAGACCGTGGCGCGGGTTGGGTCTGCGTCAAGCCATGCCTTGGAGTTGTTGGCAGAACCGCAGGTGACGAACTGACCGGCTGCATTATTATATAAGCGTATGTTCCAGGGGCCACCGTCGGGAATCAGCGAGAAGAGTGCCAGGTCTTCCTGATAGCCTTCGGGAGCGAGACCGAAAGTAGCGGTCTTGTGCTGGAGGGATACTAATTGGCCATTATCTTTGACGACTACGCCATTGCTTGAATAAGAACCGGGGCGGTTCTGATTGTGCAGGCGATAGTATCCATGGTGAGGCAGGCGGCCCACTACGGCGCGATTATAAGCTTCCTCAAACTGAGTCAGCGTATAGTGGTCCGGATGTGCAAGCATATGCTTCATTTCGTCAATGGGGTAGGCTCCGGCATATTTTTGGTCTGACTCTTTGGTCAGCATGCCTTCAGCCTTTTCAACGAATTCCTTATAGCGGTCAAGGGCAGCTTGGCGGCCTTCTTTGATTTTTTTCTCAATTGCGGTCTGCTCAGCATCGGTGAGCTCTCGGTTAGGAGTGTCGGCAATAATGAAGCAGAAGCCGGTGTCCTTATAGTTGCTGCGGGTGACTTCGTCAGCGAAGATGACGGTGCCTTTGTCCGCCTTTTCGAGACCGAGGATATAGCCGCCGCAATCAAGTACCCAATATCCGGCTGATTCAAGATATATCGGGGTGAGCTTGACGGCTTCGTCGGTAAACACTGCCTGACTCTTGGCGTTGCCGGTCAGGAACTTTTCTGCTCCGAGGTTATAGAGGAAGTAACCTTTTTCAGAATCTGAATAGTGGATGCTCCACTGTGCTTCGGGGGCGTCGGCGGATACACCGGTATTTTTAGCCTGGCAGATTTGCGAGCCCTCAAGATAATATAGGGAGCCATAGACCGTCCCGGAGTTACCTTGACGCTTGATGACGTAGGCGGTTTTATTATTGATTGCGCCGAGATTTCTGATGTTGGCGGCGTTGACCCCGGTTGAGAGGGTCATGGCGCCAAGGGCCAGAAGTGAGGCTGCTAATATATTGTGTTTCATTTTTGAAATCATTTAAGCTGGAGAAATTAATTGTCGGTGGGAAGAATCGGACGGTCGTTGGGGATGACGGCCTTGGGGAATGCGGGCGAGTGAACGGTTGAAATCTTATGGCGCAGCTCGTCGGGGAGCGGACGGATTGTTCCGTCAGCTTCGAGGGCTTCCATGTCAGCCTTAAACTCGTCATACATATCCTGGGTCATGATGTAGTATTGAGTGCCGTAGTCGCCTTGTTCCAGTGCGCATACCGTCAGGCAGCCGAAGCGTTCGAAGTAGCTCCAGAGGTTGTAGCCGGTCAGGCGTGATGCCTTGCGGACGAAGTTCATCACGTAGGGGGCGGAGTTTTGCTGCCACCAGTGGTTGCCTGAGGCAAGGAAGTAGCCCTTCTTGGTCCATACGGAGTTGGGATACTGTTCAATGAACTGCTCAGCCTTGTTGATTGAGGGGTCAGTGGTCTTATTGCCGTTGAAGATTGATGCAAGGAGCTCGTACTTATCCACTCCGTCAGTCTTTTCAACGGTAGAGCCTTCGGGGCGGTCGTTCTGACGCATTGCTTCAAAGAGGTCGGGCCAGAGTTCGGGACGTTTGTCAGCGTCGGGACATTCTGCGTTTTCGTTGGCGAACCAGTTCATCAGGTTGACGTACGGGCCGAGGGTCAGCTCGCCGTTGTTGCTTGAATAAGCTTCAATAGCATTGAGTGCGGTGCAGGGATTGACTATGTTTTGGTCGGCATTGCCGAAGGGTGTTTCGTCGGGTTTCGGTTCGAAACGGCGGCTGGGGTACTTGGGCTGGTTGATGGCGAATTCTTTCAGCTCTTTACACCATCCGAAGGCATTGCCGGCTTTTGCGGCATTGGCGGCGTCGGTGCGGCAGGACATGACGATGTTGTCGTCGGCATTAGAAGTCTTGGTCTCGCCGTCCTTGGGAGCGGAGATTTCGCGGTTATAGTCGTCGTTGAGGAAAATTTTCTGGATGTGACCGGGGTGTTCCACTCCGCCCTGCATGTAGCTTTGCCATTTGTAAGTGGGGTAGCGGCCGGGGTTGACATCGATGGGATAACCCATGTGGGCCACATTGTAGGCTGAGAAGATATTGTTGGTCACTTCGGCGCAGGCGGTCCAGCGGAAGTAGGGAGCCATCTGGTGTTGGTGTCCCCATTCGTGGCTGAGACCCCAGATTGCGTCATTGTCATGTTCCATCAGGTTCGTCGGGTTGCAGACGCGATATTGAGTGTTGTACATGAATGATGGTCCCATAGCGCCCTGGAACATATAATAGGTATAGTTCACGTAGGCCATGGTGCGGTTCTTGGGCACGCGGTTATATTTCTCAATACCTAATACGCGGTGTTCCCAGATAATCAGTTCGTCGAAGATGTTGAGCAGGCGAACCCATTCGCCGTTGGCATACTGCTTGAGGGCGTCGGTCTGCCATGCGCCTTGGGTACGGGTGCCGAGGCAGTCCATGACGGGGTAAACGGCGTTGTCAAGTACGGCCTTGTTTTCGGCGTTGGTCTTGGTGTTGGAGATGTAGCCGTTGACCAAGCCGCCGACAATGTGGACGGTGACGTCTTTGCCGGTGCCGTTTTCTGCGCCCTGATCGTCAAAGTTATTGATATAGGCCAGACACATATCGTCGCCTACGACGCGTTTGTTAGGACGGTTAGGTACGGGTATGTCTATGACGTTGATTCCGTTATGGAGGGTGTAGCTGCGGGATTCGCCGCCCCACTTGACTTCGCGTTTGCCATTGTCGGCGTTGGGGTCGGGAACTTCGTATACTTCGTGTCCGTGCCAGTAGTAGAGAGCAAGTTCAACTGATTTTTTGTCGCCTGAGAGTCCGTCGACGATGACGGTGTACTTGCCCGGGGTGAGAGCCACACCGGTAACGCCGGCATACTGTGAATAGAGCTTGCCGGGAGCGTTCCATTCTTCTGCCAGAGTGGCGGGATGCTTGATTGCCTCATGGGTTGAGACAAGGCCTTCGGAATTATATTTTCCGTCAAACATCATCTGAGCCAATTCCTTGAGCAGCGGGTCTTTGATTGCATCAACCTGAGCCTGTGTGGTACCGGGCTTGAGGGCGGAGAAGACTCCGTCAGTGAAAAGCTCGGCGCCGTCAATTGCCTGGGCGGGTTTCATGAACTGCATTTCGGCACAAGAGGCGAAGCCCATTGCGTTGTTGGCATTGTTGTAGCCGTTGTGGACGATGAAACGGATGGCATGGATGCCCTTTTGCATCGATTCGGGGATGGCTACGGAACTTGATGAACCGCTGTATTTGAAGTCAAACAGCTCGTCCTGAATCGAGGTCCAGGTGAAATTGCGGTTGGCGTCCATCTTGCCAATCTGAATGTCAACGGTGCCGAAATTGCCGTTGTTACCGCCTTCCGAGCGTGGTATGTACGTGATGGAGGCTACGTCAACGGTCTGGCTTACGGGCGCATCTTTAGCCGTGAAGTAATATTCCATTACGGGCCATTCATCCTCCTTGTTAGGGTTAAATGCTGCATAGGAGGTGTGATATAGCGTATTGTAATTCTTATCGTAGGTCTTTTCAAGGCTTTCGGAGGTCGAGTTTGCGCGGCCTACGCTCTTGGTGCAGGCATCTTTGCTCCATACGGGCCAGACCATGGTGGCGTCGACGGCGGCCTGAGCCTGAGCGCTGAGGTCCCATCCGGGCTGACGGACGGTCAGTACTCCGGTGCCGCCGGCGGCCGTGCGGACGTTAAGCATTGCGCTGCGGCTTGAGCCGGAAGGGTTTTCGTCAACAAGGAGAGTCAGTTTGCCGTCGCTGATGCGGGGAGTGAGCCAGCTTTCGCCGCTGACGGCATAAGTGTAGTGCGTGTAGGTAGGTACTTCAACTTCAACTCCCTCGTTGTTATCAAGGTTGATGGTGTTGTTGCCGAACACTACCACACCGCCCTGGGCTGCCGGCAGGTTGGCCTGCGCGTTGGCAACTGTTGCAGTTGCAAGCCCGAGGCACGCAACTAACAATGCAGAAATGGTATTAGTTTTCATTAAAATATAGATAATGTATTGATTATTATTTGTTTATTGGAATATAATCGCATAGGTGCAAGTTATATCGTATCGGCAAATTTACGCTTTAAAAAAAAGAATTCCAAACTTTTTCGCAAAAAAGTGCAAATTTTGTCGTAAATTTGCAGTATTAAACAATGGTTCAACCACTGTTCAACAATCCGTACAGAAGTATGCTTTTTGAAGATCTTGACCTGACCGACGACGTCCTTGACGCCTTATATGATATGCACTTTGATGAGTGTACACCCATCCAAGAGCAAGCGATTCCCGCAGCTCTGCGTGGTCGCGACCTGATTGCCGTGGCCCAGACCGGAACCGGCAAAACAGCCGCATTTCTCCTTCCCGTAATCAACGAATTGGGAAAACGAGAGGCGTCTAACCATATCAAGTGCGTGGTGATGACTCCCACCCGTGAACTCGCCCTCCAGATTGACCAGCAACTCCAGGGATTCAGTTACTTCCTGCCCATCAGTTCGCTCCCGATATATGGCGGAACGGATGGCGCCGGATATGCCCGTCAGCAACACGGACTCAAGACCGGAGCTGAAGTCGTTATAGCCACTCCCGGACGCCTTTTGGCTCACATCTCCATGGGTTATGTTGACCTCAGCAGCGTCGAATTTTTCATCCTCGACGAGGCGGACCGTATGCTTGACATGGGCTTTTATGACGACATCATGCAGATTGCGACCCGCCTCCCAAAGAAGCGTCAGACCCTGATGTTTTCAGCCACAATGCCCCCGAAAATTCAAAAAATGGCCAAGACCCTTCTTGTCAATCCCGAAGAAATCAAGATTGCTGTCAGCAAGCCCGGCGAAAATATCCACCAGTTGGCATACGATGTCCAGGAGCCGCAAAAGGAACAGTTGCTGCTTCACCTTTTTGCTAATATTAACTCCAAGCGGGTAATCGTCTTTTCCTCATCTAAAATCAAGGTCAAGGAGTTGACACGCACTCTTCGCCGCCTGAAAGTCAAAGCCGGGGAAATGCACTCTGATCTGGACCAGACCGTGCGCGAAGAAGTCATGCGCAATTTCCGTGCCGGAAACATTGACGTCCTCGTCGCTACGGATATCGTGGCCCGCGGAATTGACATTGACGATATATCCATGGTGGTCAACTATGACGTGCCCCACGACGCCGAAGACTACGTCCACCGCATCGGCCGCACGGCCCGTGCCGGCGAAAGCGGTGTCGCCGTGACACTCATCTCTCCCCGTGAGCGCCGCAAGTTCCGTTTCATCGAAGAATTCCTCGGAAAACCCGTCAAGCGCGGAGATGCCCCGATGGCAGATAAATCAGATAAATCAGACAAATCAGACAAGTCGGACCAATCAGACAAAAAGCCCCGCAAAAAACGCCGTTTCTTCCCGCGACGCAAAAAAGATGATAAAAAATAATTTTGTTGTTTGGGGAATTTTTCGTAACTTTGCCGCGCCATTACGAATCATTGCTGTATTCCCAGCCTCCTTAATTCAACCAATAAACTCGATTTACTAATTGATTTTTAGTTATGCAGAAAGACC
>CAMWSN010000053.1 GCA_947176925.1 uncultured Porphyromonadaceae bacterium
AGCCGGAGATGGAGATTGAGTTGAACTTGGGCATGTTCTGCGAGGTGTACTCGAAAATATCGGCAATAATTCGCATTGAGAATTCCGGCGGGTAAATGTAGGTGTTACGCACCATGAATTCCTTGAGGATGTCATTTTGAATCGTACCGGCCATCTCTTCAAGTTTGGCTCCCTGTTCGAGTCCGGCATTGATATAGAAGGCGAGGACGGGGAGTACAGCGCCATTCATGGTCATGGATACGGACATCTTGTTCAGGGGGATACCGTCAAAGAGAACCTTCATGTCGTCAAGCGAGCAGATGCTCACGCCGGCCTTGCCGACGTCACCGACAACGCGTTCATGGTCAGCATCATATCCGCGGTGTGTAGCCAAGTCAAAAGCCACACTGAGACCTTTCTGGCCGGAAGCGAGGTTACGGCGATAGAAGGCATTTGATTCGGCGGCAGTGGAGAATCCGGCATACTGGCGGATGGTCCAGGGACGCATGGCATACATGCCGCTATACGGTCCGCGAAGGAAAGGAGGCAGACCGGCAACATAATCAAGGTGTTCAAGGCCCTGGAGGTCTTCCTTGGTGTAGACGGGCTTAACGGAGATGCGTTCCGGAGTGAGCCATTCTTCGCCGGCAGGGCAAGGGGCAGCCTGCTGCGCGGGGGCAACGGCTTCCAATATATTGATTTTACTGAAATCCGGTTTCATAGTTTATTTCAGGAGTTTAGCGTTAAAGGCGCGCAGAGTGTCGAGGACATTGCTGCGGACATGGATAAAGTTTTCAATGCCTTGAGCCTTGAGGTCATCGGTGCAAGCGGGAGCGCCGGCCACCACAAATTCCGTCTTACCCTTGAGGAGGTTCCAAGCCTCGGGAGCGAATTCGGCATATTCGTCATCGCTTGAGCAGAGGACCACGATATCGGCACCGGCAGCGAGAGCGGCGTCAACACCTTCTTTGACAGTCGGGAAACCGTTATTGTCAATGATCTCATAGCCGGCACATCCGAAGAAGTTGCCGCTAAACTGAGAGCGGGCCAGACGCATGGCCAAGTTGCCGATGGTCAGCATAAACACCTTGGGACGGTTTGCGGCATGCTCGGTCTGCAGACGGAGCTGTTCGAAGTCGGAGGCGAGGCGAGTAGCGCTAATGCCGCCGTTATCGTCATGGTTGCATCCACAACCACAGCCGCCATGTTCGTCATGCTCGATTTTTTCGGCTGCAAACTCGTTGATATTCGGATATTGGTTGGTGCCGAGAAGGATTTCCTTGCGACGAGCCATGTCGGCATGACGCTTTTCATTGCTTTCGTTGACTGCGGCCTGGATTGTTCCGGCAGCAAGGGCTGCGGCAAATCCGCCCTGTTCTTCAATGGAGAGGAAGAGTTTCCATGCCTCCTGAGCAATGCTGACAGTCAGGGTTTCAATATAGTAAGAACCGCCGGCCGGGTCAACGACCTTGTCCAGATGACTCTCCTCCTTGAGCAGGAGCTGCTGATTGCGGGCTATGCGCTCGGAGAATTCATCGGGGGTCTTGAAGGGAACGTCGAAGGGAGTCACGGTGATGGAATCTACTCCGGCAAGGGCGGCGCTCATGGCCTCGGTCTGAGAGCGGAGAAGGTTGACGTGAGCATCGTAGATGGTCTGGTTATACTTTGAAGTCGATGCATGGGCCACCATCTTGCAAGCATCGATGTCGGCCGGTTTGTATTGCTCGACGATTTGCGCCCAAAGCATGCGAGCAGCACGGAATTTCGCAAGTTCCATGAAATAGTTCGTGGAGATACCCATGTCAAACTTGATCTTGGAGGCAACCAGGTCAGCGGGAAGTCCGGCTTCAGTCAGCAGAGTGAGCCACTGTGCGCCCCAGCTCAGTGCATAGCCCAATTCCTGGAAGATATATGCACCACCATTAGTAAAGAGCTCGGAATCAACGCTAAGCACACGCAGTCCCTTCACGGGAAGTGCGGCTTCAATTATTGCCTTGCCGCTTTCCACGGGGTCAAGAGGAGACTTGGAGCCATGCTTAAGCTCGCGCTTCCAAGGGTTGAACTTAACACTTCCGCGGAATTCCTTGGCAACTCCGGCGCTGACCACATATTCACTCAGAATTGAGGTCAATTCAACAGCCTTACGCATGCAGCAGCTCAGATTGATTTCAATATTGCTCAGGTCTATGCCTTTGAGGAAGGTGGCGAGAGCGTCAGCGCTGACGTCAGACATATGCCAGCCCAAGGAAGTTGCGCCACGCTCAATAGCACTGAGGACCTTGGCATTGGCTTCTTCGGGGGTGGAGGCAATGATTTCCTGGCGGATAAGCCATTCATTGTTGCAGCGCGTGCCGCGAACGTATGGGAACTCTCCGGGAAGAGAGTCAGTAGTGGTCAGCGAGGCAATATCCTCGCGGCGATACATGGGCTGGACGTTGAATCCTTCCGACGTACGCCACACTAATTTTTTTTCAAAAGGCACCCCCTTAAGGTCAGCATCGACCTTCTCGCGCCATTGTTCGACGCTCACAGGGGGGAACATTTCAAATAGTTTTTCCTTATTTTCTGCCATGATAAATAATATGGTTACATTCTACGCGCAAATTTACTAATTTTCCCGCACATAACCGGTTAAAATTTGTTAAATCCCCTCCTCATTATCCAACTGGGGGTCGGTGTACCAGCGGGAGTAGAAGAGGTAGTTTTGGGCGATGCGGCGGTTGAGGGTATTGGATTGCTCAGGGTCTACGTGTTTGATGAATTTGGCGGGAGCTCCTCCCCAGAGTTCATTGGGGCCGATTTTGGTCCTTGAGAGCACGACGGAGCCGGCAGCGACAATGGCTCCGGCGCCGACTACAGCATCGTCCATGACCACGGCACCCATGCCTATGAGAGCCAATTCTTCAATTTTGCAGCCATGGAGCGTAACGTTATGACCGATGCTGACATCGTCTGCAATCTCAATGGTTGACTTTTCATAGAGGGTATGGAGCACTGAACCGTCTTGAATATTGACACGGTTACCGATGGTGATAGTGTTGACGTCACCGCGAATCACGGTGTTGAACCAAACGGAACATTCTTCGCCGAGAGTAACGTCACCAATAATGGTAGCGTTCTCGGCAAGGAAGCAGTCACGTCCTATCTTGGGCGTAAACCCACGGACGGGAATAATCAGCGGCATAGGGGTTGGGTTTTTTCAGTGAGCCAGTCACGCTGGTTTTGATTTTCGAGCAGCGGGAGAAGAGTCTCACGCACTCGGGCATGATAGGTGTTAAGCCACTCAATCTCCTCATCTTTCATAATTGATAGGTCAAAGAGCTTGAGGTCAAAGGGGAAGAGGGTCAGCGTTTCAAACTGATAGAACTTGCCGAATTCTTCGTTGGTCAGAGGCGATTCTACGCAAAGCACCAGGTTTTCACAGCGGATACCATGGATTCCGGCGCGGTAAAGGCCGGGTTCATTTGATGTAATCATTCCGGGGCGAAGGGCTACGTTGACATGGTTGAGACGGATTGACTGCGGGCCCTCATGGACATTAAGGAAATGGCCTACGCCATGACCGGTTCCGTGGAGATAAGTCAGACCGTTTTTCCAAAGGAACTGACGGGCAAGAGCGTCAAGTTGGTCACCTCGGGTACCTTCAGGGAAGATAGCGGTTCCAAGGGCGATATGGCCCTTCATGACAAGGGTGAAATCGCGGCGTTCCTGTTCAGTAGGAGTACCGACGGAGACTGTACGGGTAATGTCCGTAGTGCCGTCAAAATACTGTGCGCCCGAGTCAACGAGCAAAAGACCTTCAGGTTTGATTTCGGATGAGGATTCTTCAGTTGCAGAATAGTGGACAATAGCTCCGTGAGGGCCATAACCGGCAATCATTTCAAATGAATCGTCAACATAGAGCGCACCCTGAGAGCGATAAAGTGTGCCCAATTGAGCCATGTCAAGTTCAGTCAGCTTCTCACCGGCGGCAAGACGCCGTTCGACTTCCATAAAGAGTTTTACCAGGGCTACACCGTCGCGAGCCATCGCATTTTTAATCCCGGCAATCTGGACGTCGTTTTTAACGGCCTTGGGGAGAGCCACTACAGAGGGACCTTCAACGGCGTGCGAGCCAAGGACCTCACCAAGAGTATTGGCGGTGCGCTCCGGCTCGATGTAGACGCGGTCAGTCTTAGGAAGGAGCGCTAAGAAGCGACCTACGGAATCATAAGCAGCGACTTCAACCCCGGCTTCAGAAAGATAAGCGCGCACTTTGTCGTCAACCTTCGCTTCATCAGTGAAAAGCACCTTGCGGTCAGGGCTGAGATATAGGAATGCCGTAGCCACAGGGTTACAGTTGACATCCGTGGAACGAATATTGAGAATCCAAGCTATTTCATCAAGAGCCGAGATAAATAGTGAGTCGGCCTTAGCCTGAGAGGCGAGGACAAGGATCCGGGCAATCTTATCAGCCGCAGATTCGCCGGCGTATTTTTCGTCATGAACAAATATGGTGTCGGAAGGCAATGATGGGCGTCCGCTCCAGATTTTGTCAATCGGATTGAAAGTCGTCTCCAGGTTAATACCATTAGCAGCAAGGGCAGCTTTCAGCCGGCGTGCGGCACCAACGCTGAACACCATACCGTCCACACCCACGGTAGAACCGGCGGGAAGTTCGCTACATAGCCATTGCTCAATCGAGGGCGTTTCGGGAAGGCCCTCTTTCATAAGTTCAATGCCGGTGTCGGCAAGCTGCTGAGCCGCTTGAAGGAAGTAACGGGAGTCAGTCCAAAGAAGGGCCCTATCGGAAGTCACGACCAAAGTACCTGCAGAGCCGGTAAACCCGCTGAGCCATTGACGCACCTGCCAATGTTCGGCGAGATATTCGCTCTGGTGGGGATCAGACTGGGGGATTACGACTGCGGTGATTTCGCTCTGCTGCATCAGGGCGCGGAGCTGTTCGATACGAGATTGTATAATAGTGCTCATGGGGTTGAGATAAGAGTTATCAGTGTTATATGAATTATGAAAGTTGCTGCATTTCTACGAGGCGTGCATAGGTACCGTTAAGGGCCATAAGCTCGTCGTGGGTTCCACGTTCAATTATTTTCCCTTCGTTCATAACGCAGATGAGGTCAGCATTGCGGATGGTACTCAGCCGGTGAGCAATCACTAACGTAGTGCGGTCCTTCATCAGTCGGTCAAGGGCCTCCTGAACAAGGAATTCGCTCTCGGAATCAAGAGCCGAAGTAGCCTCATCAAGAATCAGAATGGGCGGATTCTTCAAAATAGCGCGGGCAATACTCAGGCGCTGACGCTGACCGCCGCTGAGTCGGCAACCACGGTCACCGATGCTTGTTTGATACCCTTGTTCCATCTCGGAGATGAATTCATGGGCATTGGCGATTTTGGCAGCGGCTTCGACCTCTTCCTGAGTAGCTGAAGGAACTCCAAAGGTTATGTTATTGAAAACGGTGTCGTTAAAAAGAATCGCCTCCTGGTTGACATTACCCATAAAACTGCGTAAATGCTCAACAGGGAGCTCGCGGAGGTCATGGCCGTCAATGGTAATCGAGCCGGCGGCAACGTCATAGAATCGCGGGAGCAGGTCGGCAAGTGTTGATTTGCCGGAACCGCTCTGGCCGACCAAAGCCACGGTTGCGCCGGCAGGAATATCAAGGCTTACACCCTTTACTGCCTGAGTTGAAGCGCCGTCATAAGCGAATTCAACGTCACGATACTTGATTTCACCTCTCAGTCGGTCAATATGCTTGGGATTTTCGGGGTCCTTGATGGAGTTTTCCGCTGAAAGAATTCGATCAATTCGTTCAAAGGACGCCATGCCCTTACGGATGGCATAAGTGGCTTTTGAAATCTCCTTAACAGGATTAATAATGCTATAAAAAATCACAAGATAGTAAATAAACTCCGAAGCATTGAAGGAACTGGACCCATTGATAATTAGCGTACCGCCAAACCAAAGCACAATGACGATGGTTATAGTCCCGAGGAATTCACTCATAGGGTGGGCCAAAGCCTGGCGGCGAAGCACACTGAGTTGATAGCCGAAAAGTTTCTGAGTATCACCACGAAATCGGTTTCGAACCTTATCTTCAGCCACGAATGCTTTGATAATCCGCAACCCCCCAAGGGTTTCCTCGATATTGCTGACCACGACTCCGAGCTGGTTCTGCACCTCCATTGATTTGGCTTTAAGTTTACGGCCGACGGCTCCCATGACCCATCCGGCCAAGGGGAGAAGAATCAGGACGAAAACGGTCAACTGCCAGCTGACTATAAGCATCATGGTCAAACACGCAATCACCATCAGAGGATTCTTAAACAAGAGATCAATAGACTGCATGATGCTGCTTTCTATCTCATTGACGTCACCGGTCATACGGGCAATTACGTCGCCCTTGCGTTCATTGGTGAAGAACCCGATGGGAAGGCGGGTAATTTTGTCGTAAATCGTATTACGGATGTCGCGGATAATGCCCGCACGGATAGGAATCAGATAATAGCTGCCCAGGTAGGTAGCGCCCACTTTAAGGGCGGTCATGACAATCAGCAGGGCTCCAAGCAGGGCCAAGGTTGCCGATTGTCCATAGTGGGAAATGCTCTGCTGAGTGTAGTAATAGAAATTATTCATGGCTGATTCGCGGAGATTATCCCAGCTCATCGGCATTAATTCATAATGCGCGGAGTTAATCTGGAAAAGCATCTCCAATATAGGAATAATCAGCGCGAAAGAAAAGAGAGTCAGGAACGCGGCAAGCAGGTTGAAAACCACGTTCAGGACCATATATTTCTTATAAGGCGGCAAAAACCGCTTCAAGACCAAATAAAAATCTTTCATAACTGAGTGCAAATTTAACAAAATTTGCCTGATTTCCCAAAATTTTACATCTTAAAAAACGTTATATTAAAAATATCCAAACATAAGCTGTAACCCTCAACCATTTAAAATGCCTGAAATAGAGACCCACCCGTTTGCCCCGTTTATTCCGAAAGTCGCCAAAGTATTGATAATGGGAACTTTCCCGCCGCAACCAAAGCGATGGGCCATGGATTTTTATTACCCGAACCGAACAAATGATTTTTGGCCGATGATGGGGCTGATATTTTTTAACGACCGCGAGGCACTGATTGATCGCGAAAACCGCACGTTCCGACTTGATAAGATTCGCAACCTGCTCGAGCGGGAAGGAATCGCAATGAGCGACACGGGGTATCGTGTCCTTAGACTGAAGAATAATGCATCAGATAAATTTTTGGAAATAGTAGAGCCGGTGGATTTACAAGCGCTGCTTGACCGCATGCCTAATTTACGGGCCATTGCCACCACAGGCGAAAAGGCAGCTCAAGTCATAGCGCAACTGACCGGAACGGAACCACCCAAAATGGGCGAATCCGTCATCGGTCATGACGGATTGAAGATATGGCGTATGCCCTCGACGAGCCGAGCCTATCCCCTACCCCTTGCTGATAAGGCGGCCTACTATCGGCGCTTATTCACGGATTGAAGCCACGGCACTCAATCGCGGACGAAGGGTCTCCATCATATCGGCAGGCGCGCGAAGCGTCAAGGAGCAGGTATTATCAAAATCCCGGCTGAGAATAGTAACGTCAGGATGTTTGACAAGCTGCATGACGGAATTCATTGCGGGATAAGAGAAGATGAGGGTCAGCTCCTCCATTCGCCTAAGTTGAATAATCTCGGCCTCGTCGAGACAGAGGCTCGCGCTCTCCTTATAGGCAGCGATTAGCCCTGGAGTGCCAAGCTTGATACCTCCGAAATAGCGGACCACGGCGACGACCACATTACGCAGCTCGCGGGAATTAATCTGGCCTAAAATCGGCTTTCCGGCCGTCCCGGAAGGTTCGCCATTGTCATTAGAATAAACATGCGGCGCTTCCAGACCGATCACCCAAGCCCAGCAGACATGGCGGGCATCATAATATTCCTTTTGAAGGGCGGCGACAAAAGCCTTAGCCTCCTCAATGGTTTCAGCAGGCTGAGCAAACGCAAGAAAGCGGCTCATTTTCTCGGTAAACTTGGCCTGCGCGGGGCCGGATATTGTCAGATACGAGTCAGCCATTACATCCGCGAGGCGCGCCGATAAAGTACCAGCGCAATTATAGCGTAAACAAAGTTTGGAATCCACATAGCTACCATCGGCGAAGTCATTCCCGTAACAGCGAAGGTCTGCGTAAGAGTCATGAAAAGAATATAGGTGAAGCTCAAAACCAGACCGATACCGATATTAAGCCCCATTCCGCCCTTAACCTTACGTGAGGAGAGGCTGACGCCGATAATCGTCAGAATAAACGCCGCCGCACAGGCGGCATAGCGCCGGTGATATTCAATCTCAAACTGACGGACATTGGAAACGCCGCGTTGGCTTTGGCGCTCGATATAGCGGGCTAGTTCGGGAGTGGTCATCGCTTCCTGGTCACTGGTGGATATCACGATGTCCTGAGGCTGAATGGGGACTATGGTGTCCAGTTCCATTCCGGAGCGAATCTCCTCACGTTCGGCGCCAAACTTGCGCTCAACGAAATTACGCAGACGCCATGAATAGCCGCCACGCCACTCGGCAGAGCCGGCAGTCAGGCGCGAGGTAAGACGCGTTCCATCGAAACTGTCAAGACTAAAACGGGTACCTCGATTGCTCAGGGTATTGAAGTCGCCAAAGTATGCCACGCAGTCCTTGCTTATCTTCAGCTGAGCATTGGAAGTGGCGCTTATGCGTTTATCCTTGACGTAAGTATTCATGAAGTTACGCATCTTGACATTACCGGGGGGTATGATGTATGCCGACAGTACAAAAGTGACGGCAGCGATAATCGCGGCAGAAAAGAGATATGGGCGCATCATTCGCCGATAGCTCATTCCGGTTGAGAGCATCGCGATGATTTCCGAATTTCCAGCGAGTTTCGAAGTAAAAAATATGACCGATATAAAGACAAAAAGCGGACTGAACTGATTGGCAAAATATGGGAGAAAATTCATGAAATAATCGAAAATAATCTCCTTCATCGGCGCTTTCTGAAAGGCTTCCATCTTCTCGTTGATGTCAAACATCACGGTGATGGCCAGAATAAGCGCCAGCGCAAAACAGTAAGTTCCTAAGAACTTTTTGGTTATGTAACGGTCAAGAATCACAGCCTGCGGGTTACCTCCTGAACCTTCCGGGCCTTCCATTGAGCGAAATCGCCGGCAAGAATATGTTCGCGGGCCTGACCGACAAGGCTCAGGTAGAAAGCCAAATTATGAATCGAAGCAATTTGCATGGCAAGAATTTCCTGAGCCATAAACAGATGGCGCAGATAAGCCTTGGAGTAAATGCGGTCAACCTCAGCGGCGCCATCTTCCTGAATGGGAGAGAAATCGTTGGCCCACTTTTTATTACGCATGTTCATGATGCCGTGGTCCGTAAATAACATGCCGTTTCGGCCGTTTCGGGTCGGCATCACGCAGTCCATCATGTCCACACCACGGTCAATCGCTTCAAGGATGTTTGCCGGTGTACCGACTCCCATCAGATAGCGTGGACGGTCAGTCGGCAGAATCTCGTTGACCACTTCAATCATTTCATACATCACCTCCGTAGGCTCGCCGACGGCTAATCCGCCGATAGCGTTTCCTTCCGCGCCCAATTCGGCGACCTCAGATGCTGCACGGCGCCGGAGATCAGGATACGTACAACCCTGTACAATAGGGAAAAACGTCTGACTGTGGCCGTAAAGTGGCTCGGTCTCGCGGAAGTGGTTCCATCCGCGGCGAAGCCATCGCATTGTCAGGTCCAGACTCTTCGAGGCGTATTCCCGGGAGCTCTGTCCGGGCGGACATTCATCCAGAGCCATCATAATATCCGAGCCGATAACTCGCTGAATATCCACGACATTTTCAGGCGTAAAGAGATGCTTGGACCCGTCGATATGACTGCGAAAATGAGCGCCCTCTTCAGTCAACTTACGATTATCCGAAAGAGAAAAGACTTGAAAGCCACCGGAGTCAGTCAAAATCGGGCCATCCCAGCCGTTGAACTTATGGAGTCCCCCGGCAGCCCGGAGAGTGTCCAATCCCGGGCGCAGATAAAGGTGATAGGTATTCCCAAGAATTATCTGCGCTTTAACTTCCTCTTTCATTTCGCGGACATGCACGGCCTTGATGGCGCCAACGGTGCCCACGGGCATGAATATAGGCGTCTGAATCAGACCGTGATCGGTCTGAATGAGGCCGGCGCGCGCGTTAGTGCCGGGAGCGGTAGCTTGGAGGGTAAACTGCATAAGTTGAACGATTTTTGAAAAACGCCGGAAACCCGTGGAGGCATCCGGCGCTTACTTTCGTGAGGGTGAACAGTGGGGGTCGAACCCACGACCTTCGGAACCACAATCCGACGCTCTAACCAACTGAGCTATGCTCACCATCTTTGTCCTTTAACGGGTGCAAAGTTACAAAGGATTTTTCAATTATGCAAATATTTCTCGAATTTTTTCAAAAAATTCAAAGGCCGAGGGTCTGAATCGCTTCGGGAGTCAGAAAGCGGTAGAGATCCTGCTGGCTGACGGTGATTTCAATGACTCCGCTGGAGAAAGGAGCAATCTCATAAGGCTGATAAACAAATACGAAGTCATTCTCCGTGATTTCAAAGTTGCCATAAGTTTCTATGGGAGCATCAAACAGGACTCCCTCGTCAGGATACTGTTCGGCGGCCGCAGCAGAAATAATGCTCAGAATACCTTTATCTTTTCCCGGGAGGAACGTGTTTTCCGCCGTCATCAGCTGATGGTTTGTAATTGAATAATTAAGGAACTGGCGAGCAACCATCCCGTGAGCGGCTCCATAGGTATAGCTTTCGTTGCTGACGCGGATAACAAGCAGTTCGGGAGTAAGAAGTCTCACTTCGCTATTGACATAGTTCAAATTAACCCGAGGCATATCTTCAGCCACCTCAAAAGGTACAGATTTATAGACTAATGGAGTCGTATCGTTATCCGAAACAAGATTATTAAGCCCGGTCCGCAGGAATACAGACGTAGCTACGTCAAAATCAACGCCTTTCACCCCGAAGGTAATCATAGTCAGGGAATCTTTCAACGCGTCAAAATCTTGCTGTCCAATCTTATCAGGCCATACCACGGAATACTTGGCGGCGCAATAAACCGAGTCGCCATAAAAGTCTGGGACAAGAAAGCCGACGGAATCAGCTCGAGTTTCAAACACGATGGCATCCCCGGAGGGGCCTTCCTTACACGCTTGGAAACCGAAAGCGGTAAAAGCCATAACGGCTACGGGAAAAAGGAGTTTAGAGATTTTCATTTTCAGGGTAAGTTTTAGGGATAATTATAAATCTAAAGGGTTTGTTCTTCAGATGGATTATGTAACGCGATGAGCGTTCATCGATGGCCTTGATTTCCTTTGCATGGACTCTGAGTTCATGTCTCGGAGCCGCTCCGGAATCCTCGGCAGGCGGTTCTGGCAGGAGCGTCAGCGACCCGTCGGCGCTGACTCTGACCCGATGCGGCCAAACGGACGCAATAGCTTCCGGAGACAGGGAGTATTTGTAATATATCACCACCATAATCAAGGGAAGAATCAAGCACACCAAAACCGGGATTACCACCCACAGGCGGAAATCTCCGGTATGATAAGCGGCAAGCGCTAATCCCACAATCGGGAGCACGACGAGCCACCCTCGGCTTAAAAGCCATTCTTCAGCCACAAGGCGCATATAAGCGCCGGTGCTGACTTTATGGGGCGAATCAGGGATGGAAGAAAGGCTTAAAAGGTTTTGCATCTTTCATTAAATGGTTGACTTTGCCCACCTGGGAACCGTCAGTGGTCAGATGTAGGGTCTGCTGAGGCGATCCGGGAGCGAGTTTTGCGTCACGAAGATCTACCCAAACGACGCTGGGACTCTGAGTAAGTTGGAAATAATATGTCATCTCGGTTTGGTCACAGAGAGTACTCCACTGAGTGGTACTGATTTCAGGACGACCGGGGACAGTGATACCCATCGGGACGGCACAGTTCTTAGTAATGCCGAACACGGCAGCCAAAGCACGGGTATGGTCAAGAGTATCGGGAAGGACCGAACGATAGAATGAAGCGCGGGCAAAGCGGTCGGTTGAGCGGTTGGTACCGGGGAGCATATTCATTCCGCCGACTTCCTGCCAGTAGTCTCTGACGGCGAGCATCTGGTCATAGAACGGTGCGTTTGTCAATACATTGTAATCTTTGCCTACGTGGGTTTGGAGCTTGCCGTCCTTATATTCAATCACGGCGCAATTGCCCGTAGAGTCAGACAGGGCCATGTGGAGAGTTGCAGCAGAGCCGTCGGCCATAGCCGGTGCATCGAGATAAAACAGATCCTTTGCGGTCTGGGAAATCGCCTCGTCTACGGTAGCGAAGTTATCAAGGTAATAGAGGGGCCATACGCTGGTCGACATCTTCTTGCGATATTCCTGACCATCAGGCAGCGAATAGACTGAGCCGGGAAGATAGAGTACATTGACGGCAAGGCCCTTTTCATTCAGTCCCTCTGCCACTCCCATATCATAACTGATGGCACAGACGGAGCCATATTTTGATGTCCAGGTAAGGTTTTCAGCGGGATCATCGTAACTTTCATGGTGTTCACCACGGGGGAAAGTGCGCAATGCAGTAGGAATCGGAGTGCGCCAGTCAAGTGTACGCCCGGTAGCAACGGCATATTTACCGGCATAACAAACACGAGTACAAGCCTGAGCATACTCAGCGCCACAAACCGTAGCCAAGGCCATAGAGGCAAGAAGCAGAAGTTTCTTCATAGTAATCAGAGATTATTTGTGTTGAATTAATGTTTTTTATTAATTAAACACTTGGTCTCCTGATTTGGTTCACCCCCAACGGAGTGCATTAACATCGTTAGTCAGAGAAATAAACTGCCCTACTGTGAGTTGCTCAGGACGCATACCGGCAAGAGGGTGAGTGGCCGGAAAGTCCGGTGCGATTGCGCGGATGGAGTTGCGGATGGTCTTGCGACGCTGGCCGAAGGTGGTCTTGACAACTTTTTTAAACAGTGCCTCATCACATCCGGCGTCCATGCGGCAGTTGCGCGTCAACTTGATTACGCCGCTTTTGACCTTGGGGGGAGGATTGAAGACTCCTTCGCTGACCGTAAAGAGGTATTCGACATCGTACCACATCTGGAGCAACACGGAAAGGATGCCTCGCGCCTTAGTACCGGGTATTGCGGCCAAGCGTTCGGCCACCTCGCGTTGAAGCATACCGGAGCAAAACGGAATCTGCTCACGGAAATCAAGGATATGAAAGAAAATCTGGGAGGAGATATTATAAGGGTAGTTGCCAATGACGGCAAACTCTCCCGCGCCCATAACTTCGCGGAGGTTCAAACGGAGAAAGTCGGCCTCGACTATGCGGTCTTCCTCAGCCAAAACCGGGAAATTAGCACGAAGATATTCTACACTTTCCGAGTCAAGTTCAACTACCTTCACGTCGCGCCCGTGGGAAATCAGGAATTGAGTCAGCACCCCCATTCCTGGCCCGACCTCTAAAACCGGAAGATTCGGCGCGGAATCCAGGGTACGCGCAATCCGCTCGGCGACGTTGAGGTCTGTCAAAAAGTGCTGGCCTAACGACTTCTTAGGCTTAACTTTTCCGGGATTCATAGGTTCTCAAGTACGTTGCGAATCTTATCGTAAGTGGTTATGCGAGTAGGCACGAGGGGCAGCCGCAGCTCGTTTTCGATATAGCCC